>QEVI01000142.1 GCA_003576855.1 Planctomycetota bacterium
TACGCCGCTTGCAGCCGTCGCCGTTTTGCCAATCGCGCGGCGTCGCCCGCGCCTTGCCGTCGCCAACTAACCAGCCAAGAGGTACTTAGCGGCCGTCGTCTGCCGTCGGTCGACCTTCATGATCGAAGCATCCATTGCAGTAGGCAATGCGGAAGACCTTATCCTGCTGTTAGGAACTAAGGACCAACATCTCCGGCAGATTCGCGGCTCGATTCCGGCCAAGATTTCCGCCCGCGATGGCAAGATCATCGTGCAGGGCGAGGAAGGCGCGGTCATTCAGGCCACGGCGGTGCTCGAGGAGTTGAGAGCGACGATCGGCCGCGTCGGCCCGCTCGACGCCGAGCAAGTCTCGCAAATCATTCGTCGCGTGACCAGCAATGGCGCGGGTTTGCCGGTGCCGCCCATCGACCTGCGGACCGGCCGGAAGATTCGACCCCGCACGGCCGGACAGGCGGAATACGTCGAGGCCATCCGCCAGCACGACCTGGTAATGTGCACCGGTCCGGCGGGTACCGGCAAGACGTATCTCGCCGTGGCAACCGCCGTCGAGGCCCTCAAGGACCAGTCAGTCCGCAAGCTGGTGCTGGTGCGCCCGGCTGTCGAGGCCGGCGAGAGCCTCGGCTTCTTACCGGGCGACTTGCAGGCGAAGATCAACCCCTATCTGCGGCCCCTGCAGGATGCGCTGCGCGACATGCTCGATCACGAACAAGTGCGGCGCTATATGGACGATGACGTCATCGAAGTCGTGCCGCTGGCCTACATGCGCGGTCGCACGCTCAACAACGCCTTCATCATCATGGATGAGGCGCAAAACACGACGGTCTCGCAGATGAAAATGTTCCTCACCCGCATGGGCGAGGGTTCCAAAATGGTGGTCTCCGGCGATACGTCCCAAGTGGATCTGCCCAGCCACGCCAAGAGCGGCTTGATCGACGCCCTCCATCGGCTCACTGGCATTGAAGGTTTCGCCGCGGTGCGGCTGACCGGGGCCGACATCGTGCGACACCGCCTGGTGCAAGACGTCGTCCGGGCCTACGAGGAGACCGGCGGATGAGCGTACATCACCGGATGCTCGCCCCGCGCGACGGACTGGCCGCCATGCGCCGCCCGGCGAGCGGCATCCTGCAGCGACGCGATACCGATCTCTCATGTCTATAGTTCCGTCAAAACGGGCTCGCCAGCAGCGGGTCGCTAATCTCGAGTTGCCGCCCGGCCTGTGGAAGACGCTGTGGGGCAACCTGCAGCGCGGGGCGGTCGTCTTGCGGCTGGCCCTGTGCGCTGCCGCGGCGCTGTTCCTGTGGTTGTTCACCCGGGCGTGGGATCCCCCGTTCAATCATCGCCTCGGCGAAATCCCGCGGCGGAACCTCGTTGCCAGGTTCGATTTTGAAGTCCCAGATCCGGCGGCCACGACCAAGGCTCGCGACGAGGCCCGCGCGCTGGCCATCGCCGAATACGATCAGAACCCCGAACCGCTGGTGCAACTCCGAGCGCAGTTGGTCAGCGACATCAACAAGTTGCTCGGCGCGAAAACGCTCGACGAAGCGGACCAGGCCGTTTGGGCCAAGTTCCAGCCGACCTTGGCCGATGGTACGCCCGATCCTACCCCCCAGCAGCAGGCCGAGCAATTCGCCAGATTCCGCGAGTCGTTCAATGCTGAGGGGGCGCTCAGTGCGCTGGAGGAGTCGTTGGCTGAAGTGATGAAGGACTTCGAGCGGCATGGCCTGCTGGCCGATTTGCCGCCGGAGCACGACGCCAACTCCGAGAAGATATTCGTTCGTTCCAAGGGCGCCGAGTCGTTCGGGGCGCTCGCAGCCGTATCGGATGTCCGGATCAAGCAAGCCTCCGCACAGCTTCAACGGGCGCTGAACGAAAAGCTGCCGTCGCTGGAGGTCGCCTCGCGGGTCTATGCCTGGCTGGAGCCCCGGCTGCCCACCACCCTGACCCTCAACAAGCAAGCCACGCTGGCGGCCCAGGAGAAGGCGGCCGCCGAGCAGCCGGAAATCACCAAGCCATATGCGGCCGGAAAAGACGTGCTCGCCGAAGCCGGCAAGCCGATCGACGAGGATTCGCTGAAACTGCTTCGCCTGGAGCATGAAGCGGCGATCGCCAACCGCACGGCCGGTCAGCGGATCGAGCGGAGCGTGGCCTACCTGGGCATGTTCGTAGCGCTCTACACGCTGTCGGGGTTTTATCTGTTCATGCGCGATCGGCGCGTCGTTGACGAGTTGCTGCGGATGGTGGCGCTGCTGGTGCTGTTCGTGCTGGCGGTCGCCGTCGCCAAGGTCGTAAGCCAATACGCGTGGGGCGCGGACGTCATTCCGCTGTTGTTGTTTGGCATGATCGTCGCCATCGCCTACCAACAGGAGCTGGCGCTGCTGCTTTCGGCTTGCGTGGCGCTGGTCATCGTCGTGGCCATTGGTCACGGTCTAACGCAAGCGTTGGCGCTGGTCGCCACCACGGCCGGCGCCGTGCTGGTGCTCAAACAGGTTCGCACGCGCAGCCGGCTGCTGTTCGTGGGTTTCACGGCCGCGGCGGTCGGCTTTCTGACGACCTTGGGCGTCGGCGTTCTCGACGAGCGCTCCTGGGCGCCGCTCGTTTCCGACGGGTTCATCATCGCCCTGTGGTCGATCATCGCCGGCTCGTTGATGACCGTGATGCTGCCGACCGTCGAGAAAATGTTCGGCGTCGAAACAGACCTCAGCCTTATCGAGCTGGGCGATCCGGCGCATCCCTTGCTGCAGGAATTGATTCGCCGCGCACCGGGCACCTACAACCACTCGATTACCGTGGCGTCGATCGCTGAAGCCGCGGCCGAGGCGATTGGCGCCCGCGGGTTGCTCGTCCGCGTGGGAGCCTACTTTCATGACATCGGCAAGATGCTCAAGCCGCAGTACTTCGTCGAAAACCAGACCAAGGGCGCCAACCGCCACGATTCGCTGGTGCCGGCGATGAGCACGCTGGTGATCATCGCCCACGTAAAGGACGGCGCCGACTTGGCTCGGCAAAACCGGCTGCCGGAGTCGATCATCGACTTCATCCAGCAACATCACGGCACGACGCTCGTCGAGTATTTCTATCGGCAGGCGAACCTCAAAAAGGTGCAGGAGGATCCTGAGGGAGGCGCGCTCGATGAGAGCGCCTTCCGCTACCCGGGTCCCAAGCCCCAGACCCGCGAAGCCGGCGTGCTGATGCTCGCCGACGCCGTAGAGAGCGCCAGCCGCGTCCTCAAGGAGCCGACTCCCTCGCGGATCGAGAGTCTCGTGCACGAGATCTGCATGAAGCGGCTTTTGGACGGCCAGTTCGACGAATGCGGCTTGACCCTCGAAGAAGTACGCAAAATCGGCGAGAGCTTGGTAAAATCGCTCACCGCGGTGTATCACGGTCGGGTGAAGTACCCGGACCAGGAGTCGGCGTGACGGCAATGCGGCCGGACGTTCGCATAAACGCGGGGCGACCGCCCCGTAACCGGGCCGCGCGCGAACGGCGGGCCGAGGTTCAGTTATGTGCGCTGAACCGCCGAGATTGTATCGACGACCCGCGACAATCCGCGGCATAGTGTATAGCCTCTGATGGATCTCTTTCGATCAAGTGAGCTCGCTGGGTCCTCGCAGGATCTTCCTGGGCCGCCGCTGTGCGTGCTGATCGCCAACGAGACCGGCGCGCCGGTTGACGCCGCGCGATTGGAATCCGCGGTCCGTTTAGCCCTGGCCGATTCGCCGTACGACCGCGGCGAGATCAGCGTTGCCATCGTCGACGATCGGACGATCCATCGGCTCAACCGCCAATTCTTGGAGCACGACTACCCCACGGACGTGCTCAGCTTTCCGCTGGTAGACGCTCCGCCCAGGCTGGAAGGCGAGATCATCGCCAGCCTGGACACGGCCGTCCGCTACGGCGAAGAAGTCGGGTGGCCGGCGGCCGACGAGCTGCTGTTGTACGTCGTTCATGGGGCGCTCCATCTTGCCGGCTACCGCGATAAGGAACCTGACGACGAGGCCCGCATGCGCGCGGCCGAATGGGCGGTGCTGGCGAAGCTAGGCGTCGCCCGCGGGCCGAATGACGGCCGCTGGCTGCGCTGCACGGAGGATGCCTCGACGTGACCGCCAACGCGCTAGCCACGATATCGCTTCTCTCGCTGCTGGCTACGGCATTCGTCAATCTCGGTTACCGCGCCCTACGCGAGTTCTCGCGAAACGACCTGGCCGAAATCTGCACCCGCCACGGGAGACCCGAGCGTTTCGGCGAAATCTTGCGCGGACACGAGCAGGTCGCCCTGGGCGTCGAAATCTGCGGCGCCTTTATGGCCGCGCTGGCACTCATCGCCGGGGCCGCTTGGGCCTCGGTGCATTGGCGGTTTGAGCCCAGCCAGTCGCCCGGCGCCCTGCTCGGCACGGCGGGGGCCATGGGCTTGGCGCTGGTCATCGCTCGTACGTGGGCGCCATGGGCCGGCGCCCGCGTGTTCGCCGAGGAATTCCTCTACCGCACTTGGCCGCTGTGGCGGTTAATGGCCGCGATCACCTCGCCGCTCGCGTGGGGCGCCCGGCTGCTCGATATGCTGCTTCACCGCATGGCCGGTCGTACGCCGCAAGTCGTGGACGAACAGGCCATTGAAGAAGAGATCCGCACCATTGTCAGCGAAGGACATCGCGGCGGGCTGCTAGAGGACGAGGCCCGCGAGATGATCGAGGGCGTGATCGACCTGGCCGACGCGTACGTCTCGCAGATCATGACGCCGCGGACCGACATGCACATGATCAACGCCGACGTGCCATGGGACCAGTTGCTGTCCGACGTGATCGAGTCGCGCCACACCCGCATCCCGGTCTACGACAAGACGCGCGACGACATCGTCGGCATCTTGTACATCAAGGATCTCTTGCCGGAGCTCGCGACCGCCAAGCCGGAATCGCACACGCCGCTGCGCGAACTGCTGCGGAAGCCGCTGTTCGTCCCGGAAACCAAGGCGGTGGACGATCTCCTGCAAATGTTCCAGCAGCTTCGCACGCACATCGCCGTAGTGCTCGACGAATACGGCGGCGTATCCGGCCTGGTGACGATTGAGGACGTGCTCGAAGAAATCGTCGGCGAGATCGACGACGAGTACGATCCGGAGCCGGTCGAGGAGATGGTCCGCATCGACGACGATGCCTTGGAAGCCCTGGGTCGCACGCACATCGACGAAATCAATGAAGCGATGGGGCTGGAGTTGCCCGAAGACGGCGACTACGACACCATCGCCGGCCTGGTGTTTTCGCTGCTGGGCCGCGTGCCGCAAAGCGGCGAAAGCGTCGCCTGGCGCGACGAGGTGCGGATTATCGTCCTGGAAGCGACGCGGCGCCGGATCGAACGGGTTCGCATTGAGCGATTGGCCGGCAACAAGCGCGAAAGCGCCTGACGCGGCGGACGCGAAGCCTGCACGCAAAGCCGCCGACGCGGCGCAATGGCGCCGATTCTGCCAGCCCACGGCACGCATCAGGCGGCGCCGGGAGTGATTGCGCGAACCTGCGTCGTCCGGCGATTGCTCTTGACGCTTGCGAGGCGGGCGCCCTACTGTTCGCGGCCGCGTGGACCGTCTCCTGCTGCGCGCACTGCTGTCGCGGCGTCGCTTGTCAATGTGTCAATTGCCCATGCCTCGCTTCATTTTGCTGGCGCTGTGCGCGATCTGCGTGTCGCTGGTCGGCGGATGCGCGGCCCTCAAGCTTCCGCAGCCGCAATGGCCATCGGTGGGGGCGAGTGCTCCGGTAGGCACGCCCGCGTGGTGGAAGAAGCATAAAAAGCACGCGGTATTCGACCCCGGCAAGGGCTTCCGCGTCGATGGCGTGGAGGGATATTTCGACGAGAATGGTCGCCCGATCAACGCCCGCGTCGCCAAAGTCGTCGATAAGGGCGATTCCGGCGGCGGGCTGTTGGGCGACGCTGAATTCCAGAAGCGCGTCTCGACTATTAAGGAATCGGTTGGACTTGGCCCCGATCACCAGCAGGCGCAGGCCGATTTCGACGCCGCCGAAGAGCTGTTCCGCCGCGAGAAGTACGGCGAAGCCGCCAAGCTGTACAAGCAAGCCGCCGCCGGCTGGCCGGATTCGCAGCTCGAACAGGACGCGATGTTCAAACAGGCGGAAAGCTATTTCTTCGCTGCGCGCTATGCGGCGGCCGAAAAGGCGTACGAAAAGCTGATTCGCAAATACCCCAATACGGCGCACCTCGACAAGATCGTCACCCGCCAGTTCTCGATTGCCCACTACTGGGAGCAATACCACAACTACCGTCCCCGCTGGGTCACGACGCCGAACGTGTTCAACAAGACGTTGCCGATGTTCGACACCGTCGGCCGCGCCATGAAGACCTATGAGAACATCCGCCTCAACGACCCCACGGGACCGCTCGCCGACGATGCCATCATGGCCAGCGCCAACTCCTATTTCCTGCGCGGGCGATACCTCGACGCCGACGAGCAATACGACCTGCTTCGCAAGGAGTACCCGCGCAGCGAGCATCAATTCGAGGCGCACCTGCTGGGGCTCAAGTGCAAGATGAACAAGTACCAAGGCCCCGACTACGACGGCACGCCGCTGGAGGAAGCCAAGCAACTGGTGAAGCAACTCAAGGTGCAATTCGCCGGAAAGCTGACGTCCGAACAAAAGCAATTGGTCGTCGAGGCGGACGCGAAGCTGAACCGCGAATTGGCACTGCGCGAATTCAACATGGGCCGTCACTTCGAAAACATTGAGTGGTACGGCTCGGCCAAAATGTATTACGCCCAGGTGCTGGAAGACTACCCGAATACGCCGCTGGCCGAGCAGGCCCGCGAGCGCCTGGCCGCGATCGAGGGGGAGCCCGACGCGCCCAAGTCGATGCTCGACCCCGTGCTCAACGTATTGCCCGAAAGCGCCGAACGGCGGGCCATCGCCCAGGTGCCGATGATCAATGACCGCCAGACGCGGCTCGCTTCGGCCGTCGAGGACCAGCCGCAGACCAGCGGCGGAGATGCTGCCCGTGGCGCCACCATCCGCAAATAGCCGCGATGCACGCCCGCCGACACGGCCCGGCGGCAGCGGCGCCTGCCGGGAAACGCTCCGCGGACCGGCTTGCCGCTCCGTCGGCGTGCTATTGGCCGCCGCGTCGCTCGCCGCGGCGGGGTGCGCCGCCTATCGCGTCGGCAACGGTACGCTGTACGCCCCGGACGTGGCGACGGTGTACGTGCCGATCATCGAGTCGGACAGCTTTCGTCGCGATTTGGGAGAGCGGTTAACCGAGGCGGTCATCAAGGAGATCGACTCCAAGACGCCGTACAAAGTCGTCGGCACGCCAGACGCCGACAGCGTGCTGGCGGCCCGGCTCATTAGCGACCGCAAGCACGTAACCGTCGAGAACCAAAACGACGACCCGCGGGCGGTCGAGATCAGCCTGGCGGCCCAGGTGACCTGGTTGAACCGCCGCCGCCAGCCCATCGCGCCTCCGGCGACCGTGCCGTTGCCGGGCGAGTTGTTTATTCCGATCAACCAGACCGCGACGCTGCTGGCCGAAGGCGGCCAGTCCGTGGCGTCTCAGCAGCAGGCCGCCGTCGAGCGCTTGGCGCAGCAAATCGTCGCCACCATGGAAGAGCCTTGGTGATCCACGGGCCGCCGGTGGAACTGCCCGCCCTGGCCTGCTACGCTCGACGGCATGCCGACTCTCCCTGGCGCCCTCTCGGAACGTTTTCCTCGCCGCGCTGCGACATGGCGGCTGCGCACGACGACGCTGCAGTTCGGCCGCCGGCCGCTGCTCATGGGCATCGTCAACGTGACGCCGGATAGCTTTTCCGACGGCGGGCAGTTTCTGGACGCCGCCGCCGCGGTCGACCACGGGCTAGCCTTGGCGGCCGAGGGCGCCGACCTCCTGGACATCGGCGGCGAAAGCACGCGGCCCTATTCCGAAGTCGTGCCCGTCGCCGAAGAGCTGAGGCGGGTCCTGCCGGTGGTCGAGCGTTTGGCCCAGCGGTGCGGCCTGCCCATCTCGATCGACACGAGCAAGGCCGCTGTCGCCGAAGCGGCCATCGCCGCCGGCGCCGAGATCATCAACGATGTGACGGGGCTGGCGGGCGATCCCCGGATGGTCGAGGTCGCCATCGCCGCCAAGGCCGGCGTATGCGCCATGCACATGCAAGGCACGCCGCAAACGATGCAGGACAACCCGGACTACCGCGAAGTCGTCGCCGACGTGGGGGCGTACCTGGCCAGCCGCCGCGACGCCCTGGTGAGCGCGGGAGTGGAGCGCGAGCGGATTTGCCTCGATCCTGGCATCGGCTTCGGCAAGACGCCCCAGCACAACCTGACGCTCATGGCGCACTGCGGACGCTATCACGAGCTTGGTTGTCCGCTGCTGGTGGGCCATTCGCGAAAGGGCTTCTTCACGAAGCTTGCCGGCGGCACGGCAATTGACCGGGATATCGCGACGGCCGGAGCCGCCCTGGCCTTGGCGGCTCAAGGGGTGCAGGTCATCCGCGTGCATAACGTCCCAGTCGTGCGCGCGGCCCTGCTGGCCTTCGAAGCATGCGGCGGCATCGACGGCCAGGAACTGCGGCTGTAGCGACCGCCGTTGCCCGAGCGGCGCGGGCGCCAGCCACGCTAGCGGCCGTGCTGCCGTTCGTACAGGCCATTCAACGTTGACCCAAACTGTGTATTTAACGATACTTACGTTGTTCGCCGTTACGCCTTCCCGAGATTCCGCTTGCAGTGGTTTTCCGCCTATGTCCAGTGCGATGGCCGTGCCCGAAACGGGAGATCTCTCCGCCTATTGCCACGATGTCGCACGCCGAGCCAAGGCGGCCGCCGGCCGATTGGCGACTATCGGCTCGGGCGTGAAGATCCGTTGGCTGCGGCGCTCGGCTCAACTGCTGCGCGAGAACCTTGCCGCGCTCCAGCGGGCTAACGCCGACGACCTTGCCGCGGCGCCGGGATACGGGCTCACGGCTGCGGCCATCGACCGACTCCGCCTGACGCCCGAGCGAATCGAAGCGATCGCGGCGGCGCTCGAAGAGGTGGCCCAAATCCGCGATCCGGTTGGCCGGGTCATCGATTCCACCGTTCGGCCCAACGGCCTGCGGGTCGACAAAGTCCGCGTCCCCTTGGGCGTCGTGTTTTTCATCTACGAGTCGCGGCCCAACGTCACTGCCGACGCGGCGGCCATCTGCGTTAAAGCCGGCAACGCCGTGATACTCCGCGGCGGCAAAGAGGCGATTCACTCCAGCCAGGCCATCGTCGAGTTGCTCCAGCAGGCGGCCCGCGAGACGGGACTGCCCGAAGACGCGGTGCAACTGGTGGCAACGATCGATCGGGCCGCCGTCGGCGAGTTTCTCCGCATGCCGGAATACATCGACGTCGCGATACCCCGCGGCGGGGAAAGCCTTATCCGCCGCGTCGCCGCCGAGGCCAAGATGCCGGTCATCAAGCACTTCGACGGCAACTGCCACGTGTACGTGGACGCGTCGGCCGACCTGGCGATGGCCCGCGAAATCGTCGTGAACGCCAAGTGCCAGCGGATGGGCGTCTGCAACGCGGCCGAATCGCTGCTGGTGCACGCCGATGTCGCGGGCCGGTTCCTGCCGATGATCGCCGTCGAACTGGGGAGGCACAACGTCGAAATCCGCGGCGACCAGCGGACCCGAGCGCTTGTCGCGTCCGCTCAGCCGGCGACCGAGGCCGACTACGCCGCCGAGTACTTGGGCCCCGTCATCTCCGTGTGCGTCGTCGGGTCGCTGGACGAGGCGATTAGACACATCAACCGGTATGGCTCCCACCATACCGACGCCATCGTGACCAGCGACTTGCAGGCGAGCGAGCGGTTTGCCGCGGAGGTCGACAGTTCGGCCGTGATGATCAACGCCAGCACGCGGTTCAATGACGGCGGCGAATTCGGCCTGGGCGCCGAAATCGGCATCAGCACCGATAAATTCCACGCCCGCGGCCCCTGCGGCGTCGATGAACTAACCAGTTACAAGTACGTAGTCCACGGAAATGGGCAGGTGAGGGGATAGCGGACGCTGGATGCTGGATGCTGGATGCTGGATGCTGGATGCTGGATTAAGCGGGGACGCCCCGCTGCTGCGTCGGCATCGCTGAGCAGGCCTTGCGTCATCCGATAGGCAAGGTTGCTTGCCGTAGCATCCCTGAGGACCGCGAAGCGATATCTCGCTGCTGCAATGGAGTGCGGTATGAGCGACGTTCTGAGCCAGGCGGAAGTCGAGAACCTTCTTAGTGCGATCGAAAGCGGCGGCGATGGCCGAGCTGCCGGGGCGCCTCCGGAGGCCTTCCGCATTCGCGACAAGGTCACTGTCTACGACTTCAAGCGTCCCGAACGCGTCGGCAAGGAGCAAATGCGCTCGCTGCAGACGATGCACGAAGGGTTCGGGCGCAACTTCGGCGCTGCGCTGTCGGCGCTGCTTCGCACCATGGTCGAAGTGAAGCTGACCAGCGTGGATCAGCTCACGTACAGCGAATTCGTATTCAGCCTGGAGAACCCCACCTGCTTCAACCTGATCAGCGCCGCGCCGTTGGAAGGGCAGCTCATCCTCGATATCAATCCGTCGATCCTGTTTCCCGTGATCGATCGCCTCCTGGGCGGGAGCACGTCGGCGACGCCGCCGGCGCGGAGGCCGCTCACTGAAATCGAGCTCCGCCTCGTGTCGCGCATCACGAACCTGTTTCTCAAGGAAATGCAGCATGCCTGGGAAAACGTGTTGCAGCTTGAGCTGTCCGTGGATCGCGTCGAGAGCAATCCGCAGCTCGTGCAGATCATACCGGCCAACGAAGTCATCGTGTTGATCAGCTTCGAGCTCACCGTGGGCGAGATGCGCGGCATGATGAACCTGTGCATCCCGTTCAACTCGATCGAGCGGGTAAGCGGCAAGCTCACCAGCAACAATTGGGTCAGCTACTCGAAGAAGTCTCCGAACGTCGAATCGATGCAGCGCATCGGCAATCGAATCGCCAAGGCCCCGGTCGAGCTGGTCGTCGAACTGGCGGCTACGCGAATCACGACCGCCGACATGCTGGAACTGCGCGTGGGCGATATCATCGCCAGTGAAAAGGACGTCCACGAGCCGCTGCTGGTGTACATCGAGGGAAAGCCGAAGTTCTATGCATCGCCGGGCAAGCTGAAGGGCCGCAAGGCAATTCAGATCAAGGGCGCCTACCAGCCGAACGAAATCCGCGTCGCCGCGCCCTCCCCGGGCGGCAAGCCGGCCTAGCGGAAGCCTGTTGCCGGGTCCGAAATGCCCCGTTCGGGGGGAATTGTTTGACAACTCGCCGCGGCGTGAGAGAATTCGGGAAGCAAGCGCTCTCAGCGCTTGACGGATTGTCGGGGTGGGAAAGCGGCCATCGTCTGGCGCCAAGAAAACGCGGGCGGCGGCCTTGCCGGTCAATTCGCACCGCAGAGACGAGTCGGCCGGCGGACGGGACCTGAGAAGGGCGAATCGCGATACCGGAACCGCCGAAGCGGCCGGAGACAATCTACGCCTCTGTAGTTGTACGGCGGCGTCGGCGGGATCGTCTTTTCACAGGAGTCGCTTTCATGGGCATTCCCGTCACTTGCCCGAACGGCCACCACTTTAGCGTCAAGGACAAGTACGCCGGCAAGAAAGGGATTTGCCCCTATTGCGAGGGCCAGGTCGTGGTCCGCGTGCCCGACGCGCTCACGTCCCCGGAGCTAAAAAAGGCGTACTCGCAGGCGTATCGCGAGGAACACAAGGGCGTCAAGCCCGTCACGGCGGATTCCTGGGTGTTCGACAGCATCCCCGACGAAAAGTCCCCCAGTTCCAGCGGCAGCCTGCTGGGATCCTCAGTCGTTCGGCATCACATCCGCTGCAAGTGCGGCGAGTCGGTCCCCATGTGGTTCGCCAAGTGCCCCAAGTGCGGCGTGTTCATCGAGCACTTCTAGTCGCGGCCTGCGCCCGCTTGGCCGTCGTCGTCGACCGCCGCGACATGCCCTGACCGCTCAACTGGCGGCAAGCCCTATATGGCGCTCGCCGCGCCGTCGCCGATAGTCGCCGCCGATGGCCAGGCACGCGATTGCCAGTCCGAGGCAGCCCGGCTCGGGGACCGCGCTTGCCGGCGCCATCGATTCGCCGCGGCCAAATTCTCGCTGCCAAAGGAGAAAGTCGCCGCCGTCGACCTGCCCGTCGGCCGTGGCGTCGCCGTCCAGGCGCGTGGCGCCGGCGGCCGTGCCGAAGCCCGTCGTCCAGTCGGCCAGATCCGCGGCGGCGACCAGGTTGTCCATATTGAAATCGGCTGCCAGCGCGGGGCCATACAGGAACTGGACGCCCGCGACGTCATCAGCGTCCGGTATGCGGTTGATGTACTTGTAGCAGTCGAAGTCGATGGACATCGCCGAGCAGACGTCCGAATGCGCCAGCCCCAGCGCATGGCCCAGCTCGTGCAGAAAAAGCCCCTCGAAGTCGTTGTGAAAAGCGCCGTCGCCGACGTAGAAGTTGATTTCCTCGCCTTCCTCTCCG
>QEVI01000415.1 GCA_003576855.1 Planctomycetota bacterium
CGGGCTGGACGGCACGACCGTCCGCATGGCCGACGCCAGCGAAGACGCCCCGGAAACCGGCCTGGTCGTCGAAGGGGTTCGCGGCCAGGTTCGCATCAATTTGGGCGAGGGGGACGACTCGCTGGCGATCCACGGAGCGGAGTTTCGCCGCAACCTCGTTATTAGCGGCGGCGCCGGCGGCGATGCCGTAACGATCGGCGAGCCGCTGGCGCCCGCGACCGAGGAGGACGACCCGGCTCTGGCTGCTCGGGTCGCCGTCCGCGGCCAGGCGGTTATCCGCACAGGCGAGGGAGATGACGTCGTTCGCGTCGCCAATGCATCGATCGGCGGCGGCTTGAGCATCGCGACGGACGGCGGCGCCGACGAGGTGACCGTCGGGACTGCGCATGCGGTCGACGCCGCCCTGGCGGCGAGCGTAGGCGATGCGTCGGTCCAGGCCAGGCATGGCATTGGAATTCTGCTGGGCGGTGGCGACGACGTGGCTGTCGTCCAGAACTCATCGACGCGAGCCGGCGTGTTCGTCGGCGGCGGCGGCGAGGCGGACCAGATCAGCCTCGAGCAGGTTAAGGCCAGCTTGCTAGGCGTACAGGGCGGAGAAGGCGACAGCGACGACGTCGCGACGCTCAAAGGCGTAAAGGCCATGCACGCACTGGTCGACCTGGGGGGCGGCGGCGATCAGGCGTCGCTTATCGATTCGGCCTTCGGAAGCCTCGCCGCGGCCCTCGGCGACGGCAATGACACGCTAACCTTAGAGGCCGTCACGGCGACGCGAGCCCTCTTGGCGGGCGGCGCCGGGGACGGCGATACGCTGAACCGTTCGGACGACACCCAGTTGCGCAAGGTGGTCATCACCGGCTTCGAGACGCCGGCCGGCGCGCACACCGAGCTGCCGCCGCACAAGGGCCGGTGGGGCCGCTTGCCGGTCGCCGGAATTCTTGGCCGACTAGGGCGACTGCGCAGCTAGGGAACAATGAGCCGCCTTCGCCGCGATGAACGCGCAACCGGGATGGTGCTTGCACAAAAAAATCGTTCGATCCATTGACGGCATTCGACCGATTGCTAGAATCACGAGTCTCCCACGGGAAACTGGGGTTTGAAACCTTTGGGCCCCGGGGGGATCGGATTTCTCGCGAGCGCCCTTGCCGGGCCTTGCCTTTCTGCAGGACGATGCGAGAATCAAATCTTCGCCCAGGCGAGGCTGGTTCCGCTGGAGCCGGCACTTACGCTCGGGGCGGAAATTCTTGCCAAATTCGGCGCGGGGCCTTGCCCTCCGACTGGACACGGTAAGAATAGTTTCTTGCTCTTTGACAATTTGGTGAGTGACCTCTTTTGAGACTTGAGGCTCTTCGGCTGCTTGCAGTCGGGAAGCTTCAAGAGCCAGCGCAAGATCGTACAGATCAAAGTCGCGTCGATCCGCAAGGGTCGGCGTGCAACTGGATCTCAAGCTACTTCAAAAGGCTAATTGACTCGCCCTGCGAGTCGCGGGGTTCGTCCTCGCGGTCGAGCAGGCGAGTTGAAGCATAAAACCAATTGAAGGGTTTGATCCTGGCTCAGAATGAACGTTGGCGGCGTGGATTAGGCATGCAAGTCGAGCGAGAAGGGGCTGCTCATCCTGCTTTTTCGCAGCGAGCCGGAAGCGTCAGCGACCGGAGCGATGCGAGAAGGTGCGATGAGCGGCCCCGGA
>QEVI01000143.1 GCA_003576855.1 Planctomycetota bacterium
TACCGGGTGTGCGTCACCATGGAGACGGCCGAGGGCCGGCTCAAACGCGATGTGATTAACATCGCCCTGGCGCCGCCGCCGGAGCCCGCTGCCCGCGGCGAGTTCGGCTGGTCGCTGGCGGGCGATGAAATCCCGATGCCCCTCGACGAATTGGCGAAACTCCTGCCGCGAGTCGCCATCCACTGGGTCAAGCTGCCCGTGTGGTACAGCAGCCAGCATCCCGAACAGGGGGACGCCTACGCCATGCTGGCCGAGCGACTCGCCGCGGCCGAGATCGAAGTCGTCGGCGTGATCGACCGACCGCCGGCCGACTCGGACCTGGCCCGCCGGTTGAGCCCCGAGGCCGCCATTGCCGACACGCTCACCTCCGACCCGGCGTCCTGGATGCCGCTGCTCGATCCGGTCCTCACGCGGCTGTCGCTGCGGGTTCGCTGGTGGCAACTGGGCGGCGACGGCGACACGAGCCTGGCCGCCGTGCCGAACGTGGAATCGGAACTGGCCCAATTGCGGGGCAAGCTCTTCCGGTTCGGTCAGGAGGTGAGCCTGGGCATCGGCTGGCCGTGGAACCAGGCCGAGGCCGGGACTGCCGCGTGGCAGTTTCAGCAGTACTGGGCGTCGCCGGCCCTCACCGGGGCGGAACTGGGGGCCTACCTGCAAACTCCGCCGCGGGCGGGCGTCCGCCGCTGGGTGCTCGTCGAGCCGCTGCCGAGAAGCCAGTACGATCTCGAAGCGCGGGCCCGCGATCTGGTCGCCCAGATGCTCGCCGCGAAGATGCACGGCGCCGACGGCATCTTCGCCGCGCAACCGTTCGACGACGAGCGGGGCCTGATGACCGACGCCGGGTCGCCCAGCGAGCTGCTGTTGCCATGGCGCACCACGGCCGCGATGCTCGGCGGCGCGAAGTACCTGGGCGCGGCGCCGCTGCCGGGCGGCAGCCACAATCGCCTGTTCGAACGGCCCGACGGCAGCATCGTCATGGCCGTCTGGAGCGACTCGCCGACGAGGGAAGTGCTGTACCTGGGGGACGACGTCCGCGTGCACGACGTCTGGGGACGCCAGCAGCCGGCTGTCCGACAAGGCGACGAGCAGGTCATCGCCGTGGACTCGGCGCCGCGGTTCGTCGTCGGCCTCGATCCGTACATCGCCCGCTGGCGTCAACGGGCGACGTTCGCCAAGCGGCACGTGCCCAGCATCTTCGGCCAGTCGCACGCGAACCAACTGCAAATCCACAATGCGTTTCCTCAAGGCGTCAGCGGTTACGTGGAGCTCCATCCGCCCCACGGTTGGCAGGTATCGCCAGGCAGAATCGACTTCAAGCTTTCGGCCGGCGAAACGGCATTGCGCTCGTTCGACGTCAGCTTGCCGTTCGACGCCCCCGGCGGCCCGGCGCCGGTTCGCGCCGACTTCGTCATCGAGGCCGATCGGCAGTACCGCTTTAGCGTGGTTCGGACGCTCGAGGTGGGCGACGGCCAGATCCAGCTTGAGACCAACACGCGACTGGACGACGACGGCTCGCTCGTGGTCGAACAGCGCATGGCCAACTACGGCAGCTCGGCGCCCGACTTCAAGTGCCTGCTCTACGCCCCCGGCGGCAGGCGCCGCCAGCGAACGCACGTCGTGCGGCTGGGGGCCAGCCCGGACGTCAAAATCTACCGCTACGCCCATGGCGCCGAGTTGATCGGCGCCGAGCTCTGGCTGCGGGCCCAAGAAGTGGACGGACCGCGCGTGCTGAATCACCGGTTCGTCGTTGAACCGTAACGCCGCTTCGCGGGACGGTTCTAAAGAGCTGCAGGCGGAAGGGGTCGGGAGGTGGAAAGGGTCGCGGCGTCGCGCCTTGTGCCGCCAGTGCCGGGCGGTCTACGATGCGGCCATCCAGCGACGAGCCGAAGGGATCGCCCGGCTTGACGCAACCGGTTCGTCCGCCAGCACACGGGAAAGCGGTGACAGCCATGCCCACGGTAGGTGAAATCGCGCGGGTGCTTGAGCAACTGGCGCCGCTGTCGCTGGCCGAGTCGTGGGACAACGTCGGCTTGCTGGTGGGCGACGCAGCGTGGCCGGCCGAGCGGGTGATGACTTGCCTGACGATCACGCCGGAGGTCGTCCAGGAAGCCGTCGCCGAGGGCGCCCACCTGCTGGTGTCGCACCATCCGCTGCCGTTTCGCCCGCTCAAAACGGTAACGGCCGACACGACGACGGGCCGCCTGCTGCTGCAGCTCATCAAGCATTCGATCGCCGTGTACAGTGCGCACACTGCGTTCGATTCGGCGGCGGCGGGCATCAATCAGCACCTGGCCATCGGGCTGGGACTCCACCAGATTGCGCCGCTAAGGCCCGTCGCCCATGGCGATCCGGAAGAGGGCGCCGGCCGGCACGGGCTGGCGGGCGAACCGCTGTCGCGGCGGGAGCTGGCCGTGCGGGTCAAGCAGTTCCTGGCGATCGACGCGGTGCGCCTGGTGGGCCCCGACGACAAGAGCGTGACGCGCGTGGCCATCGCCTGCGGCAGCGGCGGCTCGCTGCTGGAGGCCGCCGCCGAAATGCGCTGCGATGTGCTGGTGACTGGCGAAGCCTCGTTTCACACCTGCCTGGAAGCCGAATCTCGCGGTATCGGTCTGATCCTGGCCGGCCACTTCGCCAGCGAGCGATTCGCGCTGGTGTCGCTGGCCGATTACCTGGCCGACCAGGCGCCGGCGGCGACCGTCTGGGCCAGTCGCAGCGAAAAAGACCCGCTGAAGACGATCTGAAGACCGACTGGACCGCCGCCGGGACCGTTGACCGCCCGGAGGTCGGCCTTAGAATGGCCCGCAGTCGGCGAGGGATGGCCGTCGCCAGGCGCCGGGGCATGAACCGTCGCTGGCTTCATGACGTAGTCCTAAAGTTGGCTCGGAGCGGGCGCCGAAAGCCTGTACGTTCGTCGCCGCCGCAGCCGCCTTCCCTACTTTGCCCATGACGCTCTCCCACTTGCCGCAGGACGTCGCTGGCCTGCGATTCCTCACGGCGCTGCCGGTCTACAACGAAGCCAAGCACGTGACCGGCGTGCTCGACGAGGTCGTGCGCAACGCGGGCGACGTGCTGGTCGTCGATGACGGTTCGACCGACGGGACGGCCGAACTGCTGGCGCGGCGGTCCGACGTCGTCGTCGTTTCCCATGGCAGGAATCGCGGATACGGCGCGGCGCTCCGCACGGCGTTTCAGTATGCGATCGAGCACGCGTATGAAGTGCTCGTTACGATCGACTGCGACGGGCAGCACGAGCCGCAACGCATCGCCCAGTTGGCGGCCGCTTGCCGCGATGCGGACCTGGCGTCGGGCAGCCGGTATCTGCAGCCGCACGTGACGGCCCGCCAGGCCCCGCCCGATCGACGCCGGATCAACATCCAGATTACCGAGGAGCTCAACTGTCGCTTCGGGCTGAAGCTCACCGACGCGTTCTGCGGGTTCAAGGCGTATCGCGTCGAGGCGCTGCGAAGGCTGCAGTTGACCGAAAACGGTTACGCCATGCCGCTGGAGCTGTGGGTGCAGGCGGCGTTTCAGGGGCTGAAGATCGTCGAACAACCGGTGCCGCTGGTGTATCTCGAAGAAGCACGGAGCTTCGGAGGCGCCCTGGATGACGCCGCCAAGCGGCTGGCATACTATCACGCGGTGATCGACCGAGCCGTGGCCGCCTGCACGGAGCGCAACGCCGCGTGCTCGACCTCGGCGTTCCCCTGCGCTGAACTGTTCCCAGGCTGCTGCTAGACGCCGTGCCCACGTATGCTCGCTACCGCGCCCCGGCCGAGAGCGGGCAGAAGCTCGTCGCACCGCCCTGGAACGAACTGGAGCGACTGCCGCACCAGGCCGCCGCATGGCGACGCACTGTGGACGTCACCGTGGTCGGGCAGCCGCTCGAGGAGTTTGCCGGCGCCGCCCGTCGCGAGGTCTTGGCCGCGGCCGAAGCCTACGTGGCGTCCTATGCCAACGACGGCACGCCGGCCGTCGCCCGCCCGCTGGCGGACGCCTATCGCCCGCTCATCCTGACGGGACACCAGCCGGAGCTGTTTCATCCCGGCGTGTGGGTGAAGAACTTCGCCTCCGACCGGCTCGCCCGCCTGGTGGGCGGCCAGGCCGTCAATCTCATCATCGACGGCGACGCCTGCCAGGAAACGTCGATTCGCGTGCCCCTGGGAACGCCCCGCGAGCCGCGTCTGGGCGTCGTCGAGTTCGATCGGCACCGAAACAATGCCCCCTGGGAAGACCGCGGCATCGCCGATCGCAGCCTGTGGGAGTCGTTCGCCGACCGCGTGCGGGCCGCCGCCGGCATGCTCTCTGATCGTATGCTCGACCAGTGGTGGCCCGCGGTCCTCGCCCGCGGCGAGCAGACCGGGCGCGTCGGCGCGGCGATCGCCCAGGCCCGCCATCTCGTGGAGCGGTCGTGGGGGCGCCATACGCTGGAGTTGCCGCAAAGCCGGCTCTCGACGACGGCGGCCTTTCGCCGGTTCGCGTACCACTTGCTGCTCCACCTGCCGCGGTTTGCCGCCGCCTACAACGAGGCGCTCGTCGAGTATCGACGCGCCCATAAGATACGCAACCACGCGCAGCCGGTGCCGAACCTCGGCCGGGCGGGCGATTGGCTCGAAGCCCCGTTTTGGGTCTGGTCAGCCGCGGCCGCGATACGGCGGCCCGCCTATGTGCGCTTTCAGGGCCGAACGCTCGTGGTTTCCGATCGCAAGTCGTTCGAGCAGAGCTTGCCGATGGTTGACGACGGGGACGCCGCCGTCGCGGTCGACGAGCTCCAGCGATGGGAAGACGACGGCTGCCGGCTCCGATCGCGAGCCCTGGCGACCACCATGTTCGCCCGGCTAGCGGTCGCCGATTTGTTCATCCACGGCATCGGCGGGGCGAGATACGACGAGGCCACCGACGCCATCTGCGAGCGGTTCTTCGGCGCCGCTCCGCCGCCGTTCGCCACGGTCTCCGGTACGCTAAGGCTGCCAATCGCAGTGGCCGAAGAACCTCGCCATGCCCTGCGCGACCTGCGGCGACGGCTACGCGATTTGCAGTTCCATCCGGAGTGGTTTGTCCGCGACGGGCACGCCGGCGGGGAAGCCGAGGAGGGCCTCCGCCGGGCGGTTGCTAGCAAGCAGATGTGGGTCGGCACGCCGAAAACGGCGAAGAACGCCGCGGAGCGGCACCGCGGGATCGCCGCAGCCAACGCCGAGCTTCGCCAGTACACAGAAAACGCCTATCGAGAAACCGCCGCCGCGCTGCGGCAGGCGAACGAGCAGGCCCGCGCAGCACAGATCCTGAACTCGCGGCAGTACGCCTTTTGCCTGTTTCCTCTCGACGAACTGCGGCATTTTTTGCTGGATTTCTGACGCCTAGCGCTATACGCTTCTGTACCACGGGGCAGCAGCGAGCGGAACAGACATGCCGCGACCTTGCCGCGCGGCGTCCCAACACGAGGCGACCTGTGCATGTCGGCGCCCCCTCTTCGGACCAGTCGCGACGCGGAGTCCAACGACGCCCAACCCGCGTCGCCCGGCGTCGGCGGCAGCGAGAGCGGCTCGCCGAGACCGGCTGCCGGCAGCGTTCGCGAGGGAGGCGGCGCCTGTGTTCGCGAATTGGGCGGCGGTGCGCGGATCGTCACGGCGAGCGTCGGCGATCATCCGCTCGTGTTGCAGTTATTGATGCAGGCCCACCAGGCGCCGCTGGCCGAGGATTTCCAAAGCCGGCTCGACGAACCAGGGTATCGCCCGAGCCATCGCCTGCTGCTGCAGCGCGATAAGCGGCTTCTCGGCCATGTTCACGTGGCCAACCACATCGCCTGGTTTGAGGGGCAGCGTATTCCGGTCGTGATCCTGAAGGACTTCACGGTCTTGCCGGAGTACCACGATTCGGACTACGAGGCCGACTTGCTCGCCGCCGCCGAGTCGATCGCCGCCGCCGAAGGGGCCGTGCTCGCCCTGGTGCGTACCGATCGCAACGACTGGTTCGAGCGCCGCGGCTGGATCGCGTGGCGCGGACAAGGCCACACCCGGGCCAACGCCCGGACGGCGCTCGCCCACCTCGATCCGCAGGAGGCGCCTCGTCGCCGGCGCCGAACCGGCGTGGAAGTGCGGCTCTGGCGGCACTTCGAGCTCGACGCGATTCAAGAGCTGTACGCCGTCGCAGCAGCCGCACTGTGGGGACCCGTTTACCGATCCGAGGCCTGCTGGCAATGGCTCATCGGCCGCAAGGCGCAAGACCAAATCCTCGTCGCCGTGCAACAGGGGAAGCACCAGAAACCGCCAGGGCACGACGCGGCGCCCAAGGCCGTCGGATACGCCATCGTGCGGGGCTCGGCGATCATCGAACTGATGTCGCTGCCCCACTCGAGCCCAGCGCGGGTGCAACTGCTCGCCGCCGCCTGCCGCGACGCCATCGACCGCGGCCATAATTCCATCGCCCTGTATTCGCCGGCCAGCGACTCGCTGCACGAACTGCTCGTCACCGCCGGCGGTGCGTGGATCAGCGATCGGCTCACCCGGTCGCCCCGCTGGATGGTGCGGCTGCTCGCGCCGCAGCGCTGGGTGGAGCGGTGCTACGAGCTTTGGCGCCAGCGGGCTCACCTGGCGAGCGTGGCGCGGCCGTTTGAATTCGGCATTGCCGACGAGAGCGGCGTCTATCGGTTTGCGTTGACGAGGCGCAGCGCCCGACTCGAGCGGACGACGTCGCTGCCTGCCGACAGCATCGCCTGCGCACGATCCGTCTTGGATCAGCTCCTCATCGGCGATCTTGCCGTCGCCAGGGCCGTGGCCGAGGGGCGCCTCCATGTCTCGCCGGCGGGGCTCCAATCGCCGCTGGCGGCGGTGTTCGCGCCCCGCTTGTTCTGGCAATCGTCGCTGGAATTGCTGCGGCTCTGATCAGAACGCGGAAAGCGCCATAAAGCCGGCGATGGCGCCGCCGGATAGCATCGCCGGATAGCATCGCCGGTGCACCACGCCGGTCCCCTTCAGCATCCGCCCTAGCGCCCCAGATAGCCGGCGCTCGACTGGAAATACCGCTTGCGCCGCTGCTGCGCATATTGCTCCTCGCCCGCGGCGTGTTGTCGGCGGAGGTCGCCCAGGCTGGCCTGGCAGAATCGGCACCCGGCGTATTCCACGTGGAATCGCACATAGTCGTCGAGTCCCGGCTCCAAGACGCCCAGCAGGTGGCTGCCAAGCTGCTCGCGCGTGGGACAGCTCAACCGGTGTCGCCGCCAGACGGCCCCCAGCGAATGCACCCCGGCGTCGCGCCGGCCGGCAACCGCGGCCAGCCGCTTCCGCAGGGCCTCGTCGGCCCGCAGGGCGGTTTCGATCGCCGCCATCCGCTCGGCGGGCAGGGCTTCGTCCAGGAAGCGTTCAAGTTCAACATCGGTGGTTGGCATCGCAACACCCCCGCCCTGCACCCCGTCAATCGCCGCCAGTCACCCCAAACCGCCAGTCACCCCCCTAGCCGCGGGTCAATGACCCGCCGGAGCGGCGAAACGCGGCCCCCAGCTCGCCGCTCCGGCGGCTCGTTGAGCCGCGGCTGGGGGGCGCATTGCTCGTACAACTCGGGGAACATTACTCGTACAAGGCGCATTACTCGTACAACTCGGGGAATACGTCTTCGCACAGCCGCTGCTGCTTGAGGAACTTTCGCAGCCGCTCGAGAAAATCGAACTTGAAATTCGCGACCTGCTGTTCGGTGAGGCCCAGCCGCTGGGCGACGGCCTTGTTCGCCTCGCCCACGACGAACAGCAGCTCCATGCACTTCACCTTGTCCCAATCGCCGGCCTGCCGCCAACTATCAAGCTGGCGGGCGATGGCTTCGGCCAGGGCTTCGTCTTCGAGTCGCCGGCGCTCGCCGCTGCGGGCAATGCTGCTGGCCGGCCTGGCGGCGCCGGCGGGCTCCCAATTGCCCCCGCTGCCGTCGGCCGAGGAAAGGGGAATCGCCGGCCGGCGGCCTTCGCGCCGCAAGTAGTCCGTCAGCTTGTGGCTGGCGATCGTGAACAACCAGCTTTCCAGCGGCCGCCGCGGATCGTAGTTCGGCAGGCTGGTCAGAAAGCCGATGAACGTGTCCTGAACCACGTCTTCGCTGGCCGCGCGGCTGTGGAGGCGGCTATCGACGAACGACAATAGCCGTCCCTCGTAGAGGGCGATCAGGTCGCTCCAAGCGTCGGGCTTGCCGCGGCGAATATCCTCGACGAGCAGCGCGTCGGAATGGGTTGATGTCGGCATCGCGCGAGCGGACGAGTGCAGGTGCTAGGCGCCCTGGCGAACAGGCGCCCGTCAGCCAATCAAGCCGAGCATCGCGCCCATCGCCAGGCCAACCGCGATTATCGCCGCCGGCACGCCGAGAAACAACCGCTTTGTGTAATAGCCGCGGGTCCAGGTATCGACCTTCAGCAACCCGTAAACGCCCGCCAGGCCGCCGAAGATGCAGCCGGCGAGGCTGACGATGTTGAAGACCCGCTCTTCACGGGCGTAATTCCGCCACTGGTTGAGCAAAAACTCGTCCGCCGGCGGCTGGAACTCGAGCAACGCGTACGCCTGCTTCATCTCGCCGAACGAGGCGTTGATCGTTTCGACGTAGTCGTTCTCCGGGCACAACTCTCGGAGAATGTAGTCCATCGAGATGTTCATGGCGTGCAGCGGGGGCGCTTGCTCCTGGCCGCCGGTCGACTCGCGGACCAGTTCGTCGACGCGAGCTTGCACCGCAGCGGCCAGTTTTTCCTTGAGCTTCCCATAGCACTCCTCGACCGTACTGTACGGACCGGAGCTGACCACGACGCGACGCGTGCCGCCAGAGAGCGTGGGCGGCTGGTCGACCCACGCCGGGCGCTCGCCGGTGGTGTAGGTCTTGGCAGGGGGATAGTACATCGGCCCAGGCCGCTCGCCCCGCATGGCGGCTTGCCAACGGCTGACGAACGCGGCGTCCTGTTGCGGAGTAAACTGCAGCAGGGCGTGGACCCGCTTGCGCTGGCTTCCGGGGGCTGCCTCCGTTTCGACGTAGTCGGCCACGCATAGCACGCGGCGGATGTACTCCTCGTCGATGCCCAGGTCCGCAAGCATGGGACCGCGGACGACCGGACGGCCGATCGCCTCGCTGACCGTCTGCCGAACGCGATCGGCGACGGCATAGCGCAGACGGTTCTCAAGTTGAGCGCGGCTCTCTTCGACCCTGAAATGATAATCGGTCGAGATTGCCACGCGGTAGGCGCCGTCGTGCTCGTGGGGAGGTTGGTCGACCCATTCGGGCCGCTCGCCGCTCGCCGCCGCGTGGGCCGGCGGCTCCGGCGTCGTATGGGTCGCGGCCACCGGGGCTGTCGCGGCTTCCGCCGCAGCCGGTGCGCTGGCGGCCGCCTCGGCCGTCGCCAACGGCGCTTCGGCGACGGCGGCGGCCGGCTGGTTGTCCTCTTCCGACGCGACCTCGGCGCGGACGACGGACGGCGTGGCCGCCGCTTCAACGGCGGGCGCCTCGGCCGTCACTGCGGCAAAGGCGGCTGGCGCATCGGCGGGCTGCTGCGGCGCCCGGCGCCGCCCGGACGCCGACGCCTGCAGAATCGCCTTGGCCGCGTTCGACAGCCAACCTTGCGTAAAGGGATCGGCGGTCGGCAGCGACCGCTGCAATATGAGCCGCGCGGCGCCTTCCAGATCCCGCTGCGACTGCTCGGCGAGCTTATCGGATTCCTCCACGAGCTTGATCCGGGGGCCGGTTAGGCGCTCCCACATCGATTCGAGCGTGTCGTGCTCTTCGGCGTAGGCGTACACCTCTTCAGCGAGCTCCGTCTGAAACTCGCGCACGGCCTGGGGCAGCGCGACCGGCAGCGACGGAGCTGCAGGCGCCGCCGGCGCCAGAGGCGCTTGCGCCGTAACATCCATAGCATGCGGCAGCGGCACGATGACTTCCTCGGGAATAATCACTTCCGTTCGGCGTTCAGCCAGCAGCAGTCCGCCTACCAGCAGCACAAGGGCGCCGGCGGCGATCCAGCCGATGCCTGAACCACGAAAGCCGCGGGAACCGTGAACGTCCCGGTCTTCGCCGCGTTTACTACGCAACATCAAGTACACGGCCGCCAGGCTGACCAGCAAAACGCCCGCCGCGCCCAGCGGAATCCAGGCATGCCCGCGGCTTACCATGGCCTCTTGAGGGGTATAGAACGTGTGGAGGTGGTCTGCTTCGCGGACGATTTCGCGGGGGCCGGCGGGCCACTGCCGCACCTGCATGCCGTTGGCATACGTTTCGAGCCGGCTGCCAGCCGGCGAATGTTGGATGGTCGCGCCAGCCGTCGTGGCCGCCAAGCGTTGATGCCGGAGGATCTCGGCCTGGCGCCGTGCGTGTACCATCTGGCGGTTCTGAAACTGCACCTGGTGCGCCTGCGACCGGATCAAAGCCAGTGCGACGACGGCGACGGCCAGGCCCAGCACGAGCATCGCCGTTTGCGGCCTATTTCGCCAGGCGATCAAGAGGGCCAGCCCCGCGGCCGGCGCCAGGATCGTTAGCATGAGCCAGGATGCCACCATTTCAGGCCACCTTCTGCGCCAGCTCCCGGCGCCGGCTAGGCGAAAGCCACGGACTGGAGAACTGCGCGGTAAAGGCGATGATCGCCGCGACGATCACGCCGATCGGTTGCGGGAACCACCAGAAAAACGTCATGCCCCAGGCGATGAAACCGCACCATGAGATGTTCCACAGGCTCACCCTCGATGAGCGGGTCCACTCGGCCAGCCGCCACCAGCGAAGGATTACGAACAAAAACGCGAAGTAGGCCGCGTACATGCCCGGCAGGGGCCGGACGAGGCCGGCGAAGTAGCCGCCGTGCATGGTGGCGTAGCGGTCGCGAAACAGCTCGCCGAACAAACAATCGGTAGGGCCGGGTGCGAAGTCCCGCGACGTCGGCAGACTGAGAAACATCGCCTCCGCCAAGGCCCAGGCGGCCAGTCCCACCAACGCACCCAGCAGCAGTTGGACAAATCGCTGCGGCGTGTGATCCTCCAATCGTCCCTCGGCCAACTGGCCGGGAACCATCACGGCCCACGTCCCCAGTGTGGCGACCGTGGCCGTCCAGACGGTCATTTCCGCCGTAAAATCATCGGGCCCCAGCAGCATGCAGGCCAAGAACGCGGCAACCGGCGCCACCAGGGCCGCCACGAGCATCGAACCGACGACGCCGCTGGCCCGCTCCCGCACGCTCAGGGCGAGCAATTGCTGGTGGGCCGCCTGCCGCCAGCCGACTTGGCCCCGCTTTCGCCACGGTTGCGCCTGCACCGGTGAGACGGCCGGCGGCGGGGCCGCGTCCGCCGCCGGCGCCAATGGTTGCGCCGAGGCGTGAACTGTGGCGGCAGCATAAGCCGCCGCGGGCCCAGGCCGCTCGGGCGTCGCCAGGCTCGGCAGCGGATGCGGGTTGTCGGTCGCTAGCCGCACGGCAATGCGCACGGCACGATAGCCGACGTACACCAACGCCGACATGCAAATCGTGGGGATCAGCACCCCGGCGAGCATCGTGAACAGCACGGCGCAGAAGCCCGCGAAGCACACTTTGCCGAGGGCGGTCCACTGCTCGAAGTTCAGGTCTTTGCGCGTGGCGGCGATGCCGGCCTTGATGCTCGCCCACACGGGGTCGGGATCGCGATGGAAGAACGCGACGACGCCTTCTTCGTGCATCCGGGCCCGCCGGGCGCCCGCGGCCGCCGGGCGCGAGCAGGGGCTGGCCTGTGGGGCGGACTCGCCGGCCGGGAGGTAGGCGACCGTCACGCGGGGGTCGGGCTTCGGCAATTCCACCCCGCGGACCATCGCCGCCATCTCGGCGGCGTGATTGATCCGCCGCTCTGGGTCCTTGGCCATCGCGCCTTTGACCACCGAGCGGAACGGCTCCTCGATCGCCTCCAGGTTCGGTTCGGCCGTAAGGTGCTTCATCAGCACTTCGCCGACGCTCTCGCCCTCGAACGGCACGTGGCCGGTGAGCATTTCGAACAGGATGATGCCCAGGGCGTAGGCGTCGATCTCGCGGCCGTAGCGGCCGTTGGCGATTTCCGGCGCCATGTAGTGGACCGTGCCGACGCTCTCGGTCTGGCCGCTGCGGCGGCTGCAGGAGATGAACTTCGAGAGGCCGTAGTCGCCGATTTTTACCGTGCCTTCGTCGATGAAGATGTTGGCCGGCTTCAGATCGCGATGGACGATGCCGTGGTCGTGCAGGTACGCCACGCCGGCGCAGATGCCTTCAAACCACCGGCACACCTCCTCGCGAGGCATGCCTTGCGGGTAGCGCTCGATGACGTCCTCCAGCGATTCGCCGGAGACGTACTCCATGATCACCCAGCGATCCTCGTGCTCGTCCGCGCGGATGTCGTACAGGTCGATCAGGTTCGGGTGCTTGAGATTCAAGCAATGCGTGACGCCGCGGAGCTCGACTTCCAGGTTGCGGCGGATGAGCTTCAGCGCGACTTCCTTGCCGGCGTCGCTGACGGCGAAATAGACTTCGCCAAATC
>QEVI01000144.1 GCA_003576855.1 Planctomycetota bacterium
AAAGCCGGCTGACGCGCCTCGTGCCGTCGGCGCGCCTGCTCCCCCTCCCCGTCCCGTCGAGGTCATGTTTATCCACGCCTCCAGGCAGCGCTGGACGTTGCCCGCCGTTGTCGCCGTCGCCCTCGCGGGTTGCGGCGAAGCCGATTCCGTTAAGACTTACGAAGTTACCCGCACTGCCCCGCGGCCGCAGCCGATCGACGTCGAGCAGGCTCGCGGCGAGCTGGATCACATGCTCGCGGCGATGGTTCCCGCCGGCGATCAGGCCTGGTTCTTCAAGCTCGTCGCCCGTGGCGACCAGGCGGCGGCGGTCCGTAAGCCGTTTGACGAATTCGTGGCGTCGATTGACGTGGCAGGGACCCACGGCAAACCGCAGTGGACGCTGCCCGACGGCTGGCAGGAAAAGCCGGGCGACGCCCTACGGACGGCGACCATCGAAGTGCCCTCCGGCGGCGAGAAGCTTCAGCTTACGGTGTCGTCGCTGCCGCTCTCCGGCGAGTGGGCCGATTATGTGGAGCGCAACGTAAATCGCTGGATGGGCCAGCTCCAGCAGCCGCCGCTGCCGGCCCAGAAGGTGGCGGAGCTGATCCGCAAATCGCCCACGCGGGGCGGCGCCGAGGCGACGGTCGTCGAACTGGTCGGCGTCATGGATCGCGCGACGGCGCCGGGCAGTTTGCCGCCTGGCCATCCGCCGGTCGATTCGGCCGTCGAGGGCGCCATGCCGCCTAGCGGCACGGCGGCGGCTACGCCGGCCGATGTTACCGCGCCGCCGGCCGCCGGATCTTCTGTTGCCGAAATGCCCCAGCCGAAGGAGTTCACCTATGAAGCTCCCGCCGGGTGGCAGCCAGGACGTTACGGCGATATGCGGACCGCGGCGTTCAATATTGTCGAGGGCGACAAAACGGCCGAAGTGACCGTGATGCCGTTTCCCGCTGCGGGGGCCATGGCCGATCCGATGGCGCAGGCCCAGCGGTGGGCGGGCCAGGTGGGCTTGAAGGCTTCCGAGGCCGACATCAACGCAGCAAAGACCGAAGTCACGATCGGCGGCATTCAAGGGCAGCAGTTCAAGCTGCTCGGACCTGCCCAGGGCGTCGTCGCTGCCATGGCGGCCCAGGGCGATCGCGTCTGGTTTTTCAAGATGATGGGCGATCGCTCGCTGGTCGAAAGCCAGCAGGAGCCGTTTGAGCAGTTCCTCCGGTCCATCAAGTTCACAGACAACGCTGAGTAAACAACTGCTAACCGCAGAGGCGTGTTTCGCAGGCGCCTTGTGCCTAGCGAAGCACCGAGTCGACGACGCGGCTCTAAGCCGTTTGCTATCGGCCCCATCCCGCAGCGATTAAGGCATCGCCATGGCAACCACCGAGCTCCCCCGTTACACGCCGGTCGAGGCGACCGAATCTCGCGACGCGAACTTCCCTCCGGGAGCCAGCGCCGCGCGATCTCTGATCTCGCCGCTGGCCTCGCTGCGGCTGACCGTCGTGCTCTTGTCGCTGTCGCTGGTGCTGGTGCTGGCCGGAACGCTTGCGCAGATCGACTACGACGTGTGGCGGGTCGTCCACGACTATTTCCGCACCTGGGTCGCCTGGATCGAACTGAAGATTTTCTTCCCCCGGGCGTGGGAATGGCCGGCGGGCATCGTGTTTCCCTTTCCCGGCGGGAAACTGATCGGCGTCGCCCTGGCGATCAACCTCATCGCCGCCCATGCGGTGCGGTTCAAGTTCGCCGCCCGCGGCATGCGCCTTGTCCTGGGCGTCGTGCTCATCGCGCTGGGGTCGGCGATTACCTATTTCGTCATCGCCAGCGGATCGAACAAGGCGATTGAAAGCGAGCTTTCCGCGTCGTTCGCCAACACGCTGTGGCACCTGTTGCGAGCGGCCATCGGCGGCGTCGCCCTGGGACTGGCCTACGTGCTCGCTTTGAGTCGGCGGACCGCGCGGGTTTCCGCCAGCCGCTGGCTGTGGCGGGTCGGGGCGGTTGCCGCGGTTGTGTTGCTGGGGCTTACGGCGTACTTGTTCCTCAATCCGCACGTGCGGCTGGACGCCTCAGGATTGCGAATCCTCTGGCAGCTCGCCAAGGCCGGCGGCGCCAGCGTCGTGCTGGGCCTGGGCTGTTGGCTGGCGTTCGCGCGGCGAGCGGGCATCGTCTTGCTCCATGGCGGCATTGGGCTGCTGATGCTCAGCGAGCTTTACACCGCCGAACGGGCTGTCGAGGCGCAGATGCGGATTGTCGAAGGCCAAGAAATGAACTACGCCGAAGACATCCGTTCGTTCGAGGTCGCCGTCGCGGAAAATGTCGGCGAAAACATCGACCGCGTGACGACGATTCCCGGCACACTCATTGCCGAGTCCGCCCGGTCGAAGCAAGCCATCTCGCTGGCCGACTTGCCGTTCGACGTTCGCGTACTGGCGCACCTGCCGAATGCATCGGTCCGCTATCTTCAGCCCGGAGAAACGTCGGCCGGCGGCGTCGCCGCCAACGCCGGTCGCGGTCAACTCCGCACGGCCGACGAACTGCCGGCCAACACCGGCGTCGCCGCCGAGCAATCGACCGACATGCCGGCCACGTACGTCGAACTGGTATCCAAGGCCGGCGGCCAGTCGCTCGGCGTGTATTTGCTGCGGCCGTACCTGGCGGACGAAGCGGTCGAGGCCGACGGGCGTCGCTTCGCCCTGGCGTCGCGGTTCAAGCGCGTGCCGAAGTCCTATTCGATCGAGCTGAAGGAATTCCGGTTTGAGAAATACGAGGGCACCGAGACGCCCAAGAACTTCGAGTCGATCGTCCAGTTTCGCGATCCGGCGCACCACGTGGACATGCAGTTGTCCACGTCGATGAACAACCCGATTCGCTACGGCGGCGACACGATCTACCAGGCGAGCTACGACCCGGAGAATCCCGATCTGACCGTGCTGCAGATCGTCACCAACGCCGGGTGGATGATTCCTTACGTGTCGTGCGTGATCGTCGGCGCCGGCATGCTGATCCACTTCGGACAGGGCATCGTTCGATTTGTACGCCGGCGCGAGGAGGAGTCGTGGCGCAACGCGCCAGAGGCAGTGGGGACGGGGCCGAGCCGGCCTGGCCTCCGCGGCCGTTGGCGCGAGCCGCAGGTCTGGGCGCCTGCCCTGCTGGTGGCGGTGTTCGGCGCCTGGGTGCTCAGCCGCGCCGTGCCGCCCCGCGATTCGGCCGTCGAGATGAACATCCACGCTTTCGGGGCCCTGCCGGTAGCCTACGGCGGCCGGACGCAGCCCATTGATTCGCTCGCCGCCAATACGCTGCGCACCATCTCCGGCAGAGAAACATACGAGGATGCCCGCTACGACCAGCGCCAGCCGGCCATTCGCTGGTTGCTCGACACGGTCGCCATGGCCAAGGGTTTTCGCGACCACAAGGTGATCAGGATCGAGAATTTGGAAGTGCTGCAAGCCCTGGGCCTAAAGGCTCGGCCGGGCTTTCGATACAGCATTGCCGAACTGCTGACCAACCCTGGCGAGTTCGAGCGGCAAGCGAAACTCGCCAGCGAGGCGCCGGAGGACGAGCGGAGCCTGACGCAGTCGAAGTTCCTGGAACTGGATCGCAAGGTCCGCATGATCATGGTACTGATGGACGCCTTTGGCGAACCGGAGATCGCCGGCGACACCCAGCAAGAGGTGTTGCAGAGCCTGCAGGCCGTGGTGGCGCGGATCGAGTCGCTCAACCGGGTGGCCCCGCGGCCCGTGCCCCCGCCTACGCCCCAGGCCCGCTGGCAAACGATGATGGAGGCGGAAACCCGCGGGCTGCTGGCCGCGGCGTCGCCGGAGGGTCGCCAGAGCCAGGACCAGGCGCCCATCGTGCTCCGCCGGGCGCTCGCGGCGTACCGCGAGGGGAAGGCACAGGCGTTCAACGCGGCGACGGCCGAGTATCGCCAGATCGTACGGGAGCGAGCCGCGGCGGAACGGACCTACGAGGACTCGCTCGTCGCCAAGGGGGAGCGGAGCAGCCGCAAGCCCGCCGAGCGATTGTCGCTCGATCGGGTGGCGTTCGAGGCTTACATTAACCACTTTAGCCCGTTCGTGTTGTGCATTGCGCTATACATTGCGGCCTTCGTATTGGCGGCGGCGGCCTGGCTCGGGTGGTTCGAGGGATTCAACCGCGCGGCCAACTGGCTGCTGTGGACGACGTTCGCGCTGCACACGTTCGGATTGATCAGCCGCGTGTATATCTCGGGCCGCCCGCCAATCACCAACCTGTATTCCTCGGCGGTGTTCATCGGCTGGGCGGGGGTGCTGTTTGCGCTGGTGTTCGAGAGCGTATATCGGCTCGGCGTGGGGAATCTCCTGGCGGCGGCGCTCGGTTTTCCGACGATGCTCATCGCCTATTATCTGACGTTCGACGGCGACGGCGACACGATCGGCGTCATGCAGGCGGTGCTCGACACCAATTTTTGGCTGGCGACGCACGTGGTGTGCATTACGCTCGGCTATTCGACGACGTTCCTCGCCGGAGCCCTGGGCCTGGCGTACCTCCTGCTGGGGGACGTTGGCGGCCTCTTGGGCGCCAAGGAGCGGCAGCAGCTCGCCCGCATGGCTTACGGCGCCGTCTGCTTTGCAATCTTTTTCAGCTTTATCGGGACCGTGCTCGGCGGCCTGTGGGCTGACGACTCGTGGGGTCGTTTCTGGGGCTGGGATCCCAAGGAAAACGGGGCCCTGATGATCGTGCTGTGGAACGCCATCGTGCTCCACGCCCGGTGGGGCAAGATGGTCGGCGACCGGGGCCTGGCCGCGCTGGCGGTGCTCGGCAACATCGTCGTCGCCTGGTCGTGGTTCGGCGTGAATCAAATGGGAGTCGGCCTGCACGCCTACGGATTCACCGAGGGCCGGACGTTCTGGGTGGCCGCGTTCATGGTCACACAGCTCGCCGTCGTCGCGTTGGCGCATGGGGTGCGGCAATGGCGTGCAGCGGCGCCGGCGATTGCCTCCTGACGCAGCGGACGCGCCGCTCGCGGCCCGCATCGAGCGCTACTCGAACAGTTGTTGCCTGAGCCGCTCCAGGCGGGCGGCGTGATGCTGCAGCGCCGGCGGCAGCCCCTCAGGAGCGAACCCCTGCGACCAGAGGAACACCTCGGCCGGCTGAGCGAGGCGTCGCTCGCGGGCCAGTTGTGCCAGCAGCCGCTGGCTCTGGCGGTCGAGACCGTGCACTTGGCACAGCTCGCGGAAGAGCTTCCACGGCTTGTCGCAGTGCTCGGACATGTCGTTGCGTTTGCGGAGCTGCGCGGCGACCGCCGCGGCAATCGCGACGATCACGGCGGCGATTCCGTAAGCGCCCAAGTCCGACCATGAGCGCCGCGGGCCGGATTGGGGGAAGTTGTCGCCGATTTCAGCCAGCAGCGAGCTGAGCGTCAGTAGCGTCGTCATATCGCCTCCTTGATCGGCAGCGCGTCGGGAGCGGCCGGCGGCGCGGCGGCGCTGCCCGGCTGACTCGGCGGGGGCGATTTCGCCGCGGCCGCCGACAGCGGCGAGTTGAGCGCCGCGAGGCTGTTCTTTGCGGCAAGCTGCACCGCCGCGCTGCGATCGCCCAACGCCGTCAGCAGTGCGTTGCGGACGTCGCTGGCGGTGCAGAACCGCAGCAGGTCGGCCGCGGCAGCGCGCACGACCTGGTCTTCGTCTTGCAATCGCTCGACGACGGCGTCGGCCAGCGTCGGCAACATTTCCATGGCGGCAGCCATCTGCAGCGCCCGCAGCCGCTGGCGGCGATTCGAGTGCGCCAGCTCCTGCCGCAATCGCGCGGGGGTCGTGCGATCGACCTTGGCGACCCGCACGCCGACGGCCTGGCGAGCGCCTTCGTCCATCACGTCGAACCGTGCCGCGTAGTTGTCGAAGGAAAACACCGACAAGCTCTCGCGGGCGGCCGCCGCGACTTCCTCCAGGGGACTGCTGACCAGATCGACAAGCCGGCTGAGCGTCCCGGGAATCTTCCGCTCCCGGAGCTGTCGCACGGCCGCCGCCTGGACGGCGCCCTCCGGGTCGTCCAGGGCGTGCAGCAGCAGCTTGTTTCCCGCTTGTCCAGGGACGGCATGCAGGGCCCGGCACGCGGCGACGCGGCCCTCGACGCTGCCATGCTTGAGCAAGGCGTCGATGAGCATGAGCTTGTAGTCGTCGCCGGCCCCGGTCGCCGCCAGCAGCTTTACGGCGGCGGCCTGTTGCCGGGGCGTAAACTGGGTGCACACCAGGACCGTGTCTTCGCAACAGGCGAGGAACTTCAGTTGCGCCAGGTTGCGGCGCATGGCCGGGTTGTCGTCGTCGAAGTCGATCGACAGCAGTGCGTCGACAAACGGTCGGTCGGTCCGCTTGCTAATCACGTGTTGAACGACATGCGGCGTTTCGCTGGCCGAAAGCATGTCCGTGAGCAAGCGCAGCACGGAGGGATTGGCGCTGGTCGCCAAGACCTCCACCAGCGCCTGGTAACAGGCGTGGTGGGGCGCTGACAGGATATTGCGAAGCGTTCGGCTGAACGGCCCGGCAAGCACGATGAACGCCTCGAGCAGTTCGGGTCGCTCGTGCTGATGATACCGCTCGACCGAGCGCTCCAGGCTTTCCAAAACGCAGTAGCGGATCGTGTGCGGATCGCGGCCGATGACCGGTTCGTCGGACGCCATCCAGTCGCTCAATTGATCGACGAGCCGCAGCGTGAGCTCGACGGCCAGACGCGATCGCTCGTCGTTGGCCTGCTCGGCGACCACAACCAGCGTGGGAATCAGGTCGAAGTCGCCGGATTCATCGACGAACTCCATGGCCGCGCGGAACAGCGGGTCGTCGCCCTGCAGCACGGCTTCGCGGAGGGCGGCGCCCATGCGGCATCGGCCGCGTTTGACGACCTCGCGCTGCTCGCGGCCGAGCCGGTTCCATTGCCGCAGCACGGCCGTATGGCCCGCTTTGGCCCGGCGGTGGCACAGCGCGGCGATGGCGCCGTCGAAGATCGGGCCGCCGCCGGCTTGCAGCGCCGCGATCAGCGTCGGCGTCGCCGCTTCGTTGTGGCTCTTGGCCAGCGCGTCAAAGGTTCGCTGTAGCGGGGTCACGGCGTCTGGATTCAGGCAGGACGTACGGGCGTCATGCGTTCCTGGGGCCATACTCGGCCGCGCGCAGGCGGAACCGAGCCGACAAAGTGTTTCGGGGCATAAAAATCTAGGCCGCAAGATGCGAGCGACCGGACGAATTCCACGTGATTCGACCGCGGAGTGCGTCGAACCCGAGGCGGGCAGGCAGCAGCCTGCGGCGGCAATAACGGAGAAACCAGCCGAATCGGCGCCGTCGATACTACCGGCCCCGTAGCGCGCGTTAGGCGCGCCTCGTTGCACCGCGGACCAGCAGACGCGAAACTAAGGGGCAGCGGCTGTCAGCCGGCAGTCGCCGACTACGACGGGGGTTTCCATGACGGCTAAGCGGACGAAGCAGGCAGTGCTCGAGCAGGAGTTTCTCTCGCTGCGGGCCAAGATCCTGGAGCTGGCGGCGGGTTTGGATCGTCTCGACCGCGCCGCCGGCCAACGGCCCGACGATGGCCGACCCGACCAACTCGATCGCGCGATGCGATTGTTGCTCGATGCAGGACCGGCACGCGCCGAGCGCATTCAACTTGTCTTCAGCCGCGACTACGACGAAACATGGCGACTGCAATTCAGCGTGTGACCGGCCGTTGATTTGGCGGTCGGCCGTGGCCTAAAAGCGCTGCCGAGGACTTTTGCACGACCCTACGGCGACAACGGCTATGTACTACATCGATCCTCACATCCACATGGTTTCGCGGACGACCGACGACTACGAGACGCTTGCCAAGATGGGCTGCGTCGGCGTCAGCGAGCCGGCGTTTTGGGCCGGCTACGACCGCGGCAGCGCGGCAGGGTTTCGCGATTACTTCGAACAGCTCACGGCCTTCGAGCCGAAGCGGGCCGGTTGGTTCGGCATCCAGCACTACACGTGGCTCTGCATCAACGCCAAGGAGGCCGAAAACGTTGTGCTTGCCCGGGATGTCATCGCGATGATCCCGCAGTTTCTCGATCGCCCGGGCGTGCTGGGCATCGGCGAAATCGGTCTCAACAAGAATACGCGCAACGAGGCGATCGTATTCTTGGAACACATCGACCTGGCGATGAAGACGAACGAGCAAATACTCATTCACACGCCGCACTTGGAGGACAAGTACCAGGGTACGAGAATGATCTTGGATATGCTGACGGCCGACAGCCGCATCGATCGGAGTCGCGTGCTGGTCGATCACGTCGAGGAGCACACCATTCGGCCGGTTCTCGAAGGCGGGTTCTGGGCCGGAATGACGCTTTACCCGGTGAGCAAGTGTACGCCCCAGCGGGCGGCCGACATGGTCGAGATCTACGGTCCGGAGCGGCTGCTGGTCAACTCCGCGGGGGATTGGGGGCCGTCGAAGCCGACGGCCGTGGCCGATTTCATTCTCGAAATGCGCAAGCGCGGCCACCCGGAGGGCCTGATTCGGCGGGTGGTGTACGACAACCCGCTGGAGTTCTTTGGGCAAAGCCGGAACTTCGCGTTCGCCGCGCCGGACGTGTAACGAGCGCGGCCAGCTTGGTAGCCGGCGGTCGACGGGAGGCGCTCCGCTTTTTTAAATGCCGAATTGCCGCAGCACGACATCCGCGACGTCGGTGTCCGCGGTGGGCCCTTCGACGAAGACGCCGCGCTGCGAGCTGAGGAGCACGCCGCGCTGACTGGCGTCGAGCGCGGGCGCCCCGTGCGACCCGCGGACCAGGCTGGCGTCGAGCGGAACGCCGCCCGCGGCGGGGTCAAAGAACAGCTCGACGGGGTCGTAGCCGGGCTTTCGATGGATGTCCACCGTTCGAGCGAACCGCGGGGCACGCGCATCGTCCAGCCAATAGTAGTACGACTGCCAGCTATGCGGCTCGCTCACGACGACTAGTTCGCCGCTGCGCTGGTGTGCAAGGTCGTACTTCGCCGAGTCGCGGGGCGAAATGACTTCGGCCACGCCTTCGCACCTGGCGAAGCAGTCTTGAACCTGGCGAATGACCCGCGGATCGCGCTCGCGCACGAACACGTGCGAAAGCTGGTGGTCGGCCAAGGCAAACGCTCGACTGGCGGCGAAGTCGATCAGTTCCCCGCCATCGGCCGATTCTTTCACTGTCAGCAAGCCGGCGTCGCGGAGCATACGGTTCGGATGAATTACATGGCTCACCGGCGTGATCACGTATTCGCTGGCCGCTAGCCAAAGCGGTTCGGCGCCGAAGTACGCCGCGGTGAAGCCATCGACGAGCCTGCCGATTTCCTCGTCGAGTTCCGCGACCGCGTGCAAGGCGGCGTCGCTGTTCGGCCCAAGTTTTTGCGCTGCGTAGTCGAGGTGCGGCAGGTAGATGTAAAACAAGTTCGGCTTGAACCGCTCGGCGGCGCGAATGGCCGAGGAGACGATCCAGGCGGTCGACTTGATGTTAGCCAGCGGACCCCAGAAGTGCTGCAACGGGAAATGGCCCAGGTCGGCGATCAGTTCGCCATATAGCGCCGGAGGCCGCGTATAGCACCATAACGATTCGCTGCCGTCGGGGTTGTGGACGGGGGCGGGCGTGCAGACGTAGTCGGCCCCGCAGTGCTTGCTGTGAAGCGGGAACCATGCCGCGGCGGTGACGGCCGGAGATTTCTCGTGGAGGACGTCCCAGAGCTGCGGTCGCTGGATGCAGTCGTTCGGCGAGGTCCACATCTCGACTTCCCCGCGATCACGCCAATAGAACCCGTTGGCGATCACGCCGTGTTCGCTCGGCGGCAGCCCGGTCGTCATGTTGGCCTGCACGGAGCAAGTCACCGCGGGAAAGCTGGGAGCAAGCTCCGCGCGATCGCCGCCCTCGACGAGCGAACCTAGCCGCGGCATGAGCGCCAGGTCTTTCTCCCGCAATCCGGGAATGGACAGCAGCACGACGTATTCAGGCATAATGGCGGATCAGCGGAGCGAGGAAGTTGAACGCCCGTGCGGCGGCGACCGGCCCGTCGTGGCTATGGCGGCTCAATTCAACGTGGATGCCGCCATCATAGCCGACTTCGGCCAGCGCCGCGATGATGGGCGGGAAGTCGATCTCCCCCTCGCCGAACATCAAATGCTCGTGCACGCCGGCGCGCATGTCTTCAATATGGACGTTCACGATACGCGAACTCCAACGGCGGATAACGGCGTCGATCGGCGTCTCGCCGAGGCAATGGAGGTGGCCGACGTCGAGCGTCAGCCGCAAGCGGGGCGACGCCAGGCGATCGGCCAGCTCCTCGTAGGCCGCCATGCCGTCGATAAGCATGCCGGGCTCCGGTTCGAAGCCCAGGAGCACGTCGCGTTCATCGGCGTATTGGACGACTCGCCGCAGACCGTCCGCCAGGCGAGACATGGCCTCGTCTCGACCGTCCTCGTCTGCGAGACGCCCGGACCAGAGCGAGACGCAGTCGCTGCCGAGCGCCGCCGCGGCGTCTATGGAGCGATGGAGAAAGCCGATACGTCTTAGCCGTTGCTCGTCGTCGGGCGACGCCAGCGTGGGCTCGTGCTTGTGGCGCGGATCGAGCAGGTATCGAGCGCCTGTTTCGACGACGGACCGCATGCCGCGCGTGGCTAGCAGCTCGGCCGCGGCGTTCAGATTCCGCTCGAAGTTGTCGTCGTAGGGATTCAAACAGCAGTGATCGAGCGTAATGGCGACGCTCTGGTAACCCAGATCGGCCAGCATCTCAATTGCCGCCGGCAGGCTGTGGTGGGCGAGGCCGTTGGTGTTATAACCAAGCCGCATGATTAAACGGGGCGTTTTGAAGTCGAATATAGCAGCTACAGCCGTTGCTGCCGTACAGCCTTGCTGGTTCGAGCGCCGCATCAAGTCATGGGCGCCCAGCGAGACAGGGCTAACGTGGGGATCAGCAGAGCCAGGACCGCAAGCCCGGACGGCCAGCCCGCGGCGATAGTCGCGGCGATCGCGTCGATGACGATGAATCCTTGGATCATCCGCGTTACGACGTTCCTCACGCGCAGCATGCGACTGACAGGGCCGGCGGTCTCTGATCGCGCGGTTTGCGTTAACGCGAGCGCATACACGCCTACCAGCGCGGCGTAGCCCAGGGCCGGTCCCTCGCGGATAAGCGCCGGCGAGATGCTCGCCCCCATCAGCACGTTGAGAAACCGGCACCAGCCCATCGCGGCAGGGCCAATCCAGGTCGCCTTCAATGACCGATCATATTGAACAATAGCAAACGCCAGCAGCACGCCGATGAGCCCTGGCATGGGTTGGTCCGCGGCCGCCGCGGCTAGCCACGACAGCGCCAGGCCGCCGGCGAGGAGCGCCCACCCGACGGCGGCGGCCGACTTCAGCGCGATTCTTCCGGACGGCAGCGGCCGTTCGGGCCGTTCCACCGCATCCAGCTTAGCGTCGAAAACGTCGTTAAGCGCCATGCCCGCCAGGTAGAGGCACATCGACGCGGCGACCAGCGCGGCCAGCGCCGCCGCTGGCCGCCAGGCGCCCTGCACGATAAGGAACCCGGCGACGACGTTCGAGGCGGCGGTGAACACGTTGGCGCCCCGCAGCAACTGCCACCACGCCAGCGCCCTGACGCCTGCGGAGGCGGCGATCATGGCCGTTGGTGCTCCGCAAGCCCCAGTTTGCGCAACTTGGCTTGAAGAAAGCTCAGCGCCTGGCGTGCAGCGTCGTCCGGCGACTCCAAATAGGGATAAAGCTCCACCGTGAGCCAGCCCGCGTAGCCCGTAGCGCTAATGGCCGAAAGCGTGCCGCCGAAGTCGATGGCCCCGTGGCCCGGTACGAGGTGGTGATGCACGCGCGTCGCGGCGATGTCCTCCAAGTGGTAGTGCACCGTGTGGTCGGCCATTTTCGCGACGAAGTCCTGAGGGTCTTCGCCCACGCAGTAGGCATGGCCGACGTCGAAATTCAGTCCGACGCGCTGCGACTGAATCCGCCCGACGAACTCCAAGTACTCATGGAACCGCTCGATGAGCAAACCCGGTTCCGGCTCCAGCAGAAGACCCACGCCCTCCGATTCGGCGATTTCAATGCACGGCATCAGCTCCTCGTAAAACACGTCGTATGCTTGCCGCCGGGTCTGACCTTCGGCTAGCGGCCCGCCGGGTTCGGTCGTGATATGGGGGGCGCCAAGCTGTGCGGCGAGTTTCAGGGCGCGCTTGGTATGTTCGCGGCGAATGGCCCGATAGTGCGGATCTGGGTCGATCCAACCCGGATGCCAATACGGTTGCCGCGGGTCGGCGACCGCATTCATCATGAAGGCGTTGACGTTGGAAATCGCCAGGCCGGCGTCGTCAAGCGCCCGGGCAATGGCATCGACCCTTTCCGGCAGCAGCCCGGCCGGCCAGGCATGCGGTACATCGGCCAGCAGCTCGATGCCGCGATAGCCGATCTCGGCGACGCGGGCGATGGTTTCTTCGATCGAGTACCGCAAGTAGGCGTTAG
>QEVI01000145.1 GCA_003576855.1 Planctomycetota bacterium
GTTTCCAGGCAGAAATCGTAGGTCCACGTGTCGTCGTATTCGCAGTTGTCGGTCGTGTAGTCGCGGCAGATCTTGGGGCGGGTCTCGTAGATGCCGCAGCGATTGTCGCCCTGCAGGTGTTTGCACGTCGTGTGGACCAGCAGGTACCAGTCGCCGTTTTCCTTGAACACGCTCGCCCGTTCGTGGAGCAAGAACCAGCGGAGGTACTCGAGCTCCTCGAACGTCTCGGGCGTCTCGATCGGCAAGGCGAAGTACCGGCAACACTTGGCCGTGCAGTACTCGCACAGCGACTGCCCGGCGGGGAGCTCGTCGCGGCGGATTTTTTGGGCGCCAAACGGCGCCGGAGCGGGCATGACGGTCATGGGCGAAGTCCTCGATCGGCTCGCAAGCGGCTCGGCAGCGTGAGCACTAGCGTACCACCGGCCAAAGGCAGCGGGCAGGGGGCGGTAGGCGGTAGGCAGTAGGCAGTAGGCAGTAGGCAGTAGGCAGTAGGCAGTAGGCGGTGAACAGTAGCCGCGGCTCAACGAGCCGCCGGAGCGGCGCAGAAAAGGCCATAGTTGAAACACGTCACCACGCGTATCCCGCTCCGGCGGCTCGTTGAGCCGCGGCTATTGGGGGGGATTGCTTGTTCAGCGATTGCTGGCTTTTCGCCAGAGCCGCAGGAGGCTTTCTTCGTCGTTGATCGCCGGCAGCTCGTCGGCGGTGAACCAGCGGACGTCGTGCGATTCGTCGCTGGTCCGCGGCACGGCGTCGCCGTCGGCCCAGACGAGAAACCGCACGTCATGGTGTTCATGCTCGTCCTCGATGAGCCGGCCGGCCGCGTCGTAGCGGGCCGGGATCACGTGTACGTCCAGGTCCAGCGGCGTCGGCCGCTTGCGCGCGTGGCGCAGGCCCGCGATGCCCGATTCCTCGATCGCTTCCCGCAGTGCGACGGCGGCCACGTCGGTCTGGCCGTCGGCATGTCCGCCCGGCTGCAGCCAGCGGCCGAGCTTGCGGTGATGCACCAGCAAGAACCGGTCGCACGCCGGCGTCGTCACCCAGGCCGACGCGGTGATGTGCCCCGGTCGGCACGATCGCTCAAAGCAGTCGGCGTGCCCTGCGACCAGCAGGCGGATCCGCGCCGCGACGGCCCGCTCGGCCGGATACCGCTGGGCGTAGCGATCGAGCATCTCCAGCAGCGGTCGTCGATGCATGGCGAACAGGCAAGTGGCAAGGAGCGGGGGGCAGTAGCCGCGGCTCAACGAGCCGCCGGAGCGGCGCCGCGCCCACGCGCCGCACCCACCGCCGGCTACCAAACAATCGTGGCGTAGCGCGTCGCCGCCAAACGCTGCGTACGGTCCCGCGGCCAATCCGCAAGCGGCGCATCGGCCTGCCATGCCGCGCGGAGGGCTTCCACGATCGCGCTGCGGGGTGCGGCGAGGTTCGTCAAGAACGCCCCGTGGTCGCGGCGCCCCCGGTAGGCCGGCCGCCGAACCGGGTCGCCGAGCCAGCGGCCGACGCGCTCCAGCGGGAAATCATACAGGATCGTGCCGTGATACAGCAGCCGCTGGCGCTTCAGCCGCATGCTGTTGCCGGAAAACTTCCGCGGCGGGTCGAGGCGGCCTCCGCCGGCGCTGGTCGCCAGGTCGCTCGTGCCGGCGCGGGCGACCGTCGCATCGAGCGCTTGCAGCGCACGCTGCAGGCGACCCAAAACAAGCGCGTGGGCGCGATCGACGGCCTTCAGCTCGGGCCGGCGGCCGAGGTCGAGCACGAGGGCGTACATCAGGCACCCTGGCCCGGCGACGACCGTCGCCCCGCCGCTGGGCCGCCGCACCAGCGGCACGCCGTCGCCCTGGCACGCCGCCAGGCGGACTTCCCGCTCGGCCGGCGACGATCGGCCCAGCACGACGAAGAACCCCCGCGGCTCCCAAATCCGCAGGACTTCGCCCGGCGACTCGCCGCTCACAGCCGCGTCGAGCAGCGCTTCGTCCAGCGCGAGGTCCCAGGCGGGCATATCGAGCGTAAGCGGCAAGTGGTACATTGGTCGATCAACGAGTCTTCAGCGGCGACCGTAATCAATGGGGCCGTTCGGCGTCAGGCGTCAGGTCTCAGGTGTCAGGCTGGCCTCCGATCTCCGACACCTGACACCTGACACCTGACACCTGACACCTGACACCTGACACCTGACACCTAACGCTTTACTAATGTCTTCCAGCTTACCTTCGCGTGATGGTTCTTCGCAGGGCTCGGCGCCGGAGCGGTATGGGCGGGGCGCGGTCTCGTCCGACGAGCTGTTGCCGCCGGTCGAGCCCCCCAGCGCCGCGTTTCTCATGCAGCTTTTCGTCGTCCCCGCGGTGATCGTGGCGGCGGTCGTGCTCGTCTGGTTCGTCATCGAGTCGCTGGCCCGCCGCGGCGAGCAGGACCCCGACCAGATCGTTGCGGCCCTCCGCTCGAACAACCAGGCCCGGTTCCAGCAGGCCAAGGACCTGGCCGACATGCTTCGCCTGCCGCAGCGCTACCCGCAGATCAAGACCAACCGCGAGCTGGCGCAGAAAATCGCCGAGTACGTCAACGAACTGGTCGCCGCCGGCAGCACGGCCGAAGCCGACGTCACGATGCGATATTTCCTGGTCACGGCGCTCGGCGAATTCCACGTGCCCGACGGCTTGCCGGCGCTCATCGGCGCGGCGCTCAACGACCCCGAACGGGACGTGCGGCGGCGGGCAATCAACGCCCTGGCCGTGCTGGCCGGGTCCATGGCCGAGCGGGGGCAGCCGCTGGCGAGCGAGAAGCTGACCGCGGCGCTGCTCGAGTTGGCCGAGGACCGGGACCCGCTCATTCGGTCCGAAGCGGCGTTTACGATCGGCGTCGTGGCCGCGGCCCCGGGGGCGGACCCGCGCCTGGCCGCCGCGCTGGAAACGCTCGCCGACGACGCCTACACCGACGCCCGCTTCAACGCCGCCGTCGGCCTGGTCCGCATCGGCAGTCCCCGCGCGGCCGACGCGCTGGCCGAGATGCTCGACCCCGACTCGATTCGCGCCAGCCTGGCGGGCGAAAAGCCGCTCAACGCATCGGTGACCGCCGAGGCCGTCGAGGCCAACAAGACGAACAAGCGCAACACGATTCTCAACACGGCGCTGGACGGCATCAAGCAACTGCTCGAGCGGCCGGAACTGCCGCCGGAATCGGCCGCGACGTTGCGGCAAGCGCTGCGCCGCTTCCTGGAGGCGGCCCCCGAGATGAACCAGCCGGCGCCGGTCCCGCGGGAACTTATCGAAAAGGCAGGCCGGGCGCTCCAGCGGGCCGGAAAAGAAGATGCCTAAGTCCAATTAGCTGCCGGCCGCGCGGACGGGGCTGGCGGCGTCGCGGTCCGCGCGCCGCGGGTCAAGCTGTGCCGGTTGTGGCGATTGTAGCGGCGGCAGGCGGCGGCATTTGCACGGCTGGCCGGGCGATTCCCATTGCACCGGTTCCGCCCGCCCGCTCCGATGGTAGTAGCACGTCGCCGCTAGCTGCCGCGTAAGGCGTGGCGTTTTCGCCACTTAATCGGCCGCTAGCAGAAATTTTAAAGAACCGCCGTTTGCCAGGCGCCATTCCGTCCGCAAGACTCACCTAGAGGGGAACTTGTCGCGCGCCGCTTGCGTATCAACAGGCGCGGGGGCGCGCGGGTCTTCTCACGCACAGTTCGTTGGGGTCACGTCTATGAGATCGTTCCGTGTCGCATTTGTCGCCCCGCTGGCGCTGGCTGGCCTCGGCGGCCCGTTGGCGGGCGCCGCCAGGGCCCAATTCTGCGGCGAAACGTATCGCCTCGTGTGCCAAACCGTCTACGACGAGCAGCAGGTCACCGCCTATCGCCTGGAGACCGAGACCGTCTACGACCAGGTGCAGGTGACTCGCAAGGTCCCCGTCTGGGAGACCGAGCAGCGCGAGCGGCGTTTCACCGTCATGCGACCGGTGCAGGAAACGACCGTTCGCCAGGAACGGTACACCGTCCAGCGGCCGGTCGTCGAAACGCAAATGCGCGACGCCAGCTACGATCGCGTCCGCACCGTGCCGGAAACCTCCGTGCGCGAGGAGCGGTACACCGTCCAGCGGCCGGTGGTCGAGACGTCGGAGCGCGAGGAGCGGTACATCGTCCACCGGCCCGTGGTGGAAACGGTCGAGCAAGAGCGGCGGTACACGGTCATGCAGCCGGTCACCCGCTATGAGACTCGCATGGTGGACCAAGGCTGCTACGTCGACCAGGTGTCGGTGATCCAGCCGCCGGCGACGCGGCGGGCCCTCACCTGGGTCCCGGCCGGGCAAGTGGTCGATCCGGCCACCGGCGTCGTTCACGTGCAGCGCCCCGGGCTCGTGTGGGGCAACGTCGTGCCGCCGCCGCAAACGGCCGTCACCCGCGTGTGGAAGCCCAATCTCGTCGCCCAGCAATACCCGGTGACCACCTACTGCCCGCAGGAGGTCGTACAGAAAGTGCCGGTGCAAGTGCAGCGGGTCGTCGCCGAAGAGCAGGTTCGCAAAGTGCCCGTGCAAACGGTCCGCATGGTGGCTGAAGAGCACGTCCGCCAAGTGCCGGTGACGACGTACAAGCAAGTCGTCGAACGGGTCCAGCAGCAAGTCCCGGTGCAGGTGCAGAAGATGGTGACCGAAGAGCACGTGCGGCAGGTGCCGGTCACTACGTGCAAGTATGTCGCCGAGGAGCGCATTGAGCCGATCACCGTCCGTGTGTGCAAGTTCGTCGAGCAGGTGGAGACCATTCAGCAGCCGAGGCAGGTTTGCCGGCGCGTGCCGGTCACATACACCTACCGCGTGCCGCGGACGGTGGTGATGAAGGTCCCGGTCGAGCCGGCCTGCTGTGCGCCGGCGGCGCCTAGCGGGCCTGCGGCGCCTGCCGCGTCGCCGACGCCGACGCCCGCCGAGCCCCCCGCCGCGCCGGCGACCGAGGCCGCCAAGCCTCAATCCCCTGCCGAGCAGCCGGCGAGCAACGCGGCGCAGCCCGAGGCCAAGTCCGAACAAACGACCCCGGACCCCTCGCCTCAACCCGAAGACCCCTCGGCGTAACCGCCGCGGCGCTCGCATCTCGGCAGTGCCGCCCAACGCGCTCCAGCCCCGACCTGGCTAGGTCGGGGCTTTTTTGTATGGGTGCGGTCGCCACTGTTCGACGCAACTCGCCCGGCCCCGACCTGGCTAGGTCGGGGCTTTTTCGTATGCCGCGCTTGCTGCTTTCACCCGCGGCGCGTTGACAGCTTCGCACGCCCGGCGGAGACTCGGCGGCATGGCCCAACTCCACGACAACCCTGCCGACGATGTTCGCACGGCCCCCGCGGTGCGCCGGCTCTACACGCCGGCGATGCTGGCGGAACTGGTCGGCGCCCCGGTCGCCGCCATTCGCCGCTGGCTCCGCCAAGGGGCCCTGCGGCCGGTCCGCGTGGTGCGGCGACTGCCGTACTTCGACTTCCAGGAAGTGGCCATTGCGCGGCGGCTCGCCCAGTTGGTCGCGGCCGGTTGCTCGCTGCGGGCGATCGACCAGCGGCTGGCCGAGCTGCATCGCTTGCTCCCCGGCGTCGAGCGGCCGCTGGCTGATCCGGCAGTCGTCGTGGTTGGCCGGCGATTGTACCTGCGGCGGGGCGACGACCTCGCCGAGCCGGGCGGCCAGTTGCTGTTGGACTTCGATGCGCCGCGGCGCGACGAAGCCGCGTCGCCGGCCGTCATCCCGCTGGCCGATTGGCGCGAAGGCGACGTCGCCGACGCGGCGGACGACCCGCACGCCGCGGGCCTGCTGCAACAACTCCAGCAATCGGCCCTGGACTGGGAAGACGAAGGCGAGCTCGATCGCGCGGCCGAGGCCTACCGCACGATCCTCATGGCGATCGGCCCTCGCCCGGAAATCAACTTCGCGCTGGCCGACGTGCTTTACCGCGCCGGCGACCTGAGCGCGGCCCGCGAGCGGTACTACGCCGCGCTGGAACTCGATGAGGAATACGTCGAAGCCCGCGCGAGCCTAGGGTGCGTATTGGCCGAGACGGGCGAACTGGAACTGGCGGCGGCGACCTTCGAAGGCGCCCTGGCGTACCATCCCGACTTCGCCGACGTCTACTACCACCTGGCCGGAGTCCTGGAGCGATTGGGTTTGCACGAGCAAGCTCACGCCCGCTTGCGGACCTTTTTGGAGCTTGCCCCGGAAAGCCCCTGGGCCGAGGTCGCCCGCGACCGACTCCACGCCGTTACGCTCCGGCAAGATCAATGAGAACCACGCAGCCAACGAGCCGTCGCGCCGTTAAGAGCGGCCCCGCGCTTTGCCCGGGGATCGCTTCCCACCAGGACTGAGATTGCGCTGATGGAGCGCGACCCTCGGCCAGAGGCCGAGGCTGCAGCGGCCAATCGCTGATCCCGTTAGTCCGCCACACCGCTCGGGTAGCCGCCCCGGGGCGGACTCCACTTTGCGTTTGCTGGCCGCTGGCTTATCTTGAATCGTCTCGCGCCGCTCCGCGGCGCTTGCGGCTACCCGTTGGTTCGGACGCCCCCGGCGGCGCCAGTGCATGAGCGACATTCTCTTTCATTACGAAAAGGTCAATCCCACCAGTTGGGCGTACCTTTCGTCGCTGCTCATGCTGGCCCTGTTCTTCAAGTTCAACCGCCTGTTCAGCGTGCGGAACTTCGACCTGTTCCTGCTGATCCTGCTGGCGCCGGGGCTGCTGCTGACGCTCTACGGAACCGAAAACGAGGGTTACAACCGCGCCGTCGCGCTGCGGGCCCTGCAGCTTGGCTTCACCTGGTTGTTCGCCGTGGGGGTCGTCTTGCTGGGTCGGCTGTTGGCCGACTCGGCCATGGTTCGCCGGCCGCTGCTGGAGCCGAATCTCAACGCCGCGGGACTGGCGTTTCTGTGCAGCTCGCTGCTGTTCTTCTTGATGGCCAATGTCGTCACCGGCCGCCCGACGCCGGTGGACCTGAACCCGGCGCGGCGCGCCGCCGACATCAAGGAGGGGGCCGAGAGCGGCCAGGCGGAAGACCTGTTCGCCACCGAAGGCCCCGGCTACTGGCTGCTCTACCTGATGCCGCGAATCTCGACGCAGACGGTCATCGCCGGCGCCGAGCCGTCGCCGCCGACGACCGAGGCCGAGGTCGAAAAACAGGAGCAAAAGGTCCGCGAAGTCACCGCCCGCGTCATGGCCATCCTGTCGAACGTGCTGATCGTCTCGGGCATGATCGCCGTGGGGGCGTGGCACTTCGACAATCCCACCGCCGGAATCGCCGCCGCCACGATGTATCTGCTGCTCCCCTACACGGCCAAGTGGTCCGGCAGCGTCGAGCACGTGCTCCCGGCGTCGCTACTGGTGTGGGCGGCGACGCTCTACCGCCGCCCGCTGGCGGCCGGGCTGCTCATCGGGCTGGCGTCCGGCACGATTTACTACCCCATCTTTCTGTTGCCGCTGTGGTGCAGCTTCTATTGGCAGCGCGGCGTGAAGCGGTTCGTCGCGGGGTTTTTGGTCGCGCTGGGCGCGCTGGTCGTATCGCTGGCGCTGACGTCCGATTCGCCCGACCGGTTCTTCACGCACTTGTACCAGATGTTCGGCGTCCGCTTGCCGCTGCAGGAGAACCTGCAAGGCATCTGGCGAAACGAAGAGGGTTTTTGGAATTCCGCCTACCGGCTGCCGATCCTGTTCGCCTTCCTCTGCCTGGCCGTGAGCTTCGTGGCCTGGCCGCCCCGCAAACACCTGGGCACGCTGATCAGCGGCACCGCGGCGCTCATGGTCGGCGCGCAGTTCTGGCACGCCCACGAGGGCGGCATCTACGTCGCCTGGTACCTGCCGCTATTGCTGCTGGCGATCCACCGGCCGAATCTTGAAGACCGGGTCGCCGTGGCCACGGTCGCCGAGGCGTGGCGGCCCTCCCGCCGCAAGTCCGCCGCCGCCGGGGCGTAGGCCGCGAAGCGGGAATCGGACAAACCGGGGTCGGCGCTCGATTGCAACGGGCGACTACGGCGCCCCCGTTGGGGCCTCCAGGCGCAAAAGCATCCGGCCCAATCGGGCCCGCCGAACCGGCTGTCTCAACTTCGTACACTCGCCCCTATTCTGCGACGCTCCGCTTCTGCCGATTTGTACGGTTCTGCAGTTTTGGCAGTGAGGCGGGGCTGGGAAACTTCCGAACCGGCAGGCGGGTTACCGACGTAAAGTCTTATGGCCGGCCGTCTTTTCGGGCCGCTGGCGCCGATATTGTGCGCGCCTCCTCTTGCCCGGCATGGTAGTTGCTGCCCTACAATTGGCCATCGCGAACGGGCCGTGAGCCTTTTTTCGATGCCGGGCGAACGTCGAATCGTTCGTCCGCGTCCGCTGGCAGGCGGGCGAATTGCCGCGACCCATGGAAACGCACGTGTTATGATGCAAGGGTCCTGCGGATTCACTAGGGACGGCCGGGAGCAGGGATTTCTCCCGGTAAGGCGTCGAACTCTCAGTTGAGGAGTTCGTAGAATGAACAGGCAAACCAAGGATGACCCAGCCCGCTCGGCGCTGGCCGGCCCGGAGAAGTCCGACGCGGCCGTGAGCGACGAGCAGTTGTTCGAGTCGTATCGCGAGTCGAGCGAACCGGGCGTTTTCAGCGAATTGGTCTCGCGCTACCAGCGCGAGTTATATAACTACCTGCGGAGGTTCCTGGGCGACGCGACGTTGGCAGAGGATGTTTTCCAGGCCACCTTCCTGCAGGTCCATACCAAGCGCGACGCGTTCGAGCCGGGCCGCAAATTCCGCCCCTGGCTGTACACGATCGCGACCAACCAGGCGATCGACGCCCAGCGGCGCAATCGCCGGCACCGGCGGCTCAGCCTGAACACGCCGAACCAGGCCGCCGGCGAGTCCGTGGGCTCGCTGATGGACATGGTGGCCGCCGACGCGGGAGACCCCTCGCTGGCGGCTGAAACGGGCGAACACAGCGACTGGGTCCGAGGCGAGGTCGAGGCCTTGCCCGAACCGCTCCGCAACGCGGTGAACTTGGTGTACTTCAAGGGGATGAAATACCGTGACGCGGCCAAGGAGATGTCGGTGCCGGTGGGAACGGTCAAGAGCCGCCTGCACGCCGCCATCCAGCGCCTTGGCCAGGCCTGGCGAGATTGGCAGCCCGCCAGCCGCGGGTAAGGCCAGCACGCCGCCAGCCGCCGGCCCTGCGCCGCTGCGGCGGAACCAACCGAGCGACGCAAACTGCAAGCCTGCCGCGCGAACGTGCGGCAGGCTTGTTTCGTTTAGAAGAATGAGGTATTTCGCCGCTCCGGCGACCTACCGTTTAGATGGCCCCCAGCGGGGTTGCGCCCAGGGCGCCGGGGCCGTCGATCGAGTCGTATGTCGAGCAGCGCGGAGAGGGGTGTGCCGCGATGACTGAGGAGCTGTTGGCCTATTTGCTGGACGACCTGAGCCCCCAGCGGCGGGCGGTGGTCGAGCGGCGAATCGAGATCGACCCGGCCTGGCGACGGGAACTAGAGCGACTGCAGCAGTGCCTGGCCGCCGGCGGCGATCCCCAGCAGTGCGGCTGCGAAGACGTCGCCCCGCCCGAAGACCTGCTGACGCGGACCTGCTTCCTCGTCGAACAAGCCTGCTGCTGCCAGGAGGACCAACCGAAGAACACGCTCGACCCCGCCCGCACGCCGGCGGCCGGCGCACGGCCGCTGGGCGGCAAGCGGCTGTCGCCCGAACGATGTACCGGCGAACTGGCCCGGCCGTGGACGCTGTGGGACGTGTCGATTGGCGCGGGCGTCCTGCTGGCGCTGGCCGCTTTGATGTCGCCGGCGCTGTACGAAACGCGGGCCGCGGCGCGGCGGCTGACATGCGACGACAAGTTGAAGACGCTCGGCACGGCCCTGTACGACTACCAGGCGAATCACGCCAAGCAGTTGCCTCCCGTGTTGCCCGGCCAGAATGCGGCGATGTTCGCCGTTTCATTGCGGGACGGCGCCGGGCTCACCGAGGAGGCGCTCGCGCAACTGCTGGTCTGCCCGGAGTCTCCGCTGGCCATCGCCGTGTCCGCCGGGCGGGTGCGGTTCGATTTGCCCGATCGCCGCGAAATCGAGAACGCCTCGCCCCAGCGGCTCGACGCGCTGATGCAACGCATCGCGTGCAGCTATGCCTACCGCGTCGGCTATTACGACGTAGAGGACCAGTACCAGCAACTGCCGTACACCGGCGATCCGCAGATGCCGCTGTTGAGCGACGCACCGCAGGTGACGGCCGCCGGCGTTCGCGCGGCGAACCATGGCCCCGGCCAGAACGTGCTGTATGAGTGCCTGGGGGTGAAATACCGCACGAACTACTTGGCGGAAAACCGGGACCATTTCTATTTGAACCAGGCCGGCCGGCACGCGGCGGGACTCGGCGAAGAGGACGTGGTGCTGATTCACCCGCAGCGAACGCCCTTCGGCGAGGTGCTGCCGATCGTCAACGCCGAGTAGCTTTCCAGGTCCGCAGAAATTTATGCCGGCGCCGCTCGCTGGCGGCGCAGCTTCTCCCGCTGGGCGACAAGCTGGCGGATGTGCTCCAGGTCGTCGTTCGGGGTGGCGCTGATGAGTCGCCGCGTGTACGGCTCGCGCGGTTCGCGGTAGATCGCCTCCGACGGGCCGAACTCGACGATCTTGCCGCCGTTCATGACGGCCATCATGTCGGCCATGAACTTCACGACGCTCAGGTCGTGACTGATGAAGATGTACGTCAGGCCGCGGGTTTCCTGCAGCCGCTTCAGCAGGTTGAGCACCTGGGCCTGCACCGAGACGTCCAGCGCCGAGACCGACTCGTCGCAGATGAGGAATTCCGGTTCGACGGCAATGGCCCGGGCGATGGAGATTCGCTGTCGCTGGCCCCCGGAGAACTCGTGCGGATATCGCCGCAGGTGAGCCGGGAGCATGCCGACTTCTTCGAGCAAGGCGGCGGCGCGGTCCCGCCGCTGGCGGCGGCCGTTGCCGATGCCCTGAATGATCATCGGCTCGGTGATCGTCGATTCGACGGTCATCCGCGGGTTGAGCGAACCGTACGGGTCTTGAAAGATGATTTGCATCTTTCGCCGCAGCCGCCGCAGGTCGCGCGAGCCCAGCGACGCGACGTCGACCCCCTCGAACCAGACGCGGCCGCCGGTCGGTTCCACCAACCGCAGGATGGCGCGGCCGGCGGTCGTCTTGCCGCAGCCCGATTCGCCCACCAGGCCGAGCGTTTGGCCGCGGTAGATCTTGAAGCTGATGCCGTCGACGGCGCGGATGTGATCGACGACGCGCTGCAGCACCCCGCGACGGACGGGGAAGTGGACCTGCAGGTTCTCGACCGCCAGCAGCGGCGTCGTCCCTTCGGGCACGAACCGAGTGTCGTCAACAGGCGCATTTGCAGCCCCGGACTTTGTCCGGGGGTCGCGTTGGCTTGCGGCTACGTCTGTCTCACCAGGCGCGGACCTCCGGGCGGAGCCGGGGGCTGCCGGAGAGCTTGCCGGGAAGGAGGACGACCCCGTCGCAAAAGGTACCCGGTCGGCGTCCCCTTCGTGCACCGGATGGCCCATCGCGGCCAGTTCGCTGGGCGGATGCAACAGGCGGCCGCGGCCACGGGTCTTCAACTCGTTCAGCCGCCGCTCGTCCAACCGTTTTTCCTCAATCAGCGGCTTGCCGGTGAGCGGATCGACTGCGACCGACATGAAGTCGTCGACCGTCGGCAGCAGCCGGTAGGGCGTATCGAGCCGCGGCCGGCAGGCGAGCAGCCCCTTGGGGTAGGGGTGCTTGGGGTGCGAAAAGACGTCGAGCACCTTGCCGTACTCCACTTCCTCGCCGCGGTACATCACCAGCACGTCGTCGGCGATTTCGGCGATGACGCCCAGGTCGTGCGTGATGAACAGGATGGCCATGCCCCGCTCGTCCCGCAGCCGGCGGAGGATGTCGAGGATTTGGGCTTGAATCGTCACGTCGAGGGCCGTGGTCGGTTCGTCGGCGATGAGCAGCTTCGGATTGCACGACAGGGCCATGGCGATCATCACCCGCTGCTTCTGCCCGCCGGAAAGCTGGTGCGGATAGGCGTCGATTCGTTGCTCAGGGTCGGGGATGCCGACTTCGCGAAATAGTTCGACTGTGCGGGCCCGCGCCGCCGCCCTGCTGGAGCGCTGATGCAACAGGATCGCCTCCATGACCTGGCTGCCGACGGTGAAGACCGGGTTGAGCGAGGTCATCGGCTCCTGAAAGATCATGGCGATTTCGCGCCCGCGGACGCGGCGCAGGTCGGCGGGCGGCAGCCGCGACAGATCCCGTCCGTCGAAGATGATCCGGCCTCGCTCCATGCGACCGGGCGGCGGGATCAGCCCCAGCACGCTCAAGGCGGTCATGCTCTTGCCGCAACCGGATTCGCCCACGATCGCCAGGGTCTGTCCGGCGTAGACCGAGAGCGACGCCCCATCGACCGCCGCCACT
>QEVI01000146.1 GCA_003576855.1 Planctomycetota bacterium
TGCGCGACCGTCTGCCCTAGCGGGGCGCTCTACTTCGGCTCGCGCGACGAGATCGAGGCCCTGCGCAAAACGGCCGTACCGACGAACCGCTTCCTGTTCGGCCGCCAGGTGGTTCACACAAAAGTACACATGATGGTTCCCAGGGAGCGCACGCCGGAGTACGTCGACGTCACCGCGGCGCTGGCCGATGCTCCGACAGGACAGGACATGTCGCTTAACGTACTCTCGGACATTTGCCTCACGGCGATGGGCTAACATGAACGACGGCGATCCTGAGTTGCACACCGTCCCGCCAAATCGGCGTTTCGACGAGCGCCAGCCGCAATGGCGAACCGATTTCCCCATCGACTGGCCGCAGGACCATTACGTCGCCCGGCGGGACTTCACCAAGTTCCTTTGCCTGACGAGCTTCGCGTTCGCCGTCGGTCAGTTCACCATCGCCTATCAGAACTGGCGCCGCCGCCGGCGGGGCGAGCCGCCAATCGTCAAGATCGCCGACAAGGGCCAGCTCTCCATCGGCGCCGCCCTGGTGTTCCACTACCCCGACGAGGCCGAGCCGTGCCTGCTGCTGCGCACGGGCGAAGATTCCTTTCACGCCTATAGCCAGAAGTGCACGCATTTGGCCTGCGCGGTCACGCCCCAGTTCGACGACGACCGTTTGCTGTGCCCCTGTCACAAAGGGTATTTCGACATGAGCACCGGCCGGCCGCTGGCCGGGCCGCCGCGCCGCCCCTTGCCGCGAATCACGCTCAAGTTTCGCGGCGATCAGATCTTCGCCGCCGGCATCGAAAGGAGCACCGCGTGAAACGCAACTTCACCCGCGAGCAACGGCTGACGATCGTCTACGGCATCCTGTGCACCGTACTGATTCTGGTCGTGCTGCAATTGTGGCTGCTAACGGCCACGATGAATGCGTTCCTCGGGGGCGACGAGGGCGTGATCTGGCCGGCCGCCGCTGCGAGCACCGTCTGCCTAGCGCTCAACCTGGGCCTGCTCCGATATCTTTATCTAATCGAACGCCCCAATCCCTAGTCGGGGGCGCACCGCGTAGCCGCCGCCTGCTTGCAGCGAATCGCACGCTCATGAATCGACCAGTAAGCGGCCCCGAATACGCCGAGCAGCGCACTTCGCCGGCCCGCGATCTCCACCCGGCCAGCTTTGCGATGGTTATGGCGACGGGCATCGTCGCGGTCGCCGCTCAATTACGCGGCTTCACCGCCCTAGCGCAGTCCCTGCACGTGCTGAACATCGGCTTTTATGTAGTTCTGTGGGCGCTGACCCTGCGGCGGATCATCGCCTTCCGCCGCGAGCTCGTCGCGGACCTGTGCGATCATGGACGCGCCTTCGGTTACCTGACGACCGTGGCCGCCACTTGCGTGCTCGGCAATCAATTCATCGTCGTCGTCGAGCGTCCGCAGGTGGCTTGCGGGCTGTGGGCGCTCGGCATCGGCTTGTGGGCCCTGGCGACCTACTCGGTTTTGACTATTCTCACAGTCAAGCAAGTCAAGCCTACGCTCGCCGAGGGCATCAACGGCGGCTGGTTGGTGGCGGTCGTCGCCGCCCAGTCCGTCGCCACGCTCGGCACGCTGGTCGCGCCTTTTTTCGCCGTCGCCCGCGACGCAGCGATGTTTTTTGCACTGATCATGTGGCTCGGCGGAGGGATGCTCTATATCTGGATCATCGCCCTCATCTTCTACCGATACACGTTCTTCCCCCTTGAGGCCGGCCAACTGGCCCCGCCCTACTGGATCAACATGGGCGCCATGGCCATTTCCACGCTGGCCGGCACGCTGCTGGTGCAGAACACGGCCGGCTCCCCGCTCGTGGCGAGCCTTCAGCCCTTTATTTTGGGGCTGACGCTGCTTTTCTGGGCGACGGCGACGTGGTGGATACCGCTACTGGTGGCGCTGGGCGCCTGGCGCCATCTCGTTCGCCGAGTACCGCTCGGCTACGACGTCGTCTATTGGAGCGCCGTGTTCCCGCTGGGCATGTACTCGGTCTGCACCCATCGACTGGCCAGGGTCGCCAATCAGCCGTTTCTGGATCCCATCCCGCAGGGCTTCTTGTGGATCGCGTTGGCGGCGTGGATCGTGACGCTCGTCGGACTTCTCCGGCGGCAGTTCGCCTGGTTTCGGCAGCGGCTTCAATAAGCCGCGCGAGCCGTCAGCGGGTTGCGTCGTCTTAAAATCCGCCACGCCGTCTGCTAGCATCGTTCGTTGGTCCTTCGCCTGTCGAGCCGCGACCGCAGCCGTCGCCGGCGGCCATCGCGCCTGTCGTTGAGCCGGCGCCGTCATCAATTGTTGATTCCGCGATGTCCCGAACCCCCATGATGCAGCAGTATCACGACGCCAAGCAGGCGGCCGGCGATGCGCTATTGCTGTTCCGCATGGGGGATTTTTACGAGCTGTTCTTTGAGGACGCCAAAACAGCCGCCCGCGAGCTGGGGCTGTCGCTCACCACCCGCGACAAAGGCGAGAACCCGACGCCGATGGCCGGGTTTCCCCATCACCAGCTCGACCAGTACCTGGCCAAGATCATCTCCAAAGGCTACCGCGCCGCCGTGTGCGAGCAGCTCGAAGATCCGCGGCAGGCCAAGGGAATCGTCAAGCGCGACGTAACGCGAATTGTCAGCCGCGGCACGGTGACCGACGATGCGCTGCTGGAGCCGTCGAGCGCCAACTTCCTGGCGGCCGTCGCCAGCAATCATCCCTTCTTGCCCTGCGGCGTGGCATGGGTCGACGTATCGACCGGCCGCTTCGAGGCCGCCACGGTCGCCCAAGATCGATTGGGCGACGAACTGGCGCGGATCGCACCGGTCGAAATCCTGGTCCGCGACGACGCTGAGCCGTTGCCCGCCGAATGGACCGAAGGCCGCGTGATTACCCGCCGTCCCGCTTGGGCGTTCGGCAAGGACGCCGCGATGGAATCGCTGGCGCGGCACTTCAGGACGCAATCGCTCGACGGCTTCGGCTTCTCCGGCGACGACGGCCCTGCCCTGCAAGCCGCCGGCGCCGTGCTCGATTACCTTGCCGAAACGCAGAAATCGTCCCTCGCACACGTCGATCGCCTGCTGCCGTACCGTCGCGAGTCTCGGCTGGAAATCGATCAGGCGACGCGGCGCAGTCTTGAGATCTGCCAGACGATACGCGACGGCCGCCGCGAGGGGTCGCTGCTGGGCGTCATGGATCGCACCGTCACGTCCCTCGGCGCCAGGTTGCTGGGCGAGTGGCTGGCGGCGCCGCTTACCGACGTGGGCGCCATCGAGGCGCGGCTGGACGCCGTCGGCGAACTGCACGACGATCCTGCGAGCACGGCGGAGCTCCGCGAGTCGCTGCGCACGATTTATGACATCGCACGGTTGCTGGCCCGGGTGACGACCGGCCGCGCGACGCCGCGCGATCTCTGCTTTATCGGTCGAACGCTCCGTTGTTTGCCCAAGGTCAAGGCGAAGCTGGTCGCCCGCAGAGCAGCGCGACTCGTGCAGCTTGAAGAGCGCATCGACCTGTGCGCCGACGTCCGCGGCAAGCTCGAAGCGGCCCTGGCCGATGAGTGCCCGCTCAACCCCCGCGACGGCGGCTTCATCCGGCCCGGCTTCCACGCCGAACTAGACGAGCAGCGCGAACTAAGCAAAGGAGGCAAGCAGTGGATCGCCGCCTACCAGGCCGATGCCGTGAAGCGGACCGGCATTCCGTCGCTGAAGGTCGGCTTCAACAACGTCTTCGGGTATTACCTCGAGATTACGCACGCTCATCGCGACAAAGTCCCCGCCGACTTCATCCGCAAGCAGACGCTGAAGAACGCCGAACGCTACGTCACGCCCGTACTCAAAGTGCACGAAGAGAAGGTCCTCGCCGCCGATGAGAAGTCGAAGGAAATCGAGTACAACCTGTTCGTCGAACTGCGTGAGATGACCGCCGCGGCCGCCCGGCGAATCCAGGCCACGGCCGAAGCCCTGGCGGAAATCGACGTTCTCGCCGGCCTCGCCGAGCTGGCTCGATCGCGAAACTACGTGCGGCCCACAGTGGTCGCCGAGCCGGTGATTGCCGTCGTCGCCGGTCGCCATCCCGTACTCGATGCAACCGAGCCGCAAGGCACGTTCGTACCGAATGACTTAACTTGCCGCGGCAGCCAACTGGGCGACGATTCGCCGAGGGGCGCGGCGGAACCAAGCGCCGGCGACCGGTCGCCAGTTCTCACCAGCGACTCGCCGCCGGCGGTGCTGCTCATTACCGGCCCGAATATGGCCGGCAAGAGCACGTACATTCGCCAGGCCGCGCTGTTGACGCTCATGGCGCAGGTCGGCAGCTTCGTACCGGCGCAGTCGGCGACCATCGGCGTGGCGGACCGCATCTTCGCCCGCGTCGGCGCCAGCGACGACCTGGCTCGGGGCCGCAGCACGTTCATGGTCGAAATGACCGAGACGGCTCGCATCCTCAACACGGCCACCGCGCGCAGCCTCGTGATTCTCGACGAGATCGGCCGCGGCACGAGCACCTACGACGGCCTTTCGCTGGCATGGGCTGTCGTCGAGCACCTGCACGATCGCATCGGTTGCCGAACGCTGTTCGCCACCCATTATCACGAGCTAACGCGGCTCGCCGAGCAACTGCCGCGACTGGCCAACTTCAACGTCGCGGTCCGCGAATGGCAGGATCAGGTGATTTTCCTGCACCAGATCGTCCCTGGCGCCGCCGACAAAAGCTACGGCATCCACGTCGCCCAGCTTGCCGGCGTGCCCCGGGAGGTCAACGGGCGGGCCGCGGAGATCCTCGCCGGCTTGGAAAACGGCGCCAAGGCCGGCCAGCTCGCTGCGTCGAACGGCCACTTCGGTCCGCCCCGTCCGGAACTGCGCGCCACGTCCCGTTCGCGGGGTTCGATGCAGATGACGCTTTTTGAACTCGTCGAGCATCCGCTGCTCGACGTCGTACGAAACGTCGACATCGACGCCATCACGCCGCGCGACGCGCTGCAGCTCATCGCCCAATGGCAACAAGACTTCGCGGCGCCGACGAAACCAACTCCGGCTAAATAACCGCCCGCCGCAGCGAACCGGTCCGCCGGTGCGCTGCGCAGGCCGCCAGGGCCAGTCCGCACGCGACCAGTCCGCACGGTTCCGGCACAACCGCCTGCAGGGGCGCCGGCGTGAAGTACTGCTGCTGCCAGGCGAGGAAATCGACGCCGTCCACCTGCAGATCGCCGTTCGCGTCGGCGCTGGCCTCGGCGCCTTGGGCGCCGAAAACGCTTTGCCAATCGGCCAGGTCGGCGCCATCGACGCTGCCGTCGCCGTTGAAATCGGCGGCGGCGGTGCTGGCGGCGGTCGCCACCGAGAGCGTCAGCACGCGGCTCGTCTGATCGATCCGCCATTGGAGGCCTTCCGCCAGCCCGGGCGCCTCCAGCGCATCAAATCGCCCCGTCAGTTCGGCGGCTGTGAGCAAGTCGAAGGACTGCCCAAGACCGGGCAGGAACCCATCGGTCAACTCCACGCGAAGCGTACCGCTGAGGCTCGCCGCGCCGGCGACGTCGATCACATCGTACTCCGTCCCCGCCGCCAGGCCGGCGAGTTCCATAACGAAGACCGCACTGGCATGGGTCGTCAGGTCGCCGGCGACGGTCAGCATGCCGACGCCGGCGCCCGGCGCCGCCGTCCCGGCAAGATCGAGGGGGCCCGCGACGGATCCATCACCCTCGATTCGCGCCGTCGCGCCAAGCGCCACGCCCGGCGAGGTCCGCAGCTCGGCGGACTGCGATACGATGAACTCCCCCGCATACGGCACAGCGCCGCCGAGCCGCAAGGCGCCGGCCTGAATCCGGGCCCGCCCGGCAAACACGGAACCGTCGGACAACTTGCCCTCCCCCACGCCGATCTTGATAAGGTCGCCGCCGTCCAGGTCCACGGGACCGTCAAGCTCGAACACGGCGTCTTCGGCCGCGTCGAGCGTCAAGCTCGCGGCGCCTGTTGCAGCACGGACGCCGGCAAAGGTCGCCGTCGAGGCCGCCGCTGCCTGGAGCGCCCCGCCGCTGTGCAGCACGACCTGCCCCTTGAAGTCGACGGCGCGTGCCGCAGCCGCGCCCAGCGTTGCACTGGATGCGCCGTCCGTCGCGAGCGAGATTTCGTCCTGCAGCTCGCCGTCGAAATCAGCCAGCAGTGCCCCGCCCGCTTCTACGGCGGTCGGACCAGCGGCCGTCCCCAAGCCGGCGCCGTCGTATACGGTCAGGCGGGCGGCCGCGCCGATCTGAATCGTTCCGTCAAACGCCGGATTGTTCTGCACGTCGGAGCCGTCGGCGAGAAAGCTGATCTCGCCGCTTCCGCTGATGTGGCTGAGCCGCTCCGCATTGAACACGCGAATCAAGCCGTTGTTGGAGATCGGCGCTGGATCGTCGGCAAATACGTTAGCCGGCGAGGGAGCGACGCCAATGTCGAGGACGCCGCCCTCCTCGACGTCGAACGTGCTGGCGATCGCCGCCGCGTCGCTGGGATTCATGACCACCGCGGCGCCGGCCCGTATCGTAATCGGGCTCGCCATTGCGTTGGCGTCGCCGGTAATGGCCAGCGTGCCGCCGATCACCGTCGTCGGCCCGGAGTACGAATTCCCCGACGTCGCCAGCGTAACTAGTCCGCCGCCGTCCACCTGCAGGCTTCCGCCGACGAGGCTGCCGGCGCCGTCGAAGACGTACGCGTCGGCCGTGTTGACGGTCACGATGCCCGCCGACACGTCGCCAACAATCGTAACGGTTTGCGGGCCGCTATCGTCGAACGTCACATGGTCGCCCGTGCGGAACACGTCCGGGTTGACGCCGTTGTCGAAGTTCTGGCTCGCATCGACTTCCCACGCCGCGTTGGCCGCTCCGGTCCATGTAAGATCCCGCGGCGTCGGCGCGCTGGCTTGAAACTGCAACTGGTACAGTTGGATGTCATCCAGCGGGCCGTTGATGCGAACGTGGTACGTGCCCGGGTCGAGCTGCCGCCAAATCGCCTCGCCCGAGCCCGCGCCCGTAGCATCTACCGCATTAACCGTTCTCGTGCCATTGTCGGCCAGCAGCGAGAGCGCCAGGTTGTTCAGGGCCAGCGCGTTAAGGCTTTGCTGCGGTTGATCCTCCGGCCCCGCCATGTACGACGCCCCGCGGGGATCGACGCCGACGCGCACGTTGGCCTTCTCGTTCAGCGTAAAGCTGAAGTAATCCACGTCCGTATCGTCGTCGATGCTCAGGAACTGGCGTTCGTCGGCCGTGATGACGGTCGAATTGCGAGCGTTGCCGAGCGTTACCGGCTGATCGAACTGCAGCGCCCCAACGGCCGTCGCCCCGGCAAGCGAGTCGTTGCCGCCGTTCTCCTCGAAGGCGTCGCCATAGAGCCGCTGTATGGCCAACAAGTCGTCAAGCTGCGGGCCGTCGAACGACGTCCCCAGCGTGGGCTCGATCAAAAAGGCCGAGGTGCTCGAGTCGACGTGGCTGATGCCCAGGCCGTGCATCAGTTCGTGCATGAGCGTGTTTCTGAAAGCGCGGTGGTTGTTAGCGCTGTTGTCGAAAAACCCCCCCTTGTCGGTGTTGATCATCATGTCCCCGAAGTTGGGGTAGTAATTCGACGCCAAGACGTTCGTCCCGCCGCCGTACGATTTGCCGGACAGCCGGATGTCGCCCCGCCGCCGCAATACCCCGCGGCCGCTGCTGCCGGCGCTGAGCGCGACTCCGTCGTCGAACGGCTCGTAAACAAACGTCAGCCCCGACGCCTCGCCCAGCCGATCGAACGACTGCTGGAAGATGAAAAACCATGGCCGCTGCGTCAGATCGCTGCCGCCAGTTCCCGCGCCCCAGGTTGCATCGAGAAACTCCAACAGGTCGCTGCCGACGCTGCCAGAGCCGCCGTCGGGAACCTGCGTACCATCCGGCGCAAAGCTCCACGTGAGCGTGACCGGAAGCCCAACCGAGCCGATCGAGCCGACCGAGCCGTTGGTAGCCGTGCTGGTCCAGCGGTGATCGGCGACGTACGCGGCCGCGGGGCCCGCCAGCAGCGGCACGCCAAGCGCTGTGAAGAGAATCTGCCAGTAGAATGCCCGCACCATTGTCCTCCGCCCTGTTCCGTGGTCGAATTCGGTGCAATTGTCGCATGACGCAAAGTCGTTGCCTAGCAAATTGGCGGCAATCCGAGACCTTGCGGCATGCCCCCATTGCTCCGCGCCGGCCGGCCGCTACGGAATAAGCCGCATGCAGCGGCTCCGGCAACGTCGAATCCGGCGGCGGCGCCGCTCGCCGGCAACGCCAACTCGTTGAACGCCTCGCCCTGGCTGCGATAATGCAAGGGAGACGCTTGCCTGGCGCCGCGAGAGCTCGTGGGGGGGCTCATGCGGCTGTTTGCTTCAGGCCCATGCTGACCTGTCGGTCAGCGTTGCAAGGCCGCCGATTGGTGCGGGCGGTCTACCGATTAACCGCCGTCCGCCGAGGAACCCTCTGGCTATGCGCTTTGCCCGGCCCGCTAGTTCAACCCGCCCGCTGATTTGCGTCCTGGCCTCCTTGGCGTCGCTCGCCGCGATGGCGGTAAGCGTCGAACGAGCCCGTAGTCAATCGTGGCGGGACCTCGTCGGGTACACGCAGCTTCAGTCGCGCCTCGGCGGAGCGCTGCCGACCGGCGCCGGCGGCGTCGTATCGCAGGTGGAGAACGCCGTCACCTCCGGCGGCGCCTACTACATCGACTCCAGCTTAGCCAGCTTCAACGGGAGCCTCGATCCCCGGGGGCTGCCCGTCACGTTCACCGACGGCAGCGGCGGCGCGTCGCACGGAATCTCCGCCCATACCAGCGCCGTGGCCAACCGCTTCTACGGCGACGCCGACAGCCTCGCTCCGGGTGCGAACAACGTCGTCATCTATGAAGTCAATCACTGGCTGGAGAACATCCTTCAATACGCCACGGAAGACGTCCCTCTGCCGCAGAACTATCGCGTGCAGAACCACAGTTGGGTCGGCACGATGGCTAGCGGCAATCGATCGCCGCAGCCGCATGTGGAACATCCGCACAACGTCTCGGTGCTCAAGCGCTACGATTATCTCATCGAGCGGGCCAACCAGGGCGCGGGCATGACCGCCGTCGTCGGCGTGAACAACAATACCAACCCGCTTCCCTACCTCCTCAGCCACAGCTACAACGCCATCGCCGTCGGCAGGACCGACGGCAACCACAGCAGCGGACTGACCCTCGCGCCCGATGCCACGCCTCCAGACGATTCGTACGGACCGGGGCGCAGCAAGCCCGACGTCGTCGCGCCGCTATCCAGCACGAGCAATGCCACCGGCGGCGTCAGTTCGGCAGCAGCCCTGCTGTACGAAGCGCTCGATCCGGTCGGCACGGCGCCAAACGAAGTCGTCAAGAGCCTGCTGCTGGCGGGCGCCACCAAGACCGAGTTTACCGGTTGGATCCGTACGCCGACCCAGCCGCTGGACGATGTCTTCGGCGCCGGCGAACTGAATGTCTATAACAGCTACCTGATGACGCTGGGCGGGCAGCAGCCGGGCAGCCAGTCGCCCGCGGCCGCGGCGGTTTCGCCGTTCGGATGGGACTACCAGGATTTCAAGGGAAACGCCTCTGTCGGCGACGTGTACTACAACTTCGAGATCCCGGCGGGAACGATCGCCGACGAGCTGTCGATCGCCCTGGCGTGGAACGCGGAGATCGAAGATCTCGACGCCTCGGAGACCGGCTTCTTGCCCTCGCTAGCGCTGCAGGATCTGAACCTGGAGCTCTATAGCACGACGTCGACGGCGATGACGCTGCTCGATCAGAGCATCAGCGCCGTTGATAACGTCGAGCATCTCTACCTGCGGAACTTGTCGCCCGGCGGCTACGCGCTCAAGGTGACCGGCGCGGCCGATTGGGACTACGGCATCGCCTGGCGGATGAATACGCGGTTCGCCGCGCCATCGGCCGACTTCAACGCCGACGGCGTCGTCAACGGCGGTGACTTTCTCATCTGGCAGCAAAACGTCAACACGCTCGTGGGGGCGACTCGCGCCACGGGCGACGGCGATGGCGACGGCGACGTCGATCTCGACGACCTGAACCTCTGGAAGACGACCGTGATCGCCACGCCCATGCCCCTGGCGGCGGCCGCCATCGGCGCCGTCCCGGAACCTGCTTCGCTGATGATCGCGGCCGGTCTCGGCGCCGCGCCGCTAGTCGTCGCCGCCCGCCGTCGTCCCAGGCGCGCGGCTTGAACGGAGGCTGGGCGGCTACTCGCCGTCGCTGCGGCGGCGCCATGCCTCGACGATTTGGCGAACGGTTTCGCGCAACGACACGGTGATGTCCCACCCCGGATAGTGGTTCCGCATCTTCGACAGGTCGCTGTAATAGCAGATGTGGTCGCCAATGCGGTTCTCTTCGACGTACGCGTATTTCATCGGCTTGCCGCTGAACTCCTCGGTCAGCGCGAACGCTTCCCGGATCGAGCAGCTATTGTTCTTGCCGCCGCCGATGTTGTACGTTTCCCCGGATCGCGGGCTCTCGATGAAAGCGTGAATGAAACGGGCGACGTCCTCCGAATGGATGTTGTCCCGCACCTGCTTTCCTTTGTATCCAAATACGCGGTACTCTCGTCCTTCGAGATTGCACTTCACCAGGAAGCTCAGGAAGCCGTGCAATTCAACGCCGGAGTGATTCGGCCCGGTTAAGCAGCCGCCGCGCAGACAGCAGGTCGGCATGTTGAAGTATCGGCCGTACTCCTGCACCATGACGTCGGCCGCCACTTTCGAGGCGCCGAACAGCGAATGCTTCGACTGATCGATGCTGAACGACTCCGGTATGCCGTTGGCATACGCCGGGTCATCGTAGTCCCAGCGCGTGTCGAGCTCCCGCAAGCGAATCGTATTAGGCCGATCGCCGTAGACTTTGTTGGTCGACATGTGCACCAGCGGCGCCTCTGGGCAGGCCCGCCGCGCGGCTTCGAGCAGGTTGAGCGTCCCCACCGCGTTCACGTCGAAATCGTCAAACGGTATCGCGGCGGCCCGATCGTGACTCGGCTGCGCGGCGGTGTGGACGATGGCGTCCGGCTTCAACTCAGCCAGCAGGCGCAGCACCCCCGCGCGGTCGCGGACGTCCAGTTCGTGGTGTTCGAACGACTTCAGCGTTTGTGCAAGCCGCCGCTGATTCCAACGCGTGTCGCCTGCCTCGCCGAAGAAGACCGCCCGCTGATTGTTGTCTACGCCGTGCACCCGCCACCCGCGTCCGTCGAAGTAGGTGCAAACCTCCGAGCCAATCAGGCCGGACGACCCGGTGACCAACAGCGTTTTCATGCGATCCCGTTTCCTTGTTTATTCTGCAATCCGCGATTCTCACGGAGATTGCTCAATTCTAGCCGACTGCGGCCGGCCTTTCAGCGAGCCGCGGCGCCGCGGCGGGCGTTTACCAGCCTCGGCCGTCCGGCGCCTGGCGAAGGTAACGCCGGTCTTCGGGCCTGCGCCCGCAGAATCGCTGCAACCAGACCCGATTCCTGACCATAATAGGTGCGCCGCGCCCCGGGGCGGCGCGCGGAATAGCGTCGCTTCCTAGCGGCCGCGCGCCGGCGCATCACGGCATTTCAACCATTGCTCGCGGAAAAACGCATGAAACGACGCATTGCGGTGTTCATCGGCACGCGGCCGGAAGCCATCAAGATGGCTTCCGTCGTCGCGGCGCTGCGCGCCGATGACTGTCTCCAGCCTGTGGTGATCAGCACTGGCCAGCATCGCGAGATGATCGACCAGGTGATTCGGCTCTTCGCCATCGAAGTCGACGCCGAGCTGTCGGCCATGGAGCCCAGCCAGACGCTCGCCGGCCTGACGGCGCGACTCATCGAGCGAATTGACCGCTCGCTGGACGAACTGAAGCCGGACATGGCCCTGGTGCAGGGCGACACTTCAACGGTGCTCTGCGCTGCGCTGGCCTCGTTTTATCGGCGGATACCCATTGGGCATGTCGAGGCGGGACTCCGCACCGGCAATCTCGCGTCGCCCTTTCCTGAGGAGGCCAATCGCCGCATGGTCTGTCCGCTGGTCGACTTCCATTTCTCACCGACGGAGGCCGCTCGCCAAGCCCTGTTGCGCGAAGGCGTGGACGAGACGAAGGTTCTCGTCACAGGCAACACCGTGATCGACGCGCTGCTGATGGAGCTCCGCCGCCAGCGGCAACCGGCCGTACAAAGCGAATTGCGCCGGCGGCTGGCCAGCCTGCTCGGCGACGATTGGCTCCAGCGCCCGTTGATCCTAGTTACTAGCCACCGCCGGGAGAACTTCGGCGACGGCCTGGAGCAGATTTGCACGGCGCTCGACCGGCTCGCGGCCACGATGCCGCAGTTGCTGCTGGCCTATCCGGTGCATCTTAACCCGCGGGTAACGGAAGTGGTTCACCGCCGGTTAGCTGCCC
>QEVI01000147.1 GCA_003576855.1 Planctomycetota bacterium
TCTACTGCCTGGGGCTGTGTGAGATGTTGGGGGTGGATAGTGAGGAAGTGTTGCAGACGATTGTGCAGAACAATCGCAGCCGCAGCCACATTTGGCGGCGGCTGCGAGGGGCGACATCGGCTCGTCGCCGCTCGCCACGCCTTTGGCCGTGCTTGGTAACACGGTGTTTGCCGGCAATGAGGCGGGAATGCTGGCGCGGTATGCATTGCCGGATTTGCAGCCGGCGGCCGAAATCCCGTTAGGAAGCCGCGTCAGTTGGGGGCCGCACGTCCTCAGCGACGGCTTGCTTATTGCGACCGAGGCCGAGGAGCTGCTCATGGTCGGCCAGGACGGCGCCGTGCGCTGGCGACAAAAGCTCGCACACGGGCAGCCGGCGGGCGCGCCAATCGTCGAGGGCGATGCGGCGCTGGTGCTCTACGCCGCGAGCGGCCTGGCACGGTTTAAGCTTGCCGACGGAGCAGAGCTCAGCTTCGTGGAATTGGGACAGCCCGCGATCGAAGGACCTACGTCCATGGGCCAGCGGCTGATCCTCACCGCTCCCGATGGCGCCCTGTTAGTTGTCAATCGCCCGTGACCATGACAAGCAGTCCATCGATGTCGCGGCGGTTGTTCTACGCAGCAGTGGCGCTGGTGCTGGCGACGGCCATTCCTGCGATTTCCGCGGCGCAAGCGCCCGGCTCCAACGAGCCGGCCGGCGCGCAGTCGGCCGACTCATCGCCAACGGGCGAAAGCGGCCAACCGAGCGCTGACGGCGAGGGCGACGGTGCGACCGAACTTCCGGTCCGGCTATTGGAGCGGGCGCCGTTCGACCGCATCACGCTTAACGAAGCCAGCGGCGGCCAGCAGATCGAAACCACGCTGCTGGATCTGCCCGACCGGCAAGTCCCTCAGCCGTTACCCACGGAGGGAACCTTGGAGATTCGGCAAGTCAGTCAACCGACGATCGCCTACGCCGTCGATTGGTCGTCCATCGCCAAGATTGAGCTCTATGAACAAATGCTGTTGGAGGAGGCTCGGCGGCTGACCGCGGCGGGCGAGTTTGCCGCGGCGTTCGAATACCTCGCGCTCGTCAGCGAACATTACCCGAATCTCGCCGGCCTGGAGGAAGCCCGACAATCGCACCTTTGGCGCGAAGCGTCAGACGCGTACGCCTCTGGCCGCCATGAAGAGGCGTGGGCGGTCCTCAGTGCGCTGTATCAGCGCAACGCCCAGTTCCCGCGTCTTGTTAACGCGGTCCAGTCGGTCAGCGATAGCCTCGTCGCGTCGAATCTGAAGGCGAAGGATTACCGAGCCGCCCGTGCGATCGTCGACTCGCTGGAAACGGACTTCCGTAACCTGCCGTTGTCGAATATCGCAACCTGGCGTTCGAGATTCCAGGCGGACGCCAACGCGCAAATTGCTATCGCGCGCGACGCGCTGGCTGCAGAGCGCTACAGCGACGCTCGCGCGGCGATTGCCCATGCGAGGTCGATTCTTCCGGACGTTGCGGGCGGCGAAGAGCTGTGGAGACGCATTCAAGCCGAAGCGCCTGAGATCCGCGTGGGCGTGACGCAATGGGCGAACTGGAGCGACGATGATGCGCCGCCCATCTGGGCCGCGACCCGCCTGGAAGCGCTAGTCGCGCCGCGCCTGGTCGAGCTCGTTGACTTCGGTTCAGAAGGAGGCGTTTACGCGTGCCGCTGGGGCGAGATTCGCACCAGCGACGATGGCCTGCAGACCGCCGTTCGCCTTTCGCCAGCGGCGATCGAAAGGCAATTGCTTCCATCGGCGGTAGCCCGGCAACTGGCCGCGATGGGCAATCCCTCGAGCCGGTTTTACCATGAGGACTTCGCCGCCCAGGTAAGCCAAATCGAATTAGCCGCCGGGACCGACGCGATCGTCTATTGGCGGCGCCCGCCGGTTCGCCCGGAGGCGCTGCTGCGGGCGCCGCTACGTCGCCTGACCACCGCCGATCGCAGCCCGGGCATGTGGTTTGAACCGGAGGAGGAGGACGCCGGTTCGCATGAACGCCGCTTCGAGCGCCCGCAACAAGCGGGCGACCAGGGGTCGCCGCGGTTTATCGTGGAACAGATCTTCCCGGACGACGATCGAGCGCTGGCTGCACTCGTCAATGATGACATCGACGTGCTGGAACGCGTGGCGCCTTGGCAGTTGGCGCGGCTTCAATCCGCCGAGGATATCGTCGTGGCGCCCTACCGGTTGCCGACGGTACACGTGCTGATTCCCAACCAAGCCAACCCGCTCATGGAACTGCGTGAATTCCGGCGGGCCATCTGCTACGGCGTGGACGCCGAGGGCATTGTCCGGGACATCATCCTGGGGGGCGGCGAGCGACCAGGTTTCCGCCCGGTGAGCGGCCCGTTTGCGGTCGGCGTCGAGCTCAACGACCCCGTCGGCTACGCATACAATACGCAGTTGCAGCCGCGGCCGTACGAGCCGCGGCTCGCGGCGTTGCTGGCAGGGCTGGCGCGGGCGACGTTAGCCAAGCGGTCCGGGGAAGGCGGGAACAGCGGCGCGGGCGTTGCGTCGGCTGCTCCCGCGGTAAGCGGCGAAGAAGCGGCAGCGGACGCGGCCGAAATCGAAGACCAAATGCCGCCGCCTGAGCCGTTGGTTCTCGCGCACCCGGCGGACGGCATCGCCCGATTGGCATGCGAGGCCATCAAACTCCAACTCGATCAAGTCGGCATACCCGTTAAGCTCGTGGAGTTCCAGGGCGCGCGGCCGACCGACGCCCTCCCGCACGACTTGTGCTATGCGGAACTGACGGCATGGGAGCCCTTGGTCGACGCTCGCAGGGTGCTCGGCGCCGACGGGCTGGCGGGGCGATCAAGCGCCCTGATGGTTAGCGCACTGGATGAACTGTCGCGCGCGGAGAACTGGTCGCAAGCCGCGGCCAAGTTAAAGGAGATTCATCGCATCGCGCATTACGATCTTCCGGTGATTCCACTGTGGCAAACCGTGAACTACTTGGCCTACCGGCGGGAGGTATCGGGCATCGTCGAAAGCCCGGTATCGTTGTATCAAAACGTCTCCAATTGGCGCAAGTCGGCGCATTAGCGCTCGGTAGCTTGTGCCACGAATCCGCGATCATTCCAAGTTGCACACAGCCGTTTCCTTGTAGTGCCTGCCGCCTGGCATGCTTACGCTCGGACGGCGACTACCTCACAACGAATTGACCAACTCTTGACCCCTTGCACGCCACTACGCCGCGGGATTCACCGTATCGCCGCCATCGGCGCGCTGCGGTGCATTGCGGCGGCGGGCGCCCTGACAGGCTCACAGAGCGTGATGGCGTCTCCATCGGGCGATTGGGGCGCATCGCCCTACCGCATCCACTGCACGCTAGCTGTAGACAGCGCCGCACGGCCGCAGCCCGGTTTAGGCGCCGAGTTGGCCGGGCGTCTTGTTGAGCGCGCCGCCGCGGTGAAGGCGCCGCTGTGGCGGTTCGAACTTGAGATTGCCGCAACCATCCTTGAAAGCCGCCGCTGCTTCGAGCTGCGCGAAGTCCCGTGGGACGAGCTATCGGCGGACCAGCGGAGCTACGACAAGGTGATGTCCCTGTGCGTCCGCTGCACGCCGCGCGGTTACGAACTTGCCTGCCGTGAGTTCGACGTTTACTTGCGGCGGTGGGGGCCGGTCGAGCGGCGAGAGGTCCTTCAGGTCGCCCATTTGCAGGAGGCCTGCTTCGACCTGCTGCTCGCGACCCACGCGCCGCTGGCGACAATCGAGCCCATTGCCGACAACGACGAGGAAGTGATGCTGGCGTTTCGAGGCGGCGCTTTGCCTCGTCGCCCTGAGGCTTCGCCGTTCGCCGTGGCCGGCGATCTGTTCCAACCTATGCTGCGGCGCACCGATCGCACGGGGGAGTTGCTCAAGAACGGCATTCTTAGCGTCCCGTGGACGTTCCTCACCGCTTCGGAGCAATCGGCTGCAGAGGCAGAATCCGACGCCGGCAAAGGTTCCTCTATTTGGCGTGCGCAGATTCATACCGGTATGCGCCGTCCATTTGGCGTGCAGCGGCGCGGCTTCGTCCACCAGGTTGCCATCGGCCTGCGCAGTCGGCCTGTCCCGACCCAGGTGCGCTTTCACGCTCGCAGCGACGCGCAACAGGGCCTGGCGGGGTATGAAGTGTTCCGCACAAGCGCAGGCGGCCGATCTGAGCTAATTGGCACGACCAACGCCGCCGGCGTGATCGCCGTGCCGCCCGGCGAAGGCCCCGTTTCCATGGTGCTGCTGCGGAGCGACGGGCAGTTGCTCGCCAAAGTGCCTGTGCCGGCGGGGCTTCCGGAAGTCATGCAAGCGCCGATCGCCGACAGCGTGTCGCGGCTTCGCGCCCAGGCCGAATCGCGGGTCGTGCGCGAGGAATTGATCGACATCGTCGCCCGGCGGGCGATCATGATGACCCGCACGCGAAGCCTCTTGAAGAAAGGCCGCGTCGCAGACGCCCGCAAGCTGATGATGGAGTTGGACGAATTGCCGACGTCGGCCACGTTTGGCCGCAACATCGAGCAGGCCGCCAAACGCATTCCTGCCGCGAACGACCCCGCTGTGCAAAAGCGTATCGACGCGCTGTTTTCATCCACGCGCGAATTGCTCAGCAAGTTCCTGAGCACGCGGCCGATCACCGATCTCCAGCGCGAAGTCAACGACGCCGCCGCGCGGTCGCGGCCGGCAACTGGCGGCTAGCGGCGCCGCCCCGACGCGTCAGTCGTCGGCCTTGGCGCCAGCCGGCCGAACGGAAGGCGGGCCGGCCTGCTTACCACCGATAGGCGATGAATCCAGCAACCGCGGCCAGGATGAGCGCGGCAAGGACCGCCGCCGGCCAGAATCCCACGGCAAGTCCTGGCAACACCGCGGACTCTTCCCGGCCACCCGGCGTCGGCGAGCCAGGCGCACCGCCATTCCGCCTGCGAATCGTCTCGGCCACCTCCGCCGGCAGTCCGGCGAACGGCTCGCCTTTCGTGGCATCGCTTCGCCGGGCAGGCGTTTGCTCGCCGGTGTCGACTTGATCGGCCTCCACTACGATGGTGTCGGCCAGCGGTGCGGCGGTAAGCGACGGCTCGCCCGGTTCGGCGGCATATTGGCCGATTTGCTTCCACGTGTTCTCACTCGCCGCGGCCATCCAACGCCGCAGCCGCGCCACGACCTCCTGCGCCGACGCAATCCGCTCGTCGGGCTTCTTTCGCATCATGGCGGCGATGAGCTCCATCAGTTCGGGATCTAAATGCGGGGCGAACCGCAGCGGCGTGATCGGCGACTCTTCCAAATGACGCTGGAGCTTGTCGCGCGTTGACCCGCCGGGATAAGGCACTTTGCCCGTCACGGCGTAATACAGCGTACAGCCCAGCGAGTAGATGTCGCTGGAGCGGCGGACGTCGCCCGGCGAGATGATGGCCTCCGGAGCGATGAAGTCGGGCGTGCCGACGATATGCCGCGGCCCTGCCTCGGAAGCCGGCGCTGCGTCGGAGGAAAACGCGGCGAGGCCCAAGTCCGTGAGCTTGGTTCTTCCTTCCGGCGTGACCAGCAGGTTGCCAGGCTTGACGTCGCGGTGGACGAGCCCGCGTTCATGGGCGTACGCCAGGGCCTCGGCCGCCTGCGAAATGACGACCGCCGCCTGCTGTTCGGTGAGCGGGCCATGGTGCCGGACCAATCGTCGCAAATCGCTCCCTGGCACGTACTCCGTGACCAGGAAATAGGTTTCTCCCTCCTTGTCGGCGAACGATAACCGCACGAGGTTCGGGTGATCGAGCTGGGCCTGCGAGCGGATCTCACGGCAGAAAGCGGCCACCGACGCCGGGTCCATCTGGCTCTTGGGAAGCACCTTGATCGCCTCGATGCGGCCAAGCAGCACATGCTCGCCCTTGAACACGTACCCCATGCCGCCATGGCCGATCGCGTCGAGTATGCGATAAGGACCGAGCGTGAACTTGGTGCGGCCATGTCGAAGTTGCTCCGCTTGCCAACGGTTGAGAAAGCCGAGCTCGACAAGCCGCTGGCCAAGCACCTCGTCGGACAGGTCGTTCAACGAATGGGCGCCGGAGCGCAGCGGATCGACCATCGTGTGCCAGGCGCGGTCGATTTGCTCCTGCGTCAGCAATCCGCTGGCCAGGCCCGCCTGTTCGAGAATGGAATGAGGAGCCTGTGCCAACGCCGCCTCGCGCTTCGTCCAGCTCACCATTGAGAATTGAGTGCGAACGAGCCTCGCCCAAACGAGCCGTCGGCATTCAGCCGTCAGCTTTCAGCCGGAAGGGGTCCAACGACTTCGCAGGGCTCCATGCCGATTGATAGTCGATGCGCTGCTGTGAAGCGTGGCGGCGCATCGCCCACCAGTCTAAGGCCGGCGCCACGCATTCGCCACTCGGCATACGGCGTGGGACAGCGACGAAAAGCTGCGCGAAACCCGTCACTCGGCGGTCCTCAGCAGTTTGACGATGGAGGGGTGGCGCCTCCAGCTTGGCGGCAACGGCGCTTCCAGCCGCAACGGGTCGCGCCGCACGGGATGCAGCAGCGACAATCGCCGCGCGTGGAGGGCAATGCCATCGGCGAGGGGGATCTTGGCGCCGTACTTGCGATCCCCGACGATGGGGTGGCCCGTGAAGGCCAGTTGTACGCGGATCTGGTGCTTGCGCCCGGTATCGAGCGCAATCTCCACCAGTGACATGGGCCAGTCGGAGTTGAGCACACGGTACTCCAGGCGTGCAAGCTGCGCTTGCGGATGCTCGGCCGAGGCGACGTGCATTTTCCGATGTCTTTCATCTTTCCGGAGATAATGCTCCAATTTCCCGCAGGAAGGGCTCGGCGAATCCTCCACGACCGCGAGGTAAGTCTTTTCCACCTGCCGCAATCGAAAGGCCTCGCTGAGCCGCGCCGCCGCCTTGGAGGTCCTCGCCAGCAACACTAGCCCGGTGACCGGGGCATCCAACCGACTGACGACGCCGAGATACACGTTTCCCGGCTTGCGGTATTTCCGGCGCACATATTCCTTCGCCGTCGCCAGCAGACTCGGCGTCGTTTCGCTTACCCCCATGGTCGCCAGCATGGCTGGCTTGTTCACCACGAGTAGGTGGTTGTCCTCGTAGATAACGTCCAAGTGATCCGGGGCGATCAACGCCAGTGCTCCCTCGCTGTCACGGTATTCGCCGCGGACGGGTACGTCCTGTCAACGCGGCTCCTTACACTACAATCGTATCGGATGACCGAGCAACCGCGGCAGTTGGCCCAAGCAAAACGGCGAGCCGGGGACCTATGCCAACCGGGCCGTGCTCCACGATACTACAACGGCGCCGGAGTTGCTGCGTGCGCCTGATCCGCCGCGTGCCGCAGCGCCGTCATGGTTAAGGCGTCGCCACGCCGCTTGAATTGGCTCGACCGCCGCGTTTCCTGAGTCCTTGCCGCATGTCGACCCTGCGCTTAGTGCTGGCCAGCGCCTCGCCCCGCCGCCGCGAATTGATGGCCGAGGCCGGTTACGTTTTTGAAGTCGTCGTTCCTCGCGACTCGGTGGAGTCGGTCGAATGCGGCATTTGTTCCTCGGGCGGGCCGGCGGCCCTCGTTATGGAACTGGCGGCGAGCAAGGCCTTCGACGTGGCCGCGCAAATGAAACAACGAGGGGACCTGTCGGACGAGTGCCTGATCATCGCCTGCGACACCGTGGCCGAGTGCCGCGGCGAAATCTTGGGCAAGCCGCGCGACGAAGCCCACGCTCGCGCCATGCTGGAAGTACTCCGCGGCAGCCCGCACCGCGTGTACAGCGGGCTCTGCCTGTGGCAGCCGCTCGCGCCTACCGAGGCGAGTCGGCCTGACGTTCGACTAGCCACTTCGGAGCTAGTCATGGACGACATTTCTGACGACCAGCTCGACGAGTACCTCCTCAGCGGTCTCTGGCGAGGAAAGGCCGGCGCCTTCGGCTACCAGGACCGCCCTGGTTGGCTCCACCTTACTAGCGGCAGCGAATCGAACGTCGTCGGCCTGCCGATGGAGCTGTTGCACGAGATGCTTGCCGCACGCGGGCTAATGGCGTCTGGATCGTAAACGGTGAACCGGTGAAGCGGTTTGGCGGCGGTGACGGCAGCGGAGCGGTGATCTGTTGCTGCGGGGCGAACGACGATCCGAAGTCGCCTGTGCCCGTCTGGCGGGTCGCGGTATACTTTGGATTTGGGGTTCGCTGCCGCGACGAGCGGCTCAGCGATTGGCGACACGTCCGTCCGGCCTCGCCGCCGCCTAGAACAAGCCTATGAAAATCCGCGTCGGCGTCGTCGGCATCGGGCCGCTTTGGGATTCGCGCCATCTACCGGCCTTGCGGGCGCTTTCCGACAGGTTCGACGTTGCGGCGGTTTGCGATCCTGTCCAGCATCGGGCGCAGCAGGCGGCCCGCCAGCTCAACGCCAGCGTTCACGACGGCTTCCGCGCCTTGACGGCCCGGAGCGACGTCGATGCGGTGTTGTTGCTTTCGCCGCAGTGGTTCGGCCCGCTCCCCATTTACGCCGCGTGCGATGAGGGCAAGGCGATTTACTGCGCGGCCGCCATTGAGCTGAAAGACAACGAAGCCGCAGTGCTCCGAGATCGCGTCCGGGAGGCCGGGGTCGCCTTCATGGCCGAATTCCCGTGCCGGCTTTCGCCGGCGACATTGCGACTGAAGGAGCTCATTGCCACTCGGTTGGGCCGCCCGCGTTTGCTGTTCTGCAATCGGCGGCGGACGGTCGCGGCCGCCGGCGAGTATGGCACGAAGTGCGAACTGGACATGGTGGAATTGATCGACTGGTGCCGGTACGTCGTCGATGCCGAGCCGACGTCGGTCGTCGCCGTGTCGCATAACCGGGGCGACGAGGAGTGCGCCGATTATTTTTCAGTCAGCGTCGATTTCTCCGACGGCGAAGACGCTGAAAAAGGCGCGATGGCGATGATCGCGTGCGGCGAGTACGTGCCGAAGTCGTGCGAAGAGTCGATTTCTTACCGCCGGCCTGCCGACCTGAAGGTGGTTTGCGACCAGGGCATTGCCTTCGTCGATTTGCCCAATACCGTCGCTTGGTTCGACAGCGCCGGCCAACACCTGGAGACGCTCGACCATGAACGGCCGGTCGGCGAACAGCTCCTCATGCACTTCCACCGCGCCGTGGAGAGCCTGGTGCTGAAGACCGCCAGTCTCGACGACGCCCACAGGGCCCTGACGATCGCTTCGAAGGCCCGGCAGAGCTGCGCTTTGGGGCAGCGCGTATACTGCTGACCCCCGGCGGCGGCCGCGCGCTTGCGCCAGTCGCGAAAGCGAAGATACGGGCCCCCGGCGGCTTCTGCGACTGGCCGAAGGGGCGTTTGACATACCGGAAACCCCTCTCCTATATTTTTTCTCTTACGCCGCAAGCACTTACGTCAAACCAACCGCTCGCTTTCGTCGTTCCCTAAACCGATGACCGCAGATCTCAGTCAGCTCACAATCAACACGATTCGCACGTTGGCAATGGATGCCGTTCAGGCGGCCAACTCGGGGCACCCTGGCACGCCCATGGCCCTGGCGCCGGTCGCCTACAAGTTGTGGATCGACTACCTGCGGTACGACCCCGACGAGCCGCTCTGGCCCAACCGCGATCGCTACGTCCTCTCCTGCGGCCATGCGTCGATGCTGCTGTATTCGCTGATCCATCTGGCGGGCGTGCGCCGACTGGAGGATAACAGCCGCCCCGTGAACCAACCCGCGGTCTCGTTGGACGACATAAAGAACTTCCGGCAGTGGCACAGCACGACGCCGGGCCATCCGGAGTACGGGTTCACCGCCGGCGTGGAGACCACCACTGGGCCGCTAGGGCAGGGCTGCAGCAACAGCGTGGGCTTCGCCATCGCGGGCAAATGGCTCGCGGCCCGCTACAACAAGCCCGGTTTTGAACTGTTCAACTACAACGTCTATGCACAATGCAGCGACGGCGACCTGATGGAGGGCGTCGCGCAGGAAGCGGCTTCGCTGGCAGGCCATCTTCGGCTTTCCAACCTGTGCTGGATTTACGACGACAACCAGATCACGATCGAGGGCAAGACGGAGCTTGCCTTCAGCGAAAACGTGACGGCGCGGTTTCGAGCTCTCGGCTGGCACGTGATCGAAGTCGAGGACGCCAACGATCTGGCCGCGCTGGGCGGGGCCTACGACGCCTTTCAAACCCATGAGAACGGGCCGACGCTGATCGTCGTCCGCAGCATCATCGGCTACGGAGCCCCTAACAAAGCGCGGACCGCGGCGGCGCATGGCGAGCCGCTGGGCGCCGAAGAAATCAAGCTCGCTAAGCGCAGCTACGGCTGGCCGGAGGATCAGTCGTTTCTGGTTCCCGCCGAGGCGCGAGACCACTTTGGCGATGCGCTGCGGCGGCGAGGCGCTGCGGCCCGCGAGGCGTGGGAGCAGATGTTCGCCCGGTACAAACGCCAGCATCCCGAACTCGCCGCGGAGCTCGAGACCATGCTCCGCCATGAACTGCCCGCGGGCTGGGCGGATGCGTCGGCCGAGTTTCCCGCCGATGCCAAGGGCATGGCAACGCGCGTGTCGGGCGGCAAGGCGCTCAACGCCTTTGCGGCCCGCATCCCGTGGCTGGTAGGCGGATCTGCCGACTTGGCGCCCTCGACCAAGACGCTGATCGACAAAGCGGCGAGCTTTTCGTCCGGCGACTATGGGGGCCGAAACCTCCATTTTGGGATCCGCGAGCACGGCATGGCGGCGGCGGTTAACGGCATGACGCTTTGCGGTCTTCGGGGCTACGGGGCCACGTTCTTTGTATTCAGCGATTACCTGCGCCCCTCCATGCGGCTGGCGGCGCTGATGAGCGTGCCGTCGATCTTCGTGTTTACGCATGACTCCATCGGCGTGGGGGAGGACGGGCCGACGCATCAGCCGGTCGAGCACTTGGCCGCGGTGCGAGCGATCCCTGGCCTGGTGCTGATCCGACCTGGCGACGCCAACGAAGCGCTGTACGCCTGGCGGGCGGCGCTGGCGGAGCGCAAGCGTCCGACGGCGCTAGTGCTTACGCGACAGAATCTGCCGACGCTGGATCGCCAACGGTGCGGCTCGGCCGAAGGCGTGTTGCGCGGAGGCTATGTGCTCGTCGATCCGCCCAGCGGAACGCCGCAGGTGCTGCTGCTAGCGAGCGGAAGCGAGCTGTCGCTAGCTTGTGCGGCATACGACCAGCTTGCCGCCGAAGGAATCGCGGCCCGCGTGGTGAGCCTGCCGTCATTCGAGTTGTTCGAGGACCAAGGCGAGACGTATCGCAATAAGGTGCTGCCGCCCGGCGTCGCCGCGCGTGTGGCGATTGAGGCGGGCATTCGCCAGGGATGGGACCGTTACCTCGGCCCTGGCGGCGAATTCATCGGCATGGAGTCGTTTGGCGGCTCGGCGCCCGCACAAACGGTTTTCGAGAAATTCGGCATCACCGCTGGCGCCGTGGTCGCCGCAGCTAAGCGTCAGCTCGATAGGCCGCCTTGCTGACCGAAGGCGGGCGTCGAGGAGCAGCATGTTTGCGCCCCATCGGCTCGCCGTGCAGTTTGGAGCGGCGCACTTGTTGCAAGAGCAGTCAAGCGGGGATAGTTCCTGACGGCGCGCCAATTATGCCCTTGATTCCGATACCAGGTTTTGCCGATCCCGTGAGCAGTTTGTCGCATCTGCTCGGCGCCGGCGTGTTCTTGGTCTTGGCGTTCTTCCTGCTCCGTCGCGGAGCCGGCAACGTCGCCCGTTTGGTCAGTCTCGCGCTGTTTTCGATTGGCGCGGTGTCGTTGTTGTCGATCAGCGGGGTCTATCACCTGCTGCATCCCATGGGTGCGCCGCGCGAAGTGCTGCGCGTGCTTGACCATGCCGCCATCTTCGTGTTGATCGCCTGTTCGTTCACGCCGCCGCACGTCATCCTGTTTCGCGGTCCTTGGCGATGGGGAATGCTCGCCGTGGTTTGGTCGTTTGCCGCGGTGGCCATCACGCTGAAGTCGGTTTTCTTCGGCGCGATCCCGGAGATCGTGGGGACGGGCCTGTACCTGGGCATGGGCTGGATCGGGCTCGTCTCCGGCATCGTCCTATGGCGGCGTTTTGGCTACGCGTTCATCGCTCCGATTCTGTGGGGAGGCGTCGCCTATTCCCTTGGCGCCGTGCTCGATGTCTTGCGCTGGCCGGTCGTGTTTCCCGGCGTGGTGCAGTGGCACGAGATCTTCCACGTCGCCGTACTCATTGGACTGACGTTCCACTGGGTATTCATCTTCGGCATCGCCGACGGACGGTTGAGTCCTGGTTCGCCTAGCGCCGCCTTGGAGGGGTGTAGTAATCCCGTCTGGCGCGAAGGGGTAAGATGCGGTAGCTTGGCAATCTCTTGGTTTCAATTTATGGAGGTTGTCATGTCGTATCCGCGT
>QEVI01000148.1 GCA_003576855.1 Planctomycetota bacterium
ACTTCGGCGATGGCGCGCGCGGTTGACCCGCCTGTCGCGACCATCGGATCGAGCACGAGCACTCGGTCGGCCCAGCCAGGCGCTTGTGGAACGTTCGACGTATAGACGGCCGGAGTAAGCGTCTCTTCGTCGCGCCGAATGCCCACCTGGTAGAGCGGAGCATGGGGCAGCAGGGCTTGAAAAGGTCTGGAGAAGAGCATTCCGGCCCGCAGAATCACGACGCCGGCAATGCGTTCCGCCGGGCGGGCGACTGATATGGGTGAGCCATCGAAGGCTGCTACTGTGTCCTGCCGCAGGTGCAAGTCAGACAGCGCAGACCACAGCGTATGCGCGGCGAGCAGCTCACCGACGGCGGCGATTCGATCTACGAACACGCCGCGGATGACTCGTCCCACGGCGCGGAAGAAGCCGTCCCCCTGCCCGATGAGGAGAGCGACCTGCGACCGTTCGATTACATGCGCCAGTGGGGCTTTCGGCATTCGTCCACCGACGGCCGCTTCCTACCGAAAAACGTACCGATGGCGTACAGCAGTTGGCTCAACCGGCCTTATCATCTGGACTGGTTCGCCGGGCCGCTGCTCAGCGACGATCCGGCCGAGGGCCGCGTGTCGCAATCGAACGAAATCCTCGCCGGGCTGCGGCTCGGATGGGACTTCGATTACTACTGGGGGCTCCAGTGGCGCCTGGCGTGGGCCGATCCCGAAATCCTCCACACGGGCGCCGACGATTCGACCGGCGGCACGTACGTCGTCGGCGATTTGAGCCTGTTGTACTATCCGTGGGGCGATACGAAAGTCCGGCCGTTTTTCCAACTCGGCCTGGGCGGCACCCAGATCGCCAGCCTCCGCGACAACGGGGCCGGCCACGAAGCGTGGCTGCTGAGCATGCCGTTCGGCATCGGCGTCGAATTCCCGCAAACCCGCTGGCTCGCTTGGAAGCTGGAAATCATCGATAACCTCGCCTTCGCCAGCGACGACATCGACACGATGCACAACGTCGCCTTCACCGCCGGCATGGAATACCGCTTTGGCGCCCGCCCCGGCTCGTACTGGCCGTGGCGGTCGAGCCGGACGTCGTGGTAAGCTCTCCGTAGACGCGTCCTCGCAGGCGTAGACGACGCTGGCTTCCGCGATCCGGACGTCCGTGGCCGATTCGACCCCTTACCCCTCCGGCGCCATTCGCGTCGCCGTCATCGGCGGCGGCATCAGCGGATTGGCCGCCGCGTATTTCATTCGCCGGTCGCTCTCCCGCGTGGAACTTCGGGTGCTGGAGGCTAGCGACCGGCTAGGCGGTCCGCTCCACACGCTCCGCAGCGGAGAGCTGGTGCTGGAGCAGGGCGCCGACAGCTTCCTCATCAAGACTCCCTACGCGCTCGATCTGTGCCGCGAGCTGGGCCTGGCCGATCGGCTCGTCCCCACGGGGGAGAAGTTCCGCCGCGCGCTGGTCGTTCGCGGCGGCAAGCTGCTGCCCGTCCCCGACGGCTTTGTGCTGATGAAGCCGCAGAACCTGCCGGCCATCATGAGCAGCCCCGTGCTCAGCCTGGCCGGAAAACTCCGCCTCTTGGCCGAACCGCTAATGCGCTCCCGGCGAGGGCTCGATGACCCGGCCTACGATGAAAGCGTCGCCAGCTTCGCCACGCGGCGGCTCGGCCGCGAAGCGTTCGAGCGACTCGTCGAGCCGCTGGTGGCCGGCATTTACGTCGCCGACGCCCGCAAGCTCAGCCTCGCCGCCACGTTCCCTGAGTTTATCGAGGCCGAGCGGACCCACGGCAGCCTGTGGCGCTCCTGCCGCGCGGCACGTCTGCCCGGCAAGCGCAAGGGCCGCGACGCCAATGCCCCGACGGCGGCGCCCACTTCTGCCGCCCGCTACGGGCAGTTCGTCACGCTCGAAGGCGGCCTGCGGGTGCTGGTCGATGCGCTGGCGGCGGCGCTGCCGGCCGGCGCCGCCCGCCTCGGCACGCCGGTCAGACGCCTCGAGCGGCGAGCGGCCGGCCGATGGACGATCACGCCCGCCGGCGGCGAACCCCCGGAGCACTTCGACGGCGTCGTCGTGGCCGCGTCCACGGGGTGCGCCGCCAGTCTTATCCGCCCGTGGGATGCCGAGCTCGCCAGCCGCCTGGAGCAAATCCAGTACGCCAGCAGCGCGGTCGTTACGCTCGTGTACCGCCGCGACCAGATCGCCCATCCGCTGGATGGCTTCGGCGCCGTCGTCCCGGCCGTCGAGCAGCGGCCGATCGTGGCCGCGAGCTTTCTCCACGTCAAACTGCCGACGCACGTTCCCAAGGGCCTGGCGGTCATCCGCGTCTTTTCGGGCGGCGTACTGCATCCGGAAACGGTCGATCGCGACGACCAGCAGCTTATCGCCACGGCGAAGCAGCAGCTCGCCGAACTGGTGGGCGCCAGCGGCGATCCTCGCGAAACGCACGTCGCCCGCTGGCGCAACTCCATGCCGCAGTACGAGGTCGGCCACGTTCAACTGGCGAGCGAGATCGAACGCCGAGTCGCCGCCCATGACGGTCTGCAACTGGCCGGCAACGGCTACCACGGCGTCGGCATCCCGCACTGCATCCATACGGCCCGCGCCGCCGCCCAGCGGCTGGTCAACCAACTCAAAGCCAGCCGGCGCCTGTAAGCGCCGGATCGTTTAGAGCTTTACCGCCGTAAGCCCCGCAGCGCCGTTGCAGGTCCCTTTCATCGAGGGTTTCGTGCCCCGCTTCGGCTCCCAGCTTGCGGCGCGGCCCAGTTTTTCCTTCGTGCCCGTGGCGTTCCACACGATGGTAATGTTGTATCCGTTGTCGAATTCCACGGATCCTGAGTCGTTGGCGCTCGTGGGCGGGGGCGAGCCGGCGGTTACGCGCGACTGGGTCCAGAACGCCTGCCTACCCTCATCGAAGTAGTAATAATAGACGTCGCCTTGCCACGCGACCTTCCACCATCCCACCAGCCACGGAGGCGAAACGAACGTGTCGCCGAAATATAGATCCAAGTCGATCCACCCTTGCAGGCTTCGCCAATCGTAGGCGCCGTTGCCGCGCACGCGGCACAGGACGTCGGCGCCGGCGGCTTTGCCCCCCTGCCCCGCGGCGGCGCGGTATAGAACGTCGCCGTCGAAGTCGAGCGCCACATCGACGTGAAACGCCGTGTGCCGCAGGATATCTCCGTACTGCGGCCGATTGTCGGGCGTCGAATCGATCCACGCACGTTCCATCCCGATGGACGACAGCATCTCCTTGAGCGGAAACCCGCCGAGATACGCCGCAGAACCCAACCGGCTGCCATACCAGCCGACGAAGGCGTTGCAGCCGGTCAGGTTCTTACCCTTGCTCCAACTGTCGGTCATCGTTTCGTGCTTGAGACCGCCAGTCATTTTGTTGTAGAGATTCGGCCGCGGCAGGTCGTCCGACCGCAACTGCCGCGGGTAGGGCGGGATTTCGCTAAGAATCTGGGCGGCTCGATCCCGGATTTCAGACATGGCTGGATCCCCCATCGAATGGAATAGCAAGGCGGCCGGCAGCGCGCGACTGTACGCCATCGCGGCGATCCGGACGATCAACGGCAGGCGAACGGCCAGAGAAGGCGGCGACTGGGCGTCTCCGCTGCGCGGAATGTAATGCGTCCGGCGGCCGATTGTCAAAGAACACCCGCTAAATCGGCCTGCCAACCGGCGCCAAACAAAGTTGGGTCGCTTTTTTGCTCGCATGGCGCCAAGCGCGGCGGTCGAAAATCCAGAAAAACCGTCGCGGCGCGTCGAATCGCTGTCCCGCCGATCGACCAATGATAGAAGTCGAGGAATCCTCGCTTCACGCATACCCGTAGGGAGAACAATCATGTCGGCAACCACTGGCACAGTTCGGCTGCACCGCGTGCTTCGCGCCCCGGCAGAGCGAGTCTTCAAGGCCTTCATCGATCCCGACGCCCTGGCACGCTGGCTGCCGCCGTACGGGTTCACGGGCCGTGTGCACGAGATCGACGCCCGCGTAGGGGGCGGCTATCGGATGTCGTTCACGAACTTCGGGACAGGCCGGAGCCACAGCTTTTCCGTCAAGTTCCTCGAGCTGGCGCCGGGGGAGCGAATTCGCCACACCGACCAGTTCGACGACCCGAACCTGCCCGGCGAGATGCACGTGACGATCACCTTCGCCAAGGTCCTCTGCGGGACGGAACTGAACATCGTGCAGGAAGGGATTCCCGCGGCGATTCCCGTGGAGATGTGCTACCTGGGGTGGCAGGAATCGCTCACGATGCTCGCCCAACTTGTGGAGCCGGTGATTCCCGACGCGTAAGGCGAGCCACGCCGCCTCGCCGGTTCAACAGAACGGGGCAATTAAGGCGATTAACGTGCGGGACGTTCACCGCCATGCCGCGGCAAGTCGCAGGTGTGGCCGCGCCCTGGCAGCCTTAACATGGCGGGCTCCTAAGACTGGCTGCGCCGCCCGGTGCGGCTGGCGGCGTGGCGGTCTACTTGTCGCAGGGAATCGGCGGAGGCTTCTCTCATGAATCGTGCCGTAGGATGCGCGGCGTTCTTGGCCTGCAGTTGGATTCTGTTGCTTGCCCGTCCGCTCCAGGCCGCTCAAGAATTCCATGTGGCGCCGCACGGCAATGACGCCCACTCCGGCGACGCAGCGGCGCCATTTCGCACGATCCAGCGGGCCGCCGACGCGGCCCAACCGGGCGACGTCGTTACCGTGCACGCCGGCGTCTACCGGGAGTCGGTCAATCCGCCGCGCGGCGGCGAGTCGGACGCCAGGCGAATCGTTTACCAGGCGGCGCCCGGAGAAACCGTCGAAATCCGCGGGTCCGAAGTGATCAAAGATTGGATGCGGGTCGACGGGGACGTCTGGAAGACGTCGCTGCCGAACTCGTTCTTCGGATCGTTCAACCCCTTTGGCGATTTGATTCGCGGCGACTGGTTCAACGACCGGGGCCGGCCGCACCATACTGGCGCCGTGTACTTGAACGGACAGTGGCTCGTCGAAGCGGCGACGCTCGACGACGTGATGCAGCCGGCCGGCGCGCAGCCGCTGTGGTTCGCCGAGGCGGGCGACGACGCCACGACGATCTGGGCACAGTTCAAGGGCGTCGATCCGAACCGCGAAGAGGTGGAGATCAATGTCCGCCAAACCGTGTTCTATCCGCGGCGGACCGGGGTGAACTACATTACGCTCCGCGGCTTTACCCTCCGGCACGCAGCCACGCCGTGGGCCCCGCCGACGGCCGAGCAGATCGGACTGGTCGGCACGAACTGGAGCAAGGGCTGGATCATCGAAGACAATCGCGTCAGCCACTCGACCTGCGTCGGCATCACGCTCGGCAAGTACGGCGATCAGTGGGACAACACCTCGGCCGACACCGCTGAGGGATACGTCAAGACGATCGAGCGGGCGCTGGCGAGCGGCTGGAATAAGGAAACGGTCGGCAGCCACATCGTCCGCAACAATGTCATCTCGCATTGCGAGCAGGCGGGGATCGTCGGCAGCCTCGGCGCCGTGTTCAGCGAGATCCGCGGCAACGTCATTCACGACGTCCATGTGCGGCGGCTGTTCACCGGCGCCGAGATGGCGGGCATCAAGCTCCACGCCGCGGTCGACGTGACGATTGAAAACAACCGCGTCTACTCGACTTGCCTCGGGCTGTGGCTCGACTGGATGGCCCAAGGCACGCGGGTCTCGCGCAATTCATTTCATGACAATGGCCAAGACGTTTTCGTCGAGGTGAATCACGGGCCGTTTCTGCTCGACAACAACCTGCTGCTGTCGCATTCCTCGCTGTTGGACATGTCGCAAGGAGGCGCCTACGCGCACAATCTCTTCGCCGGTTCCATCGTCAGCCGACAGGAACTGGGCCGCCAGACGCCCCACCTGGCGCCGCATGGCACGGCCGTGGTCGGCCTGCAACGGATTCGCGGCGGAGACAACCGGTTCTACAACAACATCTTCCTCGGCGAAGTCCGGCCGGTGGCCAGCCCGTCGGACGGTTCCCTGGCCGGCCCTGCGTCGCCGCCGCGCGAGCAACAAGCCGCGTCCGCAGCCGGCGCCGATCCGCTGCCCTTGCACGCTGGCGGCAATGCCTATTACCGGGAGGCATCCCCGCTGCCGGGCGAGGCGAAGCCGGAGGAGCTTCATGCCGCCGATCCACAGTTGAAGATAATGGCACAGCCGGACCAGGTGGTGCTGGAACTGGAGTTCGGCGAAGGGTTGAAACAGATTACAACCCGAGCGGTGACCACCGAGTTGCTGGGGCCGGCCGCGATCCCGCAATTGCCGTATGAGCACGCGGACGGCGCGCCGCTGACGATTGGGGCCGACTATTTCGGGAAAGCGCGAGACGCGCTGCGGCCGACCCCTGGACCGTTTGAAGGACTACCCGCGGGGAGAGTGAAGCTGACCGTGTGGTAGCGTCGGGCGCCGCCACGTTCGGTTAGCGAGTTGCGAGGCGCGAGTTACGAGGCGCGAGTTTCGAGTTCTCGTGTGGTAGAGTCGGGCGCGCCGCCGGCGGCGTTTCAACGGCTACGCGGACCTTTGGCAAGGGCGGCCTTGGCGTACGGCGCACGCCAGTTTGCGCGGTGTTCCGCAGCCGCGTCCAACGCTGGTGCGCCGGCGAACTCACCGCGTGCGACGACGTCGGCAGATGCCTACAGCCAGGATGCCGACGCCAGCCATCGCCCAACTCGCCGGTTCAGGAACGTAGTCGAGCAGGATTGTGGAGTCGGGGAGGTTAACGATCGACCCCAGAAAGTAACGATCCGAGGGACCGCCGCGATACACGAAGCTGAGATACGGCTGTTGCTGCGCCAGCCCCTCGTTGACCGCGGAGGTTACTTCGACGGCGAGCGTCGCCACCGGGGCCTCGATGCCGGCGACTTCGCGAAGCAGCATGCCGGCGTCCCATTCATCGGCGCTGACGACGCCGTCGCCATAGAACCAGTACACCCCTAAGGAGCCCGCCGGCGGCTCGGGATCCCAGTTGGCCAGGGGAATTCGCAAAACTGCGGCCTCGAATCCAGGTTCGACTCCGTTCAGGTCGAAGTGGGCAACGACGCGGTCCTCGGTCCCAATCTTGACCGCCTGAAATGTCAGCACCAGCGACCCCCGCAGGCCGGTAATATCGTGCGCGTCCAGCACGACGTCGCCCCTGGGCGCCGCCATGGCGAAGGCGCCGGCGACTGTGAACGATGCAAACATCCATCCCTGGACAAGAACGCGTACGCAGTTTGCGATGGAGCTCATGAGCTTGCCTCTTGGGCGCCGTGCGACCGTCGGTCGTTCCGCGATCTATGCTAATCGCACAGTCCGCCAAGGAACAAGCAAATTGCGGCTGCGGATACCCGAAGCGTAGCCGATGGCTCCACGGTAAATGCGGGGAGTTCAGGCGGCCTGGGCGCCGGAAAGCGGTCACGCTGGCTTGCCGGCGAGCTGAGCCTTGAGCCGCTGCCGGAGGGTGCTAATGGGGACGAGTTGGCCAGCGACGTCTCTGACGCGCCAAAAGCTCCACCCATCCGTCGCGGCGAACTGGCCCGATACAGACTGCTTCGCGGCGGCGCCGGCTGCGGAGACGGACGCATATTTAGCGCCGCGAAACTCGACCTTCCCATCCGCGATGATCTTTGCGGTTAAGCTTTTCCCTTGGTAGTCGGCAGCCAATTCACTGCCTGCCTCCAAAAACCCTCGTTGCATCAACAGCGAGATTACTTCGCTCCTACGGATACCGAGCCTGGCGAGCGGGCCTTTGGCCGCTGGTTTCCTGGCCGGGCGGGCTCCTTTACGGGGCCTTTCCCCGGCGCCGGCGGGCAATGCTCTGTTAAATGACGGCCTGATGGGAAAATCGAACGTGATGCTCGCCCGCTGTAAGCTAGTCCGCACGTCCTTGGGCGAGAGACTGGGCAATTTCTTAGCGAGCAAACGCACAATGGCCGCATCAGGGGTCGCCGCGAACAACTCGCGGACGGCAGCCTGCACTTGCCGATCCACGAAGTGGGCCTTCCAAAGTACATTGATTTCGTTTTCTTGCATCCGGCGCTTCGACAGCAGCAGGAGGGTCTCGGCGGCGGCCGCCGCATCATCGACGACGCGGACAGTTCGAAACAGTTTTTCTTCGATCGGCACCGTCGCGTGCGAGTTGTACAGCCGGTACTCGTTGCCGTCGGTGAGCACGACCCATCCCACGCCGGCGACGCCGGCGTAGCCCATGATCTGATTCGCCCACTTTCGGTCGTCGAGGTTCTCGCCGAGCGCCTTGGCTTCGACGAAAAGGCACGGGGTGCGCAATAGGAACAGCGAATAATCGACTGGCTTGTCCTGTTTTCGGATCTTGTACTCGCGCTGAACGTCTTCCAGGTCTTCGACGTCCCAGCCGAGCGAGCGGAGAACCGGCTGCAGCAGCGTGGCTTTTGTGTCTTGCTCGTTGATGCCCTTGGAGCCGTAGCGCTCGATGCGCTGCTTCACCTTGTGAAGCGATTCGAGGAGCTCATTCATGCGTATATCCCTGCACTTGTGCGACATGCCGCCGGCATCCATTATAACTAGCCACGCGGCGCTAGCATGGGGAGCAAAGCATCCGGGAGCCCGGCGGGCTACGAGGCAGTGGCCGAGCGAACGCGAATACCGCTTCAGATTGCGCCGTCCAACCATGCCAATCCCCGTAGATGCTACAATTGGAGTATCGCAAAACCCGCCCCTCAAAGCTCACACCACATCAAGATGGCAACTCCGCTAGACGCTAACCGCGAGGCAATTCTGAAGATTGCCGCCAAATACGGCGCACGCCAAGTGCGATTGTTCGGGTCCACAGCCCGTGGCGACGCCCATGAAGGAAGCGACGTCGATATTCTTGTGGACTTGGACGAAGGCCGGTCGTTGCTCGACCAAGTAGGATTCCAGCAGGAGCTTGAGGAGTTGCTGGGGCGACCGGTCGATGTCGTCGTGGAAGGCGGAATCAGTCCCTACCTGGAGCAGCGGATTCTTGCGGATGCTGTCCCGTTGTGAACGACGATCGAGCCTATCTCGCGCACACTCGCAATGCCGCCGAACGGATTGCTGAATTTACCGCTGGCGGGCGGGTGGCGTTTTTCGTAGAGGTGATGGTGCAGGATGCATCATTCGCAATCTGGAGGTGATCGGCGAAGCCGTGAAGCACTTGTCGGTAGAACTGCGATCGGCCAATCGCGACGTGCCGTGGAAGCAAATCGCCGGGATGCGCGACGCCCTGATCCACCACTACTTTGGCGTGAAGTTAGAGACCGTGTGGCAAGTGGTGGTCGTAGACTTGCCGCCGCTGCGGCAGCGTGTGGAGGAACTGCTGCGGGCCGAGTAACGGGCTGCGAAATCAGCAATAAGCAAGCCTCGGCAGGAAGGCCCTGCCGAGGCTTGTCGCGTCTTGGGACGGCCGCGGGGGGTGAACCCCGCGGCTCGCTATGGCCACTCATCGATTAATACAGGTCGTCCATGCCCGGCGCGCCCGCGCCGGCGGCCCCCTTCTTGTCCTTCTTCGGGGCCTCGGCGATGAGGGCGTCCGAGGTGAGTAGCAGCGTGGCGACGCTCGCGGCGTTTTGCAGGGCCGTGCGAGTGACCTTCGTCGGGTCGATCACGCCCGCCTTCACCAGGTCCTCGTACACGCCGCTGGCGGCGTTGAAGCCCTCGTTCCCCTTGGCCGCGACGACCCGCTCGCACACGATGCCGCCGTCTTCGCCGGCGTTGTCGGCGATGGCCGTCAGCGGGCTGCGGCAGGCGCGGGTCACGATCTTGTAGCCGATCTCCTGGTCGTGCGAGAGGCCTTCGGGCTTCGCCTTCGCACTGGCCCGCAAGAGCGCAACGCCGCCCCCCGGCAGGATGCCTTCCTCGACCGCCGCGCGGGTCGCATGGAGGGCATCCTCGACGCGGGCCTTCTTTTCCTTCATTTCGCTCTCGGTCGCGGCCCCGACGTTCACCTTCGCCACGCCGCCGGCGAGCTTGGCGAGCCGCTCTTCGAGCTTTTCGCGGTCGTAGTCGCTGGTGGTGTTCTCGATCTCGCGGCGGATCTGGTCGATGCGGCCCTTGATGTCCTGGCTCTTGCCGGCGCCCTCGATGATCGTCGTGTTGTCCTTGTCGACGATCACCTTCTTGGCGCGGCCGAGCTCGCCCAGACCGACCGATTCGAGCTTGATGCCGAGGTCTTCAAAAATCGCCTGGGCGCCGGTGAGCACGGCGATGTCTTCGAGCATCGCCTTGCGGCGATCGCCGAAGCCGGGGGCCTTCACCGCGCACACGTTGAACGTGCCGCGGAGCTTGTTGATCACCAGCGTCGCCAGGGCCTCGCCTTCGACGTCTTCGGCGACGATCAGCAGCGGCTTGCCGGCGTTGACGACCGCCTCCAGGCAGGGGACCAGGTCCTTGACGCTCGAAATCTTCTTCTCGTGCACCAGCACGTAGCAGTCCTCGAGCACGCACTCCATGGCAGTCGGGTTGGTGACGAAATACGGCGAGAGGTAGCCGCGGTCGAACTGCATGCCCTCGACCCACTCGACCTCGGTCGCCAGGCTCTTGCCTTCGTCGACGGTGATGACGCCGTCCTTGCCGACCTTCTCCATGGCCTCGGCGAGCATCTTGCCGATTTCGGCGTCGCCGTTGGAGGCGACCGTGCCAACCTGGGCCATTTCCTGGGTGCTCTTGATCTTGATGGACATCTTCTTCAGCTCGGCGGTAATGTCGTCGACCGCCCGCTCGATGCCCTGCTTCATTTGCACGGGGTTGACGCCCGCGACGACGGCCCGCAGGCCTTCGTTGAAGATCGCCTCGGCCAGCACGGTGGCCGTGGTCGTGCCGTCGCCGGCGACGTCCGAAGTCTTCGAGGCGACTTCCTTGACCATTTGCGCGCCCATATTTTCGTAGGCGTCTTCCAGTTCGACTTCCTTGGCGACGGTGACGCCGTCCTTGGTCACCGTCGGCGAGCCGAAGGACTTCTGCAGAATGACGTTGCGGCCCTTGGGGCCCAGGGTGACCTTCACCGCGCGGGCGAGCTTAGTGACGCCGCGGCGCATCGCGTCGCGAGCTTCCTGATCGAAAGCGATCATCTTGGCCATAGTGTGGCTCCTTAATCCGGTAGTTGAGATGTACGGTATGCAGCCCCGACCTAGCTAGGTCGGGGCTATAGCGTGACGGGATTTGTATGCGATCGCCGATAGCTAGCTACTAGCATCCAGCATCTAGCATCCAGCATCGCCTTCACTCGATCACCGCAAGGACGTCGCTCTCGCTCATCAGCAGGTATTCCTCGTCGTCGATCGTGATCGTTTCGGGGGCGTAGCTGGTGAACAGCACGCGGTCCCCCTTCTTCACCTGCATTTCGCCCCGCGTGCCGTCGTCGAGCAATTTGCCCGTGCCGACGGCGACGATCGTGCCGCGGCTCGGCTTGTCCTTGGCGGTGTCCGGCAGAAAAATGCCGCCGGCGGTCTTTTCTTCCTGCTCTTCGCGCTGCACGACGACCTTGTCGCCGAGGGGTTGGAGCGTGACTTTGCTCTTCTTCTTGGTGACCGTAGCTGCCATGGAAAACGAACCTCCGATGCTTGTGGGAACAAATGCGTTGTAAATCCCCGAGCCGAGCGGGACGACCGTCGGCAAGCCCCCCGGCACGGGAAGGAAGTGCATAAAGCTGCGACCGCGTCGCAAACGGCCAAGCGTCTCAGTGTTACCGACGCCCGCCAGAGTGGCGAGGGGCCGCGCGAAGATTGTCGAGGCGCAGCTTCGCCGACGGCCGGCACTAGCAACACTCGCGCCAATCATTTGCCATGCACTAAACCACGTTTACGCAAGCACTTGTGACGATAGAGGCATTCCAGCGGCGATTGCCAATTTGGCATCGCCTCACGCGGGAAACGCCCCGCTGCCTGGCGCCCCCTGCCAGACTGGCAGCTTCCTCCCGCCAGACGCTGCGAGCTTCAGACGGCAAGCTGCCAGGCGATCGTCGCCAACCCCAGCGGCACGAGGTAATAGGCGAACAGCTCCAGCCGCCCCCGGCGGAGCAGCCGCAACAGCACCCACAGGGCGGCAATGCCGACGGCCATGGAGACCAAAAACCCCAGCACAAGCGTGGACGCGGGCGTACTGGTCCCGCCGTTTTCGACGACTTCGAGCGTTTCCAGCAGCCCAGCCCCGGCAATGGCAGGTATCGCCATCAGGAAGGAAAACGCGGCGGCCGACTCACGACGCAGCCCCGACGCCACGCCGCTGGAAATCGTCATGCCGCTGCGGGACACGCCCGGCAAAATCGCCGCCGCCTGCGCGACGCCGATGGCCAGCGCCTTGCCGGTCGAGGTAGCGGGGTAATCGAACACGCCATCGCGGCCGCGGGCCAGCAGCCACAA
>QEVI01000149.1 GCA_003576855.1 Planctomycetota bacterium
ACTCGACGGCCGGGGCGAGAAGACTTCCTACGTCACCCGCTGAGCCCCCCCTCAGTTTATTTGATTGGTCATGGTCTTGCGCCCGCTCCACATCCTTATTATGGACATACTCATCCTGTCTACTCAAGGTTTCAAGGACTAGGGCTGCGGGCAGCTTCCAGAAAACGCAATGCGAGTACTCGCCCATCTTTTGCATAGACTCAACCGTTGCCGTCGGCGGTTCGGCAAGGAGTGCGGCCGCTTGCATCGCCGCAGCGTGAAGATCGTTACGCCGCCGCGTGACCACCGGCAAATTAACGTGCTTAAGGTTCAGACAAAGTACCAGGCCGGTCGCCGCAAGCTTCCGCCACTGAGCAGACGAGAGCTGCCCCTTTTTTTGCGAGAGCAAGAGGAGCTCATCTTGGACATCTTCGGTGAGCCGAGCGATGACGCGACGCTCATCGTCGTTAGGGACGCCTAAAGGATGAGTGAGCTGCGGTTTGAGCTCCGAGCCTTCCGCGGCAAAGGTGAATTCAAGGTGCTCCGCGCCCAGTTTGGCGGCCAAGGCAAGGCAAATCGCCCTGTCATTCAAAGAAACGTCGGCGCGGCGTACGGCGGACTTGCTCTTGGTCATCGGCTCTCGGGCGGGACAGAAGTGTTAGAAAGGTGGTTGACCGAATCGGCCAACGATCTCCGCCAGGTGGACCACTCGCATGCGGCGCCACAGACTCATCTCCGGCGAACCAATATCCTTAAAGGCGAACGCAGGCTTCTTGTTGTGGCACAGATCCTTTGGTCTCGATTTTGGTTGTTTGGGCCCAGCTCGGATCAAATTGGGCCTGACCTATACGCGCCCGGCGTCAACTCGCCGACGCAATCCAGGGCCCCTTGCGAGGACTCCTCACCAAGTATAACACCCAGACCAGGGGTCCGATGCCAGCTGGAGCTACCCTGAAAAACTACGGCAAAAGTTCCAGAAAACGCCTATACCCTGCTGAGGCGTTGCAGGCGCGGGTTGGCTATGCAAGCGGTCTAGCGATGGTGTACGGTGCGCGAGTTCGTGTGGTCGGTGTAAAGTGGGACCGAGTTTGTTCGCCGCCGGGGCGTTCTGGACTGCGAGTCAATGAATCGTGCCTTACACGCCTTTTGTCGACCTCAGAGGTAATGTCGTGCCGACTCCAGACAAGCTCTACAAATATCGGGAATTTGGCAACGCGACGCTTCGCATGTTCAGCGAGGCGACGGTGTACTACGCGGACCCACGAACATTCAACGATCCGCTAGACTGTGACCCAACCTTGAAAAAAGGCGTTACGCTCGAGGAATTGGAGGGGCTTTGCCGTGCCATGCTTGAGGCGGAACAAGAGAGGAATTATCCAGCTGCCGCCGCAACTCGGCAAGCGAAGGCTGACGAACGGATTAGTTATCTTCGCTATATGGCGACAGAGGTAGGGGATTACAGGACGGACGTTAAAGCTAGCCGCTATTACACGCTTCAACTTGGAAGCGAAGTGAAGCGGCTGCTAGCAGCGGAAATGGCGCCCCGCGGCGTCCTCTCGCTCTCCGCTAAATGGGATAGCTCTCTTATGTGGAGTCATTATGCAAGCGGTCACAATGGCATTTGCTTAGAGTTTGACATGCAAGGGCATCAGTGCCAAAACCTCCGGAAAGTGAGATATAGCCCTCATGCCATCGTTGAAGCGGGCGACCTCATTCAATGGAAACTGCATGAGTCTCATACAGCGGCGCAGAGGGTATTTGATACGTACTTTCTCACCAAAGCATCCGCGTGGAAGTACGAGCAAGAATGGCGGGACGTCAGTCAAACTACTGGGATCCAGCCCATGCCCTTCCGTTTGAGCGGCATCCACTTTGGACTTAAATGCGAACATTGGATTAGAGCCAGTATTGTGAAACTCCTTGCCAATTCACCGGGCGAACCGGACGCGTACTTTGAAATGACGCGAATTCCAGGACGATCGGACCTCGGGCGACGGCAACTTGACGATGACGACATTGAGGAAATGAAGGCGACTGCGATTCGGTCGTCGCCGCTACTGGACTTCCACCCGATTCCGGGAGAGTAAGGTGGATTGATGAATGCGAAAGCTAAGTCGCTGTACGATTGGACTCCAGACCCTCTGCCTTAGCCGGGCTCAAGGAGCATACAATTCGAACGCAGCCTGCAACGCTACTTGCTTTTTCCGAGACAGGCTTGGCCATAATGCGACAATTCGTGCCAGGTCGCAGTCTGCCAGAACGCTTGTGCAAACATATGTGCAAACGTCCGTTGACGATCGATCGAAGCCGGCTTCGGGAAACGACTTGGCGAAACTCCCTCGCGGAATCATAATCCGCGTGTCGGGGGTTCGAGTCCCTCCTCCGCTACTTGGGTCTGGCATCGCACAGGCCGGCGCCGCTTCGCCTAAGTTCGTCAACACGACGGGCTTAGGCGTTTTCTTTAGCTCTCGTATTGTCGTCCGGTCGTCGCCTCTGCAGAGATCTCACACGGCAGGCCGGTTTGGATGGTCGTCCGGTGGAGCAAGGCCCGCTCGTGACTCGCCATACCGTAACGATCCGTCCGGCTCCTCGTAGCGGCCGTAGAATGTCTCGTGCCCCAGTGCTTCCGACTGGTCGGGCGAGGTGATCGTCTCGTTCTTGCGGCCAGCCATAAACCCCGCCGTTGTGTTAGCGGGCATGGCGTTGGGACAAAGCTGCCCTTGATTAAGTCCGTCGCTTGAGCATCTGCGGTATACTGCAGGCGCTCGTTGGGCAAGGCGGGTCGTCGGGGCCCACGAGAACGACCGCGCCGCCTTCGCGGCAGGAATGGCGCCATGAGCAGATCTCAAGCTAGTCGTCCGATTCGTCACGCTCGTTGCTCGAACGCTTCGCGGCCTCGTCGGCTACGGTTGGAGCAGGTAGAGGATCGCCGCATGCTGGCGGGACGCGCCGCCGAGGCCATCAACCTCTTCGCGCTGGACGTGTACCAGCACATGCAGCGCGAGCCGGGCAACCTGTTCTTCTCGCCGCTCAGCGTCGCCACGGGCTTGGCGATGACCTACGCCGGGGCGGCCGGCCAAACGGCGGCCGAAATGGAGCAGGTGCTCCACCTGGGAACCGAGCCGGGCGTTCACGCCGCCTTCGGCGATCTGCTGGAATCAGTCGCCGCGCACAATGATTTCGCGGCGAGCTTTCTGAGGGTGGCCAACGCGCTGTGGCAGGACGACGACTACCCTGTCGCCCAAGGCTATCTTGACCTCGTCGAGAACGAGTACGACGGCCACGTGCAGAACGTGGATTACGCGAATCCCCAACAAGCCCAGAACGTCATCAACCAGTGGGTCTCCCAAAAGACCTTCGGCAAGATCCCCAACCTGGTCAGCGACCTCAGTCCCATGACCGTCATGGTGCTGACCAACGCGGTGTACTTCGACGGCTTCTGGGACCGGCCGTTCGACCCGCGGTACACCGCCTCGCGTCCGTTCACGCTGGGCAGCGGCGAGTCGATCGTGACGGAGACGATGTACACCGAGTTGCCTGCGGCGACCTACGGCGTTTTCGAGGGCTTCGCGGTGTTGGAATTACCGTTCGACGACGGCGTTAAAGGATCAGATTACTCAATGGTCTTGGTCCTCCCGCCAGCCAACGGGGCCGACGACCTGACGCCTGAATTGTTGGCTGAAATCAACGGGTTGCTCGACGGAACGTCATGGAAATCGCCCGTGCTGGTGCGCCTCCCCAAAATCGACCTCGCTGTATCCAATAGTCTCACGCAACTTCTTATCGACTTGGGCATGCCGACGGCGTTTACGCTGGGGACGGCCGACTTTTCGCCCATGGGAATCGCCGGGGCGGCCATTAACGACGTATTCCACAAGACGAACCTGACGGTCAACGAGCAGGGAACCACGGCGGCGGCGGCCACCGAGATAGGCTTTTTCATCTGCTTCGCCGCCGGCACGCCGGTGATGACCCCCGCGGGCCCCAGGCCGATCGAAGAGCTTCAGGAGGGCGACCTCGTGCTGGCCCGCGACGAGCACAACGTCGAGGGCGAGCTGGCGGCCAAGCGCGTCGAGGAGGTCCACCGCCGAACCGCTGAAATCCTCGAGCTGCGCCTGGGCGGCCGACTGATTCGCACGACCGACGCCCATCCGTTCTTCGTCCGGGGAAAGGGTTGGACGGCCGCCGGCGAGTTGCAGCCGCGGGATTGGCTCTCGACGAGCGCCGGCGGCTGGGTCGAACTAACCGCGCTGGAGCGGACGCACGCGACCGAGCCGGTGTACAACCTTCGCGTGGCCGATTATCACACGTACTTCGTCGGCCGCCAGGAGTGGGAGTTCGCCGTGTGGGTCCACAATGCCTGCGGCGGCGAGCCGGAGTTCTTCGCCGATCGGCCGTTCCATTTGCTCATCCGCGATAACGTCACTTCGACGATCGCTTTCATGGGCCGCATCGACGACCCGCGGCAATCACAGAACAGCGTGGCGGCGGTCGTCATCGAGGCCAGCGCCGATTTCGACGGGAACCTCGCGATCGACGGCGCCGACTTCCTCGCTTGGCAGCGAGGTTACGGCGCGACGGCCGGCGCCAGTCGCGCCGACGGCGACAGCAACGCCGACGGCGACGTCGATGCCAACGACCTGGCCGTGTGGCAGGAGGCCTTCGGCCAATCCAATGCCCTGCCGGCGGCTGCTCGCGGCGGAGAAAGCCTTGGCGCGACGCCTGCCGAAGCGCTGCGAACCGCTTCCCGGGCGGAATTGGTCGACGCGGCCATGGCGCTGCACTGGCTGACGCCTGACGGCCGCGACGAGCGACCGCCGCTCGTCGAAGTGCCGGCGGTCGCCCAGACGCCCGCCGCGCCAGCCGCCGTAGACGACGAGCCGCTTCCCCTGGCAGCCGCGATGGTCGCCTTCGAATCTCGGCCGCTTAAGACCGACGATTCCCGTGCGGTCGAAACTGACCTGGCCGACGAGCTGCTGAAGCTGCCGCTGGAGTGAGGGCTGCAGCGCTCACCCCTTTTCAGCCGCGGCTCAATGAGCCGCCGGAGCGGCCGCGACGCGCGACTGCGAGACACAGCAGCGAGGGCCGCCCCGGCCGCTCGTTGAGCCGCGGCTGGGGCAGCGCGTAGAATCAGGGGCCGATAAATAACAATAAATGTTTATTGACAAACGATAAATATCCGGCTAAAAATGGCGAAATCAGGCGGCGGGGGAAACCCTGCTGCCGGCCCCTGCATCCGCCGGAACCGAACCAAGCAGAAAGCGCAGCAACCATGAAACGAAGCGCAACGGCGTTTCTGCAGTTTGTCGTCGTGCTCATCGGCATCGCGGCGCTGGCGATCATGCTCGGAGAGCCTCACCTCGAAGGCAGAAATGCGCAGGCCACGCCCTTCGAGGTGTACTTCAAGGACCCCTTCCTGGCGTACGTGTACGTGGCCTCGATTCCTTTTTTCGTGGCGCTTTATCAGGCGTTCAAGGTGTTGGGATATGCCGGGAAGAATCGCGTGTTCTCGCCAGAGGCGGTGAAGGCGCTGCGAACGTTAAAGTTCTGTGCGATCGCGGTGATCGGTTTCATCGCGTTCAGTTTCATCTTCATGGCGTTCGCCGACCCCGCGGATGACGATCGGCCGCAGGGAATCATGATGAGAATCGTCGTTGCTTTTCCCGCGATCGTCGTCGCCGCCGCGGCCGGCATGTTCGAGCGGATTCTGCAGAACGCCGTGGAGATCAAGTCCGAAAACGAGCTCACGGTGTGACGCCAGTATGGCCATCATCATCAACATCGACGTCATGTTGGCGCGGCGGAAGATGAGCGTCACCGAGCTTGCTGAGCGCGTCGGCATCACGATCGCCAACATCTCCATCTTGAAGAACGGCAAGGCGAAGGCGATTCGGTTCTCGACGCTGGAAGCGATTTGCAAAGCCCTCGATTGCCAGCCGGGGGACCTGTTGCAATACGAATAGGAAGTGCTGCCTATTTCAGGTTCTGCCGCGCTCACCCCTTTCAGCCGCGGCTCAACGAGCCGCCGGGGCGGCAGCGAGACGCGGCGGCGAGGGCCGCTCCGGCCGCTCGTTGAGCGGCAGCTGGGGCAGGTCGCGCGGCTCGGAGCCTGGAGGCCCGTTCCTTCACGCCATAAACGATCGTGCTGCTCCCAGCGGCCTCATTTCCGGCTACCATGGCCTTGTAGCGGCCGGCGCCAAGGATTCCGCCTGGCCGGCGAATGATCTGCTAACTCCACAGTCATTCGAGGAACGCTTGCCATGACCATCGAGCAACTCATCTTCGTCGGCCTCAACGGCTACGCCCTCGCCTTGGACCGCGACACGGGCGAAATCGTCTGGTCCAATAGCGACATGAAATCCGGATACGTCACCTTGCTGCTCGACGGCGACCGGCTCATCGCGTCGACCAACGGCTACATCTACTGCCTGTCGCCGCTGACGGGTGAAATCCTGTGGCATAACCCGCTGAAGGGCTACGGCATGGGCGCGCCGACGGCGATGGTCTCCGTCCGCGGCCAGGTGACGCCGCTCTTAGTCGCGCAAGCCGCCGCCGAAGCAGCGGCGTCGGCCGCGGCTTCCGGCGGCTAGGGCCCGCCGCAGTTCCCGGCATGCGGCGAGCGTTACAGCTTCAAGCTGCGATAACGCCCCGGCGACTCGCCCGTTACGCGCTTGAAGACCACGCTCATGTACTCGATGTGCTTGAAGCCCGCTAGCCGCGAAATGGTCCTCAGCGGCAGGTCGGTGTTGCGGAGCAGTTCTTGGCACCGCTTGATCTGCACGCTGCGGATCTCGGCCTGAGGACTGCGGCCGAGGTGCGCCCGGAAGTGCCGTTCCAGCCAGCTTCGCGAGACGGCGACATGGGCCGCCACGTCTTCGACGGTGATGCCGTCGCACGCATGCTCGCGGATGAACCGCAAGGCCGTGGCGAAATCCTCGTCGGGAACCGCGAAGATGTCCGACGACTGCCGCACGACGATGCCCTGCGGCGGGATTTCGAGGAACGCATCGCTCGGCGAGCTTTCGCCCTGCATCATGCGGTCGAGCCACGTCGCCGCTTCGTAGCCGATTCGCTCCGGATCGGGGTTGATGCTCGAGAGGGGCGGATCGCACAGCCCGCACAACAACTCGTCGTCGTCGACGCCTAGCACGGCGACTTGCTCGGGGACCGACATTTCGCCGCCGCAGGCATCCAGGACATGGTGTCCCAGCAGGTCGTTGGTGGCGAACACGGCCACCGGCTTAGGCAGCTGTTTCAGCCACGCTACCAGGCGGCTTTGGTCGCGGTCCCATAGTTGGGCCCGCGTACGGAACGGCTGCTCCAGCACGCTGCAGTCGCCGCCGGCGGCCTCGACCGCCTCGGCGAACGCAGCGCGTCGCCGCTGCGACCAAAACTGATCGACGAAGCCGCAGCAACCAAAATGGCGGAAGCCTCGCTCGAGGAAATGCTTCGCGGCCATCACGCCGATGTCCAGATCGGCCGAGTTGATCCGGGGAATGCCCAGGTGGGGCATGAAGTTGCTGAGATCGACGGCCGGCAAGCCGCGGCGCCGCAACAAGGCGACGCAGTCGGGCGTCGCCTGCCGGGTGATGATGCCGTGCCCCTTCCAGCGCGAAAGGAGCTGCCGGACGCCGCTGCCGATTTCGTGCTGCTCGACGTAAATCGACCAACGTCGATGGGTGACGAGATACTTGGAAACCCCCATCAGGATTCGTCGGCCATAGTTGCGCGACGTCTCGATGTCGAGCGCTACACGAAGCCGACCGTGTCCCGCGCCGGCGCCAGCGGATCGAGTCTTCGCGCGGATTTTCATAGGCCTGGGGCGAACGCCGCGGAAGCGACATTCTATCTCATCTGTACAGCGCACTGCGGCCGTCTTGGGGCCGGACGCGCTGGCGCCGCATTGGCTTTTTTGGCGAAAACACTCGGTATTGTAGGGTTCCGCCTCGCGCGAGGGCAACGCTTTGCGCTTGCCAAAATATGTTAATCGCTTGACATCCATTCTCATTGTTTCTCACGGCCGACGTCGCAATATTTGATTGCGGTACGAGCGCTCTTCACGATCGCTCTAATGAACGCGGTTACGCCGCATGCCCCTCGAGAAGGCGGTCATCTTCTCGAGTTCTCGAGCTGCACACTTGTCAGGTCGCTAGTCGGACCGGGACTGTTCTCGCCGGCCAACGCGGGACGTCGCGCGTCGCCTGGCGGCGGGCAGACGCCCGTCATGCCGTGCGGCGAAGGCAGCGGCCCGATATTCCGCGATCGAGCGATCACCCATCTGAAGGAGGTTACTTCCATGCACAGGCAATTTGGCGTATTGGCGGCAGCGACGATCGTGCTAGCTGGCTTGTTCGTGCACCCAGCATCGGCAATTCCCGTGGTGGTGAAGGATTCGTCGTTCGAGGACCTGGTTCGCGCGCCGATGGCCGACCCGTTCGCCCCGCGCAACTGGGAAATATTCTCCCAAGGAGGCCAAGCCGGACGCGCGACGCTCGACCCGCCGCTGCCGGGACAGACCGGGACGGACATCGCGTTCCTCGACAAGGATCTCGACGGCGGATTCGCAGTGGCGTTTCTCGACGTAACGGTAATCGAAGAGGGGACGTATAACCTGACCGTGGACCTGGCCCATCAGCCCGGCCGCGAGCCGACCAGCGCCCCGTTCAAAATCAATTTCGAGGAAGTCGGCTTCGGCGCCTTCCAGCTCTTGGGCTCGAACCCGTTTCCGGTCGGCACGGCCAACGACGAAGGATTCACGGACGTCTCGGCTAGCGTGAACATTCCGGCGGGAAGCTCGGCCATTGGCCACTACCTGCGGCTTGTCCTGGTGACCGACGATCCGGAGCCGGGAACCGATCCGCTCAATCCGGGCGGCCGGTACCTGCTGGACAACGTACGGCTGACGCGAACCCCGGCCGGCGGCGGCGCGCCGCAGGATATCTTCGTCGGCGAATCCTCGTTTCAACGCAACGGCTGGTTCCGCACGTGGACCGACGGCAACACCGCGGGCCAGTACCGTCCCCCGGCGCCCGTCTTCAGCAATCAGCAGGGCGACCAGCTAGGCTTCGCCACCATGAGCGACCAGGGCGGGCATGCCGGCGTGTTCCAGGACCATGGCACGATCCAGGCAGGCACGTACACCCTGACCGCGGGCATCGGCGCCGATCCGACGGCCGTGCCGACCGACTCGTACCTGGTGCTCAAATTCGAGGCAGTAGACCCTGGATTCAAGGAATTGATCGACGACCAGACGATCATCGCCCCCACCGAGCTCAACACGACTACGCTCACAGACAAGTCGAACGTTGTTGTGATCGAGGAGGACTCGCCGCTGATCGGCCGGCAGCTACGGTCGGTTATCGTCGCCGAGGGAGGCGAGTTCGGCGGCCCGCGGACTTACCTGTTCGACAATGTCCGCATCGATTTTGCACCGCTGGGCGGCCTGACGGCCGACTTCAACGACGACACGTTCGTAGACGGGGCCGATCTGGCGATCTGGAAGGGCGCCGTCGGCGTCAACGCTCTCGCCGACGCCGACCTGGACAACGATAGCGACGGAGCCGATTTCCTCGCCTGGCAGCAGCAGCTAACGCTGCCGCCCGGGCAGGTCGGCGCCGTGCCGGAGCCGGCCGCCGGCGCCATGGCCGTCGTGCTGGCGATCGCCGCGCTGGCGGCCCGCCGCGCCGATCGAGTCTAAGCGCACTGAATTGCCCTGCGGCGGCGAGTTGCCTTTCAAGAGCGTCCGCTTCCCCTCAGCGGCGACTCTTGCCCGCAACTCGCCCAGCCGCAGCGGCAGTCGCCGGCCGAGCCGGCTCGGCTTGCGCCAGAATTGGGGGCGTCCTTGGGGGGCCGACCCCGATTCTGGCCGCGAGCCCGCGGACCGCTAAGAATCCAGCAGTGGAGTAATTTGAGAGTGCGAGGAGGCTCCCATGATTCGTAACGTTGGCCGGCGCCGCCGCGGGCGCGGTTTTACGCTTGTCGAGCTGTTGGTCGTCATTGCCATCATCGGCGTGCTAGTGGCGCTGCTGTTGCCGGCCGTGCAGGCGGCGCGGGAGGCGGCGCGGCGGTCGCAGTGCACCAACAACCTGAAGCAGATCGGCCTGGCCAATCAAAATTACTTGGCCGCCAAGAAGACCTACCCTTGCGGTTCACGCGCCGACGACGAGATGAACCGGACCATCGTCCACCAGTGGACCGTGTACCTGATGCCGTACCTGGAACTGTCGGCCATGCACGTGGCCTACAACTGGAAAGTAGGCGATCGGGGGCCGAACTTTGCGGCCGTCAACGGTCCGCTGTTCAAGACGCCGATCAAGGTCTTTCAGTGCCCCAGCGATACGCCCGGCTTCGTTAAGGACTGGGGCTGGGCCCACTCGAACTACGTCGGCTGCTTCGGCGCCGACGGCACGTGGCTCGACTTCGACAATCGATACAGCGACCAGTTCAATTCCAAGAACCCGGTCACCAACCCGGCCATCGAATCCAAGAAGCAGGCCCTGTTCAACTTCAACATCGAGCGCTCGGCGAAGCACGTCATCGACGGCACGTCCAACACGTTCGCCTTTTCGGAGGTGATCGCCGGATTGGACGGCGAGCTCGATTTCCGCGGCACCTGGGCGGTGGATCACGGCGTCGCCTACACCCATCGGCTGAGCCCCAATTCGACGCAGCCCGATCGCGACGCCTACGGCTGCGGCGATACGAAACGGCCGGAAGCGCCCTGCACCAAGGCGACTTCGTTTACCACCGGTTATTGGGCGGCCCGCAGCTACCACGCCGGCGGCGTCAACGGCGCTCGCGTGGACGGCTCGATTCAGTTCGTCGCCGATAGCATCGATCAAACGGTATGGATCGCCCTGGGCAGCATCAACGGCGAAGAACCCGAAGTAGCGCTGCAATGAAGCCACTGGTTTGCAATAGTTGGCGGCCGGCGACCCTCGGCCGCGCGGCGCCGTGCATCCTCGCGGCGTGGGTCTTCGCCTGCTGCGGATGCGGCGGCACGGGCACAGTCGCTGTCAGCGGGACCGTCACGCTCGACGGCGCCCCGCTAGCCACCGGGGAAATCGAGTTTACTCCCACGGAAGAGACGGGCGGACCCGCCGCCGGCGCAGTGATCGAAGGCGGTCGTTACGAAGTCCCCGCCGTTGCGCAAGGGCTGAGGATCGGCGGCGTCTACAAGGTCCGCATCATTTCGCTCGCCGGGCGCGGAAACTTCGCCAAGGACCCCAACGCCCCGGGAGGCCAACGCGAAGCGCTCGAAAACATCATTCCCGCCCGATACAACGAAAACACCGAGTTGCAAATCACCGTGTCCGGCGACTCGAGCGTCCACGACTTCGCGCTTTCGTCCAACTGATGCGCCAGTCTCCGCGGCGGGGCAAGCTTTCGCGCCGCGATGCGCTTCCCAAGCCCCGCCTAACCGAAAACCAATTCTGTCATGAATTCCATCCGTTGTAATTGGCCTTCGCCGTCGATCATCGGCGCCGCTGTCATCGCCCTCCTGGTAACGGCGACCGCCGCGCTGGGCGAAGTCCCGTCGCAGGCTGAACCGGCGCTGCGGCCCTGCCGCGACGCGAAGCTGTCGCTCGCCGGACCGATCGAGCGGTACATCGACGCGGTCTCCACGAACTGGCTGCTGCGGGCCTGTCGCGACAACCCGGCCATGCTCGACATGTTCGCCGCGCGCGACCAGCGGCCTTATCGCAACTTGCTTCCGTGGTCGGGGGAATTCGCAGGCAAGTACCTCACCGGAACGACGCAAGTGCTGCGAACCGCCGACAATGAACGGCTTCGCGCCGCAACGGCCGAGTTCGTCAAGAACTTCGTCGCCTTGCAGGACGCCGACGGCTACCTCGGGCCGTTTCCCCGCGACTATCGGCTCACCGGCAAGGCCCCGAACACGGGCAGCGAAGCGGCGCCCGGCGACACGTGGGACCTGTGGAACCATTACCACGCCATCGTCGGCTTGCTGCTGTGGCATGAGGACTCGCAGGATGCGCACGCGCTGGCCGCGGCCCGCCGCATCGGCGATTTGCTCTGTGCGAAGTTCCTCGACGCGGGCGTCGCCGTCTCGTCCACCGGCAGCTTCGAGATGAACCAGGCCGTGGTGCACGGCCTGGCGCTGCTGTACCGCCGCACGGGCGAGCAGAAGTACCTCGAGCTGGCTCAGCGGGTAGTCGAGGATTTCGCCGCACCGGGCGCCGGCGATTACCTGCGCCAGGGGCTTGCCGGCGTCGAGTTCTATCAGCTTCCGAAGCCTCGCTGGGAAAGCCTGCATCCCCTGATGGGCCTGGCCGAGCTCTATTTCC
>QEVI01000150.1 GCA_003576855.1 Planctomycetota bacterium
GGCGCCTTGAGACCGGCGCGGACGAGTCGAACCTCTTCGGCAATCTGACCGGCGAGTTGTTCGGTCGCCGCGCGATCGGCGAACCCTCGACGCGTTCGCCGTTTGCCGCGGTGATCGATGTAGCCGATGTACCAGCAGGTGCCCTTGCGACCTTTGTCCCGAGTTTTTTTGTAAATTGATGCCATGTCAGCTTGTGTCGGTAAGAGACAGGATTTGCCCGGAAGTGCCAATGCACGAGGGCAGCGCGACGCGGCTATTCCCGCGGCCACAAAGCAGGGTATTATTCGTCCGGCGGTGGACAACCGGCGTCAATCCATCGCCGCACCTCAGCGACATGCCAGCGGACGGAGCGGCCCAAGCGAACGGGCGGCACGAGTCGTCCAGCACTGAGGAGACGCCAAAGCGAGCGTACCGAGATCGACAGCATTGTAGCTACCGTATCTGCCGGGACCAACAGTTTTTCGTCCGGCGATGCCGGGGCGCTTTCGTCGAACAGATTGCGTTGCTTGTCCATTTCGCGTCGAATCCTCCGCAGGCCGTTTCGCCAGGTGCTCCGAAGCCAGTTCCCCAGAGCGTCCGGCGAGCGTTACAATCCCATTCCAATCCACCGTGCCAGCAGGCGTCAGTTCGTGCTGGGCGCATTTTGTGAACAGGACGACCATCCCTATGGACTGGCGCTACGTCCGACTTGATCCCGAGAAACTCCACTTTCTCAGGCTCAAGAAAAACTGGAATCTCGACCAGCTTTGCGACGCCGCCGCACGCCGCGGACGTGATCCGCTTACCGGCAAGCCCCTTGGCCTCGACAAGCGAACCGTCAAATCCATCTTCGGCGGCACGAAAACGTTCGTCAGTAAGGCCCGAGTCCTCGCCGATGTCCTCGGCGCCGAAAGTGTTCTCGCAGTCCTCCATCCGGACGAGCTTCGCCAGTTGCGACCGCCCAGCTCTTGGGAGCGCCCCTTGGAGTTCTTTCAGTCGGTCGGCGAATGGAATCTTGTCGAGCCGATTCAGAACGAACAAACAACGTCCAACGGGCTCCGATACGACATTTGGCATGTTCGACACCGCCACCTCGCCAACCGGGAAGGTCGCGCCAAATGCTATGACTTGTCGCAGCTATCCAGCAACGACCGCGCGCGGCTCAAGTCGCACCTCACGCGGCATAGCGAAGTGTGTGACCGAATTGGCGCTCACCCCAACATCGCCCGTAATCTCAGCGCCGCCGAATGGGAATATGGCGCCTTGTGGTGGGTGATCGACGAATGGATGGACGGCGACTCGCTTGCGTCGCTGTTTGGAACGGACCGCCTGGAAGCCTCGACATTACCCGGCATCATGCGGCAGATTGCCACGGCCTTGAGCGCGATGCACGCGGTTGCCATCGTGCGGCGTGAGTTGTCGCCAAGGTTCGTCCTCATCCGTCGCAGCGACCATGCGGCGGTGCTCACCGATTTCGAATTAGCCAAGCTCTTGGACGGCGCGCCGACCGTGTCGCCGAAGAAAGGCTGGCCGGACGATCCCTACCGGGCCGTGGAAGTCGATGGCGATGCGCCGATCGACGCGCGGGCCGACATCTACAGTTGGGGCCGGATGTTGGTGCAGGCCGTCGTCGGCGAACTTCCGCCCAAGGGTCAGGAGGCGGATGCGCTTGGCCATGCGCCGTTACCGCCGGCGGTGCGGCGGTTGGCTTTAGCGTGCGTCGCGCCGGGCCGTAGCGCCCGGCCCAGTTCGATGGATGAAGTTTTGGCAGGCATCAAGAAATGGATGTAGCGAGGCTGTCGCATGAGCGCGGAGGAAACTGCCCCAGTGCCCCATCCCGGACCGTGGCTCACGGTCCATGCACTGTCGGAATTCGTATTCTGTCCGCGGGCCGGGGTGTTGACGTTCGAGACGCGAGCAGACCAAGCGAAGGAAGAGCGACCGGCGAATCTCGATTTCGCGCTGCCGTACACGTTAAGAGAATTGGAGCAGAGCCTGAACCACCACCTCAATCGCGTTTGGCTATGGGGAGCCGTCACCGCTGGGGCGCTCGTCGCCATCGCGGTTATCTGGTGGCTCGGTCGCGAATTGTGGCTTGTGCTGCCCGCCGCCATTCTGCTGCTGATCGCGCGACCCTTGCAGCGACACCTGAATGCCGTCTCGATTCTATCGCGCATCCGAGCCGTTGCCTTGAATGCCCGGGCGAGCGGGGGCGACGTCGATTTCTCCCAGGACGAATCGCAGCCGGTGGACTGGTGGCAATTGCTCGCCGCCGGCTGGGTTTCGGTGAGTTGCCACGAGCCGCACCGCGATGACGAGTGGGCACTCTCCGGCACGCCGTGGCGTGTGCTGCGCCACGGCTCAGTGACGATTCCTGTATTCAAAACCAATGGCGTCGCGCGGGATGAAGAACCGCGCTTGTTTGCCCAACACACGGTCCGAATGGCCGGCTATTGCCATTTAATCGAAGCCCGCGAGGGGCGGGAGAGTCCTGCGGGGATTGTCTTGTTCGGTAATACCTATCAGGGCCAGACGATTCCCAATTCGCCACAAGCAAAAGCCGCCCTGACCGACGCACTCGCTTCGGCGAGGGCGATTCTCGACGGTAAAGACGAACCGCTTCGCGATCCGCCTGCCGAAGAGCTTTGCGTTGGTTGCCATTGGGGCTGTCCCCAGCGGTTCCGGCAATTCGTCACCGAAACGGAGGTGGCGGGCGAGGTGCTCGCGGTTTTCGGGACCGTCGCCTCCGACAAGCAGCTTTACCATTCACCGTGCGGCGACCGATTCGAGTGGGTGCCGCCGCATGAACTGGCACTCCGCTTGGATTTGCTGTAGTCGTTCTGGTGCTACGCCCGACCAAGCCACTTCCCCAGCCAATCGGCAACACGGCGGTTGATGCCGCCGAGCTTCTGTCGCTGCCGAAATTCGACGTGAATCTCGTCGAGCGCATCGAGCCACGTCCGACGCTGGGCGAAGCGGTCGTTCGGCGCCAGCGCCAGGCCGCGACACACCGCGCCATCCAGCGCCTTCCAGAGTCCCTTGGGGACATGGCCATTGGCGCGGGGAATGCGGCTGGGGGGAATCAGCGTGCCCGCCAGTGCCGCGCGCAGGTCCGCTAGCCCCGCCTTACCACCGGCGCCATCGTAAGGAACTTGCCCCGTGAGTAATTCGTACCACACGACCGACAGCGAGAATTGGTCGCTGCGGAAGTCGGGCGTGGTTTGCGTTTCGAGGAGTTCCGGCGCCGTGTAGGGGCCTGAAGCGCCGTCGCCCGGGGTCCGACCGCGCGCTCGCTCCGTCAGCCAACCCGTGCCAAAGTCGATCGTCGACAGGTGTTTTCCCTGCGGCGCGAGAATCAAATTGGCCGGTCTGATATCGCCGTGATTCACGTTCCAGGCGTCGTGCAATTGGCAAAGTCCGTGAGCGAGGCCGCGCACGAGCCGACAAGCGTGAAAGGCCGATACAGGCGGCTCACGCCCCGCACGCACCCGCTCCAAATGCTCTTTGAGCGAGCGGCCCCAAATCCACGCTACGACCAGATATACGCGGTCGCGCTGGGCGTGGTATTCAACGATGAACGGGACATTGTTGTTCCGCAGGTCGGCGAGCCGTTTGAGCACGGCCAGTTGCTGTTCGACTTCTACCGACCGCGGCAACACGTGAATCGCGCGGTAGTCGCCTTGCGGCCCCGCCAACCGGTCGAACGCTCGATACCGCTCGCGCTCGCCACTGCCCAGCCGTTCGAGCAATTGATACGTCTTTGCGCCGAGGCGGATTTCATCGAGGACGCGCTCGACGCGGCCGCGGAAGCGAATGGTCGCGCGCTGGTGCATGCTTGTGGCTCGCGTGGCGAGGCAACTGTCGAATCCGTGGCCATCGTAGCGGCGCGCTCGCTCGGCGTCACGTTCTCCCCGCCGCCCCTTGAGGCATCCGCCTCAAGCCCCGCTGTCGACAGAAACGACCAGGGAGTGCCCCCGCCGCCACGGCAAGCCCCGCGCCAGGCCCCCGCCGCCACACGCGCCGCCGCCCCAAGCCTGTCACGGGGCTTGCAACTTCGTCCGCCCCGCCCACTCCCCGGCCGTTTCTGCGTTTCTTGTTTTCGCCTTGGGGCGGACCGGACCGTTCTGCGAACGGTCCGCCCCAAGGCGAAAACATCGCCGGGTTGGGGGACCAATTTAGTGAACAATCGGCGTCGCAGGTGAATCGCAACGCCGTTTTTTGATAGGGCAAACGAACCATGAACACGAAATACAACGGCTACGAAAACTACCAAACCTGGTGCGTCGCGATGTGGTTGGACAACGAACAGCCGAGCCTGGCGTTCTGGCACGAACAAGCCAAACGCTGCATCGCCGCGGCGGCGACGTCCTCGAATGTCGCCGAGGGGTATTGCACCGAACATCAGGCCGCCAAATACCTGTTGGCCGACCGTCTCCGCGAATCCTTTTACGACGCCAACCCGCTCACCCAACCCGGCGTCTGGTCCGACCTCCTGACGACCGCGCTCTGTGAAGTCAGTTGGAATGATTTGGCCGACGCGATTTTGTACGACGTGGCGACCTTGCCCGCGATTGCGTCAGCCGACGTGCAGCCGCAGCCGGGCGGCGCGGCGCGTTCCTTGCCGCTGGCAATCGACCTCGCCGCCACGCGGTTCTCGCTCGGCTTCCTCGGCGCGACTCCCGGGGCGCTCGCTGCCGTGTCGACGGCCGAGATGACGGCCGCGCTCGCCCGCCACGTCCGCGGCGACTGGGGCGCCGTCGACGCGCATGATTGGCAAGCGAACGACCAGGCGCTCGTCAACCAAACCCGGTTGCTTTCCGCCTACGAGACGGCCGCCGGCACGCGGTTCTGGATCGTCACCGAAGCCGACCGCTCGGCGACGACCGTCTTGCTGCCCGATGAGTATTGATTGGCCGAACATGGAGGAACTCATCATGAACGCCATCAAATCGTTTCCCCGTAGCCCGCGGCTGGCCGAACTCAAGGTTTCGTACAAGCGTCACAAGCCGCCGCGTGGCAAGCCGTCCTCCGCGCCGTGCGTCCTCACGTGTTCCGAAACGGCGGTCGCATATCTGCGCAGCGTGTGGGACGCGGCCAAGCTGGAACTCGTCGAGGACGTGTATCTCGTGTGCCTCAACACGGCCCGCGAGGTGCTCGGCTGGGTCCGCGTGTCGAGCGGCGGCTTCGACCGCGCTGTCGTCGACGCCCGCTTGATTTTCGGGATCGCCTTACAGGCGGCTTCGTCGGCAATCGTCGTGGCCCACAACCATCCCAGCGGCCGCGTGACGCCGTCCGACGAGGACCGGAACCTGACGTTGCGGCTCATCGCGGGCGGCGAACTCTTGGGCATTCCACTCTTGGACCACATCATCCTCGCCAAGGACGAAGCGTTTAGCTTCGCCGATGCGGGGCTGCTGTGACGGACGGACGACCGCGAACAACGATTAAGCCAACAGGAAAAACGTGCGCCGGCGGAGCATCCGCCGGCGCCTTCACTGAGATAACACCGATGACCACCGCGACCCAAAAACCGAGTGCCAATGCTAATTCATCCCGAGAAACGCCGCCGCGGCTCGTCCCGTTGCCGGAGGCGCCGCACACCACCAGTCCCGTTCCGTGGCTGACCAGCATCCACGCCACGCCGGGCCGCGGCGACTACGGCGACGCCGGCTATCGCGGCAATTGTTCGGGACTGTTGATCAAGGACTTGTTGCGCTACTACCGGCCCAAGCGCGTTCTCGACCCGATGAGCGGCGGCGGCACGTGCCGCGACGTGTGCCGCGAGCTGGGCATCGAGTGTGTGAGCTTCGACCTCACAGCGGGCCGCGACGCCACGGCGTCGGGCGCTTTTTGGGACCAGGGATTGTTTGATTTCGTGTGGCTCCATCCGCCCTATTGGAAAATGGTCCGCTGGACCGATGACCCGCGGTGTCTGGCCAACGCGGCGACGCTCCGCGAGTTTCTCGACCGCCTGCGGATGGTCGTCGGCAATTGCGCCCAGGTGCTCCGGCCGACGGGACACTTGGCGATTCTCATGGGCGACTTGCGGCACGAGGGCGAGTATCTGGCGTTGCCCTTTCGCACGCTCAACATCGCCTACGCCGAAAACTTGGTCCTCGCCGCGCCGGAGATTATTCGGTTCAGCCACGGCACGACGTCCGCCCGGCACAAGCGGTATTCGTGCAGCTTCATTCCGCGGCTGCACGACGTGTGCCTCGTCCTTCGCCAGCGGCCGAAGTCGGCCGGCGGAACTCGGGCTGCATAATTCCGGCGCGCGTGCCCACGCCGGCCAGCGGCCGCTGGCCGGCGTTTCTTGTGTCGCAGTCTGGCATTGCAGGACATGCGATTAGGCCGCCCCAAACCCCTTCGGAATTATTTTTCGCGCGGCAACTCGCCCTACGTCGTGCTTGGAGGGTTCTCAATTGTTTTCTCGCGGCGCAACCGCTTTGCGGTTCGCCACTTGCGAATTCCCTCACGAAATCGCTGCCACATCACGAACACCGGCACACTTTGGGGTTTTGCGAGTTTTCGAGAAATTCGACACGCGAACACGAAAAAACTCGCGTTCCCATCTCGCCGCGACGCTGTCCCGCGACCCGGCTTCCGTCCGTTGGACGTTCCGCGGTGTTTCCACATTGACCCCATGTTGCGCTGACCCGTGCGCGCTGGCCATCCGAAAATCTCTCGAAGCGAATTTTCCTTCTTTCTTTTTTCGCTTCGAGGAGGTTTTCCGATGTCGCTCTCCGTTTGGGATTACGTTCGCCGCCGCACGTGCGAGGCCATGCTGGCCGGGTTTCAGGACGCCCTCGATCACCTGGAGCGGCAAGACCAGGCACAACTGATGCACGCTGCCGCCAAGAGTTTTCGCAAGCGGCTGAACGAGCTGCCGCATAACGGCAACGGCAGCGGCAGCGGCAATCACGCCGACGCCGCGAGCGCAGGTTCGTCCCAAACCGGTGCTCAGGCCCCCGCCCGGCCCAAGCCCCCGGCGCCGCAGCATGGTCAGCAGCAATCGCTTCCGGGCGTGGCCGGGCCGCCGGCCCCGGTTCCGAGCGTGCCGCCCGCTTCGTCGCAGCCTCCGCAGCACCGCGGGCCGGGTCGTCCCCGCAAGGAGGTGCATGGATGATCCTCGCGCCGCGCGACCTCGACATTCTCGACGCGCTCAACGCGAAAGTCCGCATTCTGTCGCTCGCCCAACTCGCGGCCGCGTGGTGGACGCCGACTTCCACCGGCCGAAAAAACGCCGCCAAGCGGCTTACTGAACTGGTTCGCGCTCGGCTACTCCGCCGCGAAGTTGTGCTCGCCCGGCCGATGCTCACGCTCGCCAGTCCCGAATTCGCCTGGTTCCCCGGCGAACGGCCGATGGCGTTTGGAGCGCTGTCGTGGCGGCTTCAAGCGCGGTGGTCCGGTCACCCGCGACGGATGACCGTTTTCTTGGCGGCCCCGCGCGCGCTGGGACTCTTCGGCGGGGCCGCGCCAGGAGCCATTAAAAATCTCTGTCAGGTCACGCACGATTTGCACGTCGGCGTCATCTATTTGACCTATCGGCGGCGCTGGCCCGATGACGCGGCACGCTGGCACGGCGAAGACGGCGTGGCCCGCGACCGCCGCCGTCGCGAAACGTTGCCCGACGCGCTGCTCGTCTCCGCCGCGGGCGAACCCTATCGGGCCGTCGAATTTGGCGGCAGTTATTCCCGCGCGCGACTGGCGGACTATCACGACTATTGCTGCGAACGCGGCTTGCCTTACGAAATCTGGTGAATCCATGACGAAGCCGTCCCTACGTGATCGGCAGATCCTCGATCACGTCGCGCGTTACCGCCTCTCGACGCGCGAGTTCATCCAGCGGCACTTCTTTGCCGAAGCTGGCAAGAGCGCCGTCAGTAAAGTCGTCGGTCGGCTCGTGGCCGATGGGTACTTGCGCGTCTGCCGGCTGGCCAACGGCTTTCATTACTACGTCGTTGGGCAACAGGGGAGGGAATTCACGGACGCTGCTTCCGACGCGGACCGGCCGTTCACCGAGCAGAGCTTCCCTTTGGCGTATGGTTTCTTGGCCTTCTGTTCGGCACACGGCGTCCGGCGGCTCACGAGTTCGGAATTCCAAACGACGTTTCCGGAACTTTGCCGCCCGCGAATGAAGACCGGCAGCTTCTACGCCGATGCCCGCCACACGCCAGCCCGGCTGGGCACGGTCCTCGTCGATCGCGGCAACCCGCCGAAGCTAATCATCCGCAAGCTCCAGCGGCTGCTGGCCCAGCATTATCGCCTGCCGAATTTTGCCCAGCGGATTCAAGCCGGCCAGTTTTGCGTTACAATCTTGACCGCCTGGCCCCTCAAACAGCGGCTGTTGGCATCGGCGGTCAAGCTCGGATTCCGGGCGGCCCTGCCGGTGGAAGTCGTCACCGTTCCCGAACTACAACTCTTTTACCGGCGAGTCTGAGCGATGCGGCGGCGTCTGGCCCATAGCCGAGATACGCTCCAGACGGCCTTGCTCCCCGCCACGGAACATATGGAGTTGAATTATCGGCCGGCCTTGCCGCCGGCCGGTATTATCACCCTCGCCGCCGCCTGTTCGATTGGTACGCTGGTTATCCTCGTGACCGTGCTCTTTTGGGTGTTGCAGCTTCTCGGTCCGTTTGTCGGGTATCTCTTCAACGGCACTGCCCTGTTGTTTGTGCTGTTCATCTTGCTTTGGTACTTGAGATCTCACCCGGTCCTGCCAAACCTGACGTGGCAGGGGCTTTGGCGCTACGGCGCCCTGTTCTCCGTCGTGGGTGGCCTGATCGTTCTTGCCGTGCTGACCTCAACGCACGGCACGTATTTTTGGGTGTTCGTGCCGGCGATTGCCGTCACCCTCATGCTCTCCTATTGCTGCGCCAAACAATTCGCCTTTTGGGTGGCGGTCAATCCGCGTGTCGACTGGCGCGAAATGCGGTTATGGCAATCACTCTGGCCGAAACTCCTTTCCAAAGCGCTGCCGCCCGAATGCCCCGAATTGCTGACCACGCGGGCGGCCTTCGTCGTGCTCCTTGTCCAAGCCTGGATTGGATACGAAGCATTCGTTTGGTTCTTGCAACTCCCCGCCCGTGCGCCCCTCCGGCAACTCGCCGGTCCCTTGGCGCTGGCTGCGATGGTCGCGCCACTCCCCGTGTATTGGCTCGTCTGGCACTCCATTGGGATTGTGCCGCGTATGTCGTGGTCGGCGACGTGGATCGCCACCTCCCGTTCCCTGCAAGTCTGGTTCGCCTACGATCCGTCCCCGGCGCCGGGCATCTTCTTGTTTCCTGACCGCTGGCTCCGCTCCGCGTGGACTCGGCGGTTCATGCTCATCGTCGCGCTCGTGTCGATCACCATGAGCGTTTTGATGTTGAACCCGGACCCGTCGTCGACGGCGCCCGTCGTCCTCGTCGACTCGGTCGCCAAGCTTCTGTTCGGCGCGGCGCCCGCTGGCGGTTGGACGACTTGGCAGCTGATTGGGGCCGTCGCCGCCGCCGTGGCGCTTCCCGCGGTGTTGCTGGTCGTCGCCTACTGGTTCCTGTTCGGCAGCTTGCTCGCCCGGTATTGGCTGGCCTTGGAGGCACCCGGCGGATACGCCCAGTCCCCGACCAAGACGCCGTGGGCCATTTCGGTCAACCGCATGCTCAACTCCCGCGACCGTAAGGAGCGCGAGCACCTGTTGTTGGGACGGAGCCTATTCGGCGACTATCCGGTGTTGCTGCACAAGCCATTACTTTATCAGCATGCGCACTTGGTGGGCGATTCGGGATCTCGCAAGACGTCGCTGGGCATTGCGCCGCTCGTTGCCCAACTCGCAGCAGCGCAGGATTGTTCGATCGTCGTGCTCGACTTGAAGGGAGACCGGGCCCTGTTCGAGACGGCCCGAAAGGAGGCGGCAGCCGCCGGAGCCGAGTTTCGCTGGTTTGCACTCCAAAGCGGTTTATCGAGCCACGTCTTCAATCCGCTGGAACAGAGCTATGTCGCGCGGCTTTCGCCCCATCAACAGACACAGATTAACCTGGAGGGTTTGTCGCTAAACTACGGCGATGCCTACGGCCGCGGATTTTTTTCCGCGATGAATGAGGTCGTGCTGCTCAATTTCATGCGGCACTTCCTCATCCCTTCGTTCCGCCGCTTACACGCGCTGTTGAGCGACCGGGCCGCTTTCATCGCCATCGGCGGCAACCCCGACGATTGGAAGAAGGCCCAGCACCTGACGGCGCTCGTCGATCGTTTGGCGTCGATTCACGCCCTCAATGTGATGCTCAGCGAACTCGACGCAGACTCGCCGGTTCGCACCGCCGCCATCGACATGGGGCATATCCTGTCTCGGCCGCAGGTTGTCTATTTCTATTTGCAATCGCCGATTGAGCCGATCGGCGCGCCGGCCGTGGCGAAGCTGGTGCTCCACGCCTTGTTTTCCGCGGCGGCCCACCGGCTGCCGGACCAGAAGCAGCGCGTGTACGTCGTCGTGGATGAGTTTCAACAAGTCGTCTCCGAAAGTGTGCGGCTGGTGTTCGAGCAGGCCCGCGGCAACGATCTGCATTTCATCGTCGCGCACCAAAACGTCGAGCAGTTGGACCGCAAGGGGGTCGACATCCGCGATACGGTCAATTCGTGTACCGCCTTCAAGCAGTTCTTTCGCGCGTCGGACACCAAGACCATTGAGCTACTGGAAGAGATGTCAGGGCAGGGGATGTTCGAGACGCTCGCTTGGGAACAGCGCATGGAGCCCTGGCAGAACACGGACGTCGACGGCACCTTTTCGCCTTACGCCGCCGAGGAGCGGCTCATCAAGGTCAACGAGACGGCCGGCTATCGCTTGGACCGCAATCTGATCATGGACATCAGCGCCACCCCCAACACGAGCTTCGTGAACTTCACCGAAGGGAGCCACTTCACGCAGTTCAGCAGTTACGTCACTCCCATCGTCAGCGATTACCACATCGATATCGATGAGTATGGACGCCGTAGCCGCGCGGCCTGGCCGGCCGCGAACGAAGAGACGATTGTCGTCCAGGCCGCTGCTACGCCGCCAGCCGACCCGCCCCCGACACCGCCGACAGGCGATTGGGACGAGCGGATTCGGCAATTGGGTTGACCGGACGCTGGTCTCCGGCCATCTTGTCGGTAGAGCGTCGATTTCGTTCTCCACCCTCTCCTTTCCTTCGTCTCGCCATGAGCCTCATCGATCCGTTCGACAATCAGCCGCGGCGTCCCGACTTTGATCCGTATGCGCGGACGGGTGCCCCCGTGCAAGCCCGCGCCGGCAAGTTCGTCCAGTATCTTCTCGCGTTGGTGGCGCTCGGCATTTTGCTTCGCGTCGGCATGTCGGGCTGGCAGTTTGCGAAGGAGCACGTCCCCGCCGTCGCGCAGGGCAACGAGCCGGCCGACGGTGCCAAGGAGAATAAACCTGCGGGCCGGACACCGTTCCAATCCTGGTCCGACAGCGATCGGGGATCCTCGCCGAACGCCGAGGGGCGCAAGAGCGCCTCGTTGCCTAAGGAAGACCGGGCTACCTACGATTTGGCGAAGGCCCGGCAACGCGAATTGCTCCAGCTGCGCAGTACGATTACGGCCCGATTGGAAGTCTGGCGCGAGGAGGTCCGCCTTTGGCACGCGCAGGTCGAGCCGTTGCTCGACAACGATGCCGGCAAAGCGCTCGCCGCCAACGCGACTTGGGTCCGGGGATTTCATGCGGTCTACGAACAACCTCGGCCCGAGATTGCCCGCGCCGCCTCGGTTGAGGAACTCGTTACCAATTTGACGGAACATGCCGCAGCGGCGGCGGAAGACGAAAACGACGCCTACCTGCCAGACAAGGCGGCACTCGACCGCATGAATGAACTTCGCGCGGAGGTCGATGCGGCGATTCAAAGCTATCGACATGGCCGGTTGCAGATTGCGGCGCTTATCGATGAATCGCGCTTGAAACCAACGCAGGGGCAGCGCCCGCTCGGCGACGCC
>QEVI01000151.1 GCA_003576855.1 Planctomycetota bacterium
CGCCGCTATCGACGCGCAAGACCGGGCCCTGCTACAAGCATTAGCCGCCGGCCAGCTCAGCCGCTTCACGCTGGCCGTCGCCTGAGGGCGCGCGGCGCCTGCGCACACGCCTTAATTCCGCGCCGCTTTGCCGTTGCCGTCGCCGTTGAGGTGACGGCGCAGGTAGCTGGCCCGCTCGATGTTCCGGTCCGATTGATCGAGTTCGACGCCGGAGAGCTTTTGCAGGTGGGCCGGCTGCGTGTGGATCAGCAGCTTATTGACCGTGGGGATGGCCAGGTCGCCGATCAGCCCCAGGTTGATTCCCATCCGCACGCTGGAGAGCAAGGCCATCGTCTCTTCGGAGCTGATCGTCTGGGCCGTGCGCAAAATGCCAAAGGCGCGGCTCACCCGGTCGTGCAGCGTCTCGTGGCTTTCGCGAATGAGGAAGTCGCGGGCTTGCCGCTCGTAATCGATCAGCACGGGCACGACGTCGGCCACCTTCTTCGCCAGGTCTTCCTCGGTCTGCCCTAGCGTGACCTGGTTGCTGATCTGGTAGAAGTCGCCGGTCGCCTGCGAGCCTTCGCCGTACAGGCCGCGCACTGCGAGATTGATCTTGTGCAGGCTCTTGAATACCTTTTCGATCTGCCGGGTGATGGCCAGCGCCGGCAGATGGAGCATCACGCTCACCCGCAGCCCGGTGCCGGTGTTCGTCGGGCAGGCCGTAAGATAGCCGAGCCGCTCGTGGAAGGCGTAAGTGACTTGCTCCTCGATGAGATCGTCGAGCCGGTTGGCCTGCTCCCAGGCCGCCTGCAGCGCCAGGCCGCTATGCATCACCTGGATCCGCAGGTGATCTTCCTCGTTGATCATGACGCTGAAACGCTCGCCCGGATCGACCACGACGGCGCGGGCGCCGTCGTTCTCGGCCAGTTCGCGGCTAATGAGCTGCCGCTCGACCAGGAATTGGCGGTCGACGGCCGGCAGATCGCTGACCCGCAGATACAGCAAGTCCTTCGGCGCCTTGCCGGAGTCGCGCATCGCCTCGACGCGGCCATGCAGGATTTTTTCGATTTCGGCGCGGTCGGCGGGGGTGGCCCGCGAAATGAACGGGAAATCGGCTAAATTCCGCGCCAGCCGGATGCGGCTCGAAATGACGATGTCCGACTCAGGGCCGGAGCCCCGGAGCCATTCACCGCACGAACTGGCAAGGTCGTCGAGAGTCATGGGGCGTGTACACGGCTGCGATATACTAACTGGGAAGTCGGCGGATTGCGGATAAATCCATCCGCATTAGCCCCGGGCGGCGCTTGGTCGCGGGATCACCGCCACGGCCGTCGGCTCGATCCTACCGTCGTCATCCTTCCTTTTTCACCTCGCGAAAACCGGCCTCGATTGTGCGGATTTCGTCCCGCAGCTCCGAGGCCCGTTCGTACTCCTCCGCAGCCACGGCCTCCTTCATCTCCCGTCGCAGGCGGATGAGCTGCGTCTGCTGGTCGGCGCCGTGGGGGCACCGTTTCGGCGCCTTGCCTATGTGTCGCGTCTGATCGTGAATGCTGAGCAGCAGCGGTTCCAGCTCTTTCTCAAAGAACACGTAGTCGTGCGGGCAGCCCAACCGGCCCTGTTTGCGGAACTGCAGAAAAGTTATGCCGCAGACCGGGCAGGCCCGCTGGTCGAGCCGGGCCAGCTCATCGGCGGTTTCGCCGACGGCCAGGTGCTGGGCCAGCAGCCCGGCCATCGCCGGCAAGACTTCCTGGGCCTCTTCTTGCGATGGAGTCAGAAACGCCTGGGCGCACTGCTCGCACAGGTGAAGCTCGTTGGGTTCGCCGTCAATCAGATCGGTAATATGGAAGGTCGCTTGGCGATCGCACTTCTGGCATTTCATGGCGGCGTCCTGGCAACGCGGAGCGAACCTGCCCTCTCGCGAGCCGCTCAGCGCTAACGGGATTCTAGCCCTGGCCCCCTTAGTGTCAAGGCAAGCGAAACGGCGCTAAGCCTTTGCCACTACTGAAGATCAGTCGCCCGCGACCAAAGCGTTGTGGCGCTGTGGCGGCAGTGTTACAGTGACGCTGCGAGCCGGCGTTTCGGCTGACCAATTCTATTTTATCTCCGCCGCGAATGGGGCGGTGCGAATGAACCTCCATGGCGCATCTGCCCAATCTTGAGCGGTTTACCGAACTGGCCCAGCGAGCGGATTTCGTCCCTGTCTACCGCGAACTGCTCAGCGACGCGGTGTCGCCGGTGCAGGCCTTCGCCCGGCTCGACCGCGGCGAGGCGTCCGGCCTCTTCGAAAGCGTCATCGGCGGGGAAAAGGTCGGCCGGTACAGCTTCGTGGCCAGCGATCCCTATCTGCTCATCGAAGCGTACGGAACGAAAGTCACGGTGCGCCATCGGGCCGCCGCGCCGCCCGGCCAGCGCCCCCAGGCCGGCGGCAACGAACGAACCCAGTGGAAAACCGAACACGTGGACGTCGCCAACCCGCTGGATTTTCTCCGCCGGGAGATCCAGGCCGTTCGCGTGGCCCATCTGCCGGAACTGCCGCCGTTCATCGGCGGCGCCGTGGGCTACGCCGGGTACGACACGGTCCGCTATGTCGAACGGCTGCCCAACGCCCCGAGCGACGATCGGGGCTTGCCGGACTTGGCGTTCGGCCTCTTCGATCACATGGTCGTTTTCGACCACGTCAGAAAGACGGTCCACGTGCTGGCGCTCGTCGACCTTCGCGACGCCGACGGGGACGAAATCGCCCGCCGCTACGCCAGCGCGTGCCGCCGGGTGGACGGGTATGTCGCCGACCTGAACAGGCCCAGCGACCAGCTCAGCCTGGCGGACATCGATACGCGGGGGGAAGTCGCCCTGCAGTTCCGCTCCAACTTCACGCACCCGCAGTTCGAGGAGGCGGTGGAGAAGTGCGTCGAGTACATTCGCGCCGGCGACGTTTTCCAGGTCGTCATCAGCCAGCGGCTCGAAGTCGACTTCGCCGTGCCTCCGTTCGAGCTGTACCGCACGCTCCGCGTGGTGAATCCCAGCCCGTTCATGTTCTACCTGCGGATGCCCGAGGCGACGCTGGTTGGGAGCTCTCCTGAAATCATGGTCCGCGTGGTCAGCGGCAAAGCCACGGTCCGGCCGCTTGCGGGAACGCGCCCCCGCGGCGCCACCGAGGAGGAGGACCAGCAGCTCGCCGCCGAGCTTCTCGCCGATCCCAAGGAGCGGGCCGAGCACGTCATGCTCGTGGACCTGGGCCGCAACGACGTCGGCCGCGTGGCGGAGTTCGGCTCCGTGACGATTTCCGACGTCATGGTCATCGAACGTTACAGCCATGTGATGCACATCACCTCGAACGTCACCGGCAAGTTGCGCGACGACTGCGACGCCTTCGACGCACTGGCCGCCTGCCTGCCGGCCGGAACCGTCTCGGGGGCCCCCAAGGTGCGGGCCATGGAAATCATCGACGAGATTGAGCCCCATCGCCGCGGCCCGTATGCGGGCGCCGTCGGATACATCGACTTCGCCGGCAATATGGACACTTGCATCGCGCTGCGGACCGTCGTCGTGCAGGACGGCAAGGCGTACGTCCAGGCCGGCGCCGGCATCGTCGCCGATAGCGTGCCGAGCCTGGAATACCAGGAAACGCTGAACAAGGCCCGCGGCCTGCTGAAGGCCATTGAAGCGACGCAAGCTCGCGCCGGTACTCGCAACTAAGGGCCGGATGTTGGATACTGGTCCGAGGTCCGCCGCCGGTCGGACCCTGTGTTCGCCGCCGCACAGGCCAGCGGCCGAGCGAGCTGTCCGACCGCGAACAGGCGCCGCGGCGGTTATTCACTATCAAGCACTCCACCGATTCGCGTCGGTCTGATGAAGTCGCTCGCCGGCCATTTCCTCGTCGCATCGCCCTACCTGCGCGATCCGAACTTCGCGCAGTCGGTCGTGCTCATGTTGCAGCACGAAGCGCAGGGGGCCCTGGGAGTCATCCTGAACCGTCCCGGCGACAAGACGGTGGACGAAGTCTGGAAAATGATCGGCGGCGAACCGGTCGGCTGCGACCAATTCGTCCACGTCGGGGGACCCGTGCCCGGCCCGCTTATCGCCCTGCACGATCAGGAGGAACTTTCGGAACGAGAAATCCTGCCGCAGCTTTTCATGTCGATGCACAAAGACGCCATCGACGTGCTCGTCCAGCGCGAGGCGGCGAGGTTCCGCCTGTTCAGCGGCAACTCCGGCTGGGGCGGCGGCCAACTGGAGAACGAGATGAAAGCCGGCGGCTGGTTGACTTCCCCTGCCTCGGCCGACCTCGTGTTCTCTGACCCCGAAGCGCTTTGGAAGACGGTTTGCGGCGACATCGGCCGCCGGATCATGGTGCCAGACCTCCCGCCCGAACGCCTCCCCAAGGACCCCGGCCTGAATTGACGTACGCCGCCAACCGGCCAATCTCCTCTCGCGTCCCGCCGCCGGTCTCCGGTCTCCAGCCTCCAGCCTCCGCCGCTTCGCTTCCAGCCGCCGATCGACTATCATCTAATTCGGCCCAAGCGGCGCCTCCGCTGAGCGTCGAAGCTCGTCCCCGTCCCTTCAGGAGCGGCGTATGCCCCTGTCCCGTCTACGGACAATCGCCCGTTGGCGCACTGCAGCGGCCGTTGTGGCGCTCTCGATGCCTGGCGGCGACGCCGGCGCCCGTGCGGCTGCCGCCGAAGTCTCCTTCGATCGCGACGTCCGGCCAATCCTCTCCGACAAGTGTTTCACCTGCCACGGTCCGGAGGATAAGTCGCGGCAAGGCGGATTCCGTTTGGACGTGCGGGAGAGCGCCCTGGGCGAAGCTGACTCGGGCGCCCGTCCCATCGTTCCCGGCGATCCCGAGGCAAGCGAGCTCATCGCCCGCATCACCAGCGACGACGAGACGCTGCGGATGCCGCCGGCCGACACGCACAAGACGATCTCGCCGGAAGAGGCGGAGACTCTGCGGGCCTGGATTTCCGCGGGGGCGGAGTGGCAGCAGCACTGGTCGTTCATTCCACCGGCGCGTCCCGAGCCGCCGCCGGTAAAGCTTCCCCACTGGGCCCGCAATGACATCGACCGATTCATCTTGGCGCGGCTCGAGCACGAAGGTCTCACACCCTCGCCCGAGGCGGATCGGGCTACGCTGCTGCGCCGCGTGACGCTGGACCTGACCGGCTTGCCGCCTACGACCGACGAGCTGGACGCCTTCCTGAGAGACAACCGCGCTGACGCCTACGAGCAAGCCGTGGACCGGCTGCTGGCGTCGCCGCGATTCGGCGAACACATGGCCCGCTTCTGGCTCGACGCCGCCCGCTACGGCGACACGCACGGGCTGCACCTCGACAACTACCGCGAGATGTGGCCCTACCGCGACTGGGTGGTGCGAGCCTTCAACGCCAACCTGCCGTTCAACGACTTCCTGATCGAGCAGCTTGCCGGCGACCTGCTGCCCGCGCCGACCGAGGACCAGCTTATCGCCAGCGGCTTCAATCGCTGCCACGTGACGACCAACGAAGGGGGCGTCATCGCCGAAGAGGTGTATGTCAATAACGTCGTCGACCGGGTGGACACGTTCGGCACGGTGATGCTGGGACTGACGATCGGTTGCAGCCGCTGCCACGATCACAAGTACGACCCGATCAAGATGAGCGATTACTATTCGCTCTTCGCCTACTTCAACAGCCTCGACGGAACCGAGCTCGACCTGAACGCCAAAGACCCCGCGCCGGTGATCAAAGCGCCCACGCCGCCGCAGAAGCAGCGACTTGCCGAGCTGGACGCCGAAATCGCTCGACTCGAAGCTCGCATGAACGGCGACTGGCCGGAGGTCGACGCCCAGCAAGCCGATTGGGAACGCCAGTTCGCACAGGCGGCGCCGGCAGCCGCCGGAGCGGTGAACGCCGGCGGCTCCGGCCCCGCGGCGGCCGCCGCTGATGCCACGCCCACGTCGGTCGCCTACCTCGCCATGAGCGACTGGCACTGGGTGGGCCCCTTTTCGGCCGACGAGCGGTACCTGCGGAGCCAGAAGCAGGGCCCCGAAGGCAAGCCCGTGCGGCTCGACGAAAAATTCAAGCTCGCCACGGGGGAGGAAGTCGGCTGGGTTCGTCGGGCCGACTGGGCCGACGGCGCCGTCCACAGCGATCTCCCCGGCGACCCGGCTGCCAACTTTCTGTACCGCACCATCACGGTCGACCGGCCGCAGGAACTGGAGTTGTCGCTGGGGAGCGACGACGGCATCGTCGTCTATCTCAACGGCGAAGAACAACTCAAGAACCTGGTCAGTCGGCCTCCCGCCGCAGATCAGGAAAAGCTCACGTTGAAGCTTAGGCAGGGAGAAAATCACCTGCTGATTAAGATTCTGAACTTCGGCGGACCATCGGGCTTCTACTTCGCCGCTAAAACGACGCTGGCCGTCATGCCGCCCGACGTACTGGCGGCCGCCCAGCTTCCCGCCGCCGAGCGAACCGTCGAGCAGCAGTCGTTGCTGCGGCAGTTCTTCCGCAACAACATCGCGCAGTCCGCCCAGCTCGATCAGTTCCGCGCGGAGCTTGGCGGCCTACGCACGGCGCGGGCCGAGGTCGATCGCAGCGTGCCCACGACGCTGATCTTCCGCGAGCTGCCGCAGCCGAAGCCGGCTTACGTCTTGCTCCGGGGCCAATACGATCAGCATGGCGAACAGGTGGGCCGGCGGACGCCGGCCTCGCTGCCGCCGATCGACCCGGCGGCGCCGAACAACCGCCTGGGACTCGCCCAGTGGGTGACGTCGCGCGACAACCCGCTGGCGGCGCGAGTCGCCGTGAACCGCTTCTGGCAGCAGTTCTTCGGCGTCGGCCTGGTGAAAACGGCGGATGATTTCGGCGCGCAGGGCGAACGCCCCAGTCATCCCGAGTTGCTCGACTGGCTTGCCGTTGACCTCCAAGACCACCGTTGGGACTTAAAGCGGTTCCTGAAGCAATTGGTCCTTAGCGCGACGTACCGGCAAAGCTCTCGCGTCGCGCCGGAACTTCATAAGCGCGACCCGGAGAACCGGCTGCTTGCCCGCGGCCCCCGTTTTCGGCTCGATGCGGAAATGCTTCGCGACCAGGCGCTGTTCACCAGCGGCCTGATGGTCGAGCGGCTGGGGGGGCCCAGCGTGAAGCCGCCGCAGCCGGCCGGCCTGTGGGAAGCCGTCGGCTACTCGGGCTCCAATACGGTGAAGTTCGTCCCCGACGAAGGGCACGAAAAGATCCATCGCCGCACGCTCTACACGTTCATCAAGCGGACGGCCCCGCCCCCGCAGATGAGCACGTTCGACGGCCCGTCGCGGGAGTCGTGCGTCGTCCGCCGCGAACGCACCAACACGCCGCTGCAGGCGCTGCTGCTGCTGAACGATCCCCAATACGTCGAGGCCGCTCGCGGCCTGGCGGAGCGAACCATCAAAGAAGGGGGCGCCGAGACTGCCGCCCGCGCTCGCTTCCTCTTCCGTACGCTGGCTTGCCGCGAACCTTCGCAGAACGAGCTTGCCGACCTTGTGGCAGCCTACGAAACAGAACTCGCCCATTATCGAACCCACGCGCCCGCGGCGGAGCAGCTTGTCGGCGCTAGCAGTATGCCGCTGGACGAAACATTCGACCGCGCCGAAGTCGCGGCCTGGACCATGGCCGCCAACGTCTTGCTGAACCTCGACGAAGTCGTCACCAAGAACTGAATAGCGATCACCCTCGCGAGTACCCGCCGCTAGCCCCGACCTGGCTAGGTCGGGGCTGCCCGGCTGAGCGATCTGCCCTTGGAGAGTCGCGAACAGCCGCTCGCTCCTTACAACTCGCTGCTCACATGCAAAGCTCCATCACGCAACACGCCGCTGCTCTGACACGCCGCCATTTCTTCGGCCAAAGCGCCTTTGGCATCGGCGCCGCGGCGCTGGCCACGCTGCTGCCCGACGAGCAGGCCGCGGCCGCGCCGTCGGTCAGCCTGCGGGGCTTGCCCCATTTCGCCCCCAAGGCGAAGCGGGCGATCTACCTCCACATGAACGGCGGCCCCAGCCAGATGGACCTCTTCGATTACAAGCCGAAGATGGACGGCATGTTCGACGCCGATTTGCCCGAATCCATCCGCATGGGCCAGCGGCTCACGACGATGACCTCCGGCCAGGCCCGCTTCCCGATCGCTCCGTCGAAGTACAAGTTCGCCCAGTACGGACAGAACGGAACCTGGATCAGCGAGCTGTTGCCGTACACCGCCCGCATGGTGGACGACATCGCGATCATGAAAACTGTCTGGACCGAGGCCATCAATCACGATCCAGCGGTGACGTACATCTGCACGGGGCACCAGCTTCCCGGGCGGGCCAGCCTGGGGGCCTGGCTCAGCTACGGCCTGGGCACGATGAACCGCAACCTCCCGGCGTTCGTCGTCATGACGCCCACCTGGTCCTCGAAGGCCGACGCCCAGGCGATCTACCAGAGGCTGTGGGGGAGCGGCTTTCTCCCCACGCAGCATCAGGGCGTCGCGCTCCGCGCCCAGGGCGACCCGGTGCTGTTCCTCTCCAACCCGCCGGGCGTCGACGCCGCGGTCCGCCGCCGCACGCTCGACCGCATCGCCCGCTTCAACCAGCGCACGCTGGCCGAAGTCGGCGATCCCGAAACCCAAACGCGGATCGAACAGTACGAAATGGCGTTCCGCATGCAAACCTCCGTGCCAGAACTTACCGACCTGTCCGACGAGCCGCAGCATATCCTCGACATGTACGGCCCCGACGTGCTCAAGCCCGGCACGTTTGCCGCAAGCTGCCTGCTGGCCCGCCGGCTGGCCGAGCGGGACGTCCGCTTCGTGCAAGTGTTTCATCGCGGGTGGGATCAGCACCTCAACATCGCCGGCGATTTGCCGCTGCAGTGCGGCGACGTCGACCAGCCCGGCTGGGCCCTGATTCAGGACCTGAAGCAGCGCGGCCTGCTGCAGGATACGCTCGTGATTTGGGGCGGAGAATTCGGCCGCACCATCTACTGCCAGGGGGGACTGACCCGCGAAAACTACGGCCGCGATCACCATCCCCGCTGCTTCACCATGTGGATGGCGGGCGCCGGCATCAAGGGGGGCCTGGTGTACGGCGAAACCGACGACTTCAGCTACAACATTGTGGATAAACCAATCCACATTCACGACCTCAATGCGACCATCATGCACGCCCTGGGCATCGACAACAACCGGCTGAGTTACCGCGCCCAGGGCCTCGATCACCGCCTCACCGGCCTGGAAGATCACCAGCCGGTCCGCGACCTCTTCGCCTAACTCGCCTCCCGAAGCCGCCGCAACGAGGCCTTACCGCGCCCTCAAAGCCGCGGCTCAACGAGCCGCCGGAGCGGCGCGTATCCGTTCCCGACTCGTCCCCCGCAGCGCCCCCGCGTAGCATCAAACGCGAAGAAGCCTTCGCGCCCGACTGCCGAATCACCCGACCAGCAGCGGGCGCAGCGCGCCGACAAAACCGTTAGAAATCCACGTAGAACATTCGACGGGACGTCAGCTTCTCCCTAGCGCGCCGGCGGCCGGTCGAAAGAGTTTTATCCGGCGGAACAGCAGGCAGCACAGCGCCATGCCGATCGTTCCCGGCTCCGGCACGACGCTCCACGCCGACAGCACATGCCACACGTCCTGCTGTGGACGGTCGGGGAAGATTGGCAGGCCCAAAGAGCCGGTGGCGTAAACTCGATGGCGACGGAAGTCCAGTCCTCGTTCGGGGTCGCAGTGCCCCAGGGCATCCGCGGGCTGAATCGCGGGTTCGCCCCCGACGTCGTCCAGCCGATCAACAACTCGGAGCCGTTGAGCGTCTTGAAGTAGATGGCCGCACGGTAGGTCAGTTCCGGCGGATAAACTGACAGTTCGATCCTCGCCGACACGACCCGCTCGATGACCGGGTCGGCATACCGTGGATCGGGATTATACGAACGCACTAGCGCGCGGGCCGGCGCGTCAATCTCGTAGTAAGGGAACCGGCTGTCCGGCGGCCAGATGATGGCTCCATGGCAAGGCGTCCCAGCGGTAAAAAACAACCGCCAAGCAGATGAGGCGTTTCGTTTTTCTACTCCCACCCCGCTCTGCTATTGAGCCTACCGGCTATGGCAGTAGTTTGACTCCCAAAACCCGACGACAAACTGCCAGCGAGCGAAGTGGGCGATCCGAGTCGTCGTAGCTCCTAAAACGGCGTCCAGCGCCTGACGCCGCAGTCGGGACGCGACACGACCCCTTTTACTGCAGCTGTGTGCGACGGCAGCGAGAGGCAGGGGCGTTGGCTGGGATTGCTCAACCGGTCATCGTCTCCCCAAGCAAGATGAGCACGTTAGGTTGCCGTGCAAAAGCGGAGGGCATGGGATTCGAACCCACAACCCCTTTCGGGGCACCTGATTTCGAGTCAATTCCTCGATCTCTCTAACGACCAACCACCTTTGGAGTTGCGCGACGACCAAACGGGCGAGGTGCCCGTATTGGTGCCGTCCCCCGAGGACGGCGTTTCTATCGCCCAATTGCCGCCCGACATGGCCCGCGTCGTGGCCGCGTGGGACGGGCTTCCCGAAGCCATCCGAACCGCGATTCTAGCGCTCGTCGACGCCGCCCACAAGACGCAAGGGAGCGGCCGTGACTAGCACCTCTTTCGCCCAGGTCGCCCACGTTGGCCCGTGTCGCGTCGTTCCCGCCCCTGGCGATGGCTGGGCCGCCGGCCGCCCGTCCGCGCGACGTGGCCAACGTCGCCTAGGTTCATCAAGACTGGGAATTCTGTGGGCCGGCGAGCGCGCTTTCGATCCGAGCAAGACGATCCCCCAAGTCGGCAAGGGCGGCCTGAATGTTCGCAAGTTCCGGCAGCACGAGCTCACGCACTGTTCGCCGCATATTCATCCGATTGGCGAGCAAATCCGACACGCGAATGCGAAAGTCGACCTCCCACTGTGCGAATTCACCGCTTCCATAGGTGAATTCTCGGAAGACCAGATCGTCGTCGATCCTCAACCCATCCTCCTTGAGCTTTCTGTCGGACGGCTTCCGGTCGGGATGGCACGCCACGACCGCTCCGTCGTGGTAGTTGGTCGTGACGTAATGGACTGGCCGTCGCCGAACCTTTCTTCGCATCGCTCTTGCTCCCTTGCATTAGGTACTTGGCGGCGGTCATCCGTCGTCGAGGCGTGCGGGAACAGCCGCCATTGTGGGCACAGTTTGTTTTGCTTGTCCGAATTCTAACGGAGTGCATTTCGATGAAGATTGAGCTTCGCAACGTGGCCGCGCTTCGGCCTTACGAGAACAACCCCCGCCTGAATGACGATGCGGTCGCGGCAGTCGCGGCAAGCATCCGCGAGTTCGGTTTCCGCCAGCCGATCGTGGTCGATGCCGATGGAGTCATCATCTGCGGTCACACGCGGTACAAGGCCGCGCTGCACCTGGGGCTGGAACAGGTGCCGGTGCATGTCGCCAAAGACCTAACGCCGGAACAGATCAAGGCGTACCGGATCGCGGACAACCAGACAGCGTCTCTCGCCGAATGGAATTACGACCTGTTGCCGATCGAACTGGCCGACCTTCAGGCGTGCAACTACGACCTGGGGCTCTTGGGTTTCGACGCCGACGCCCTCGCCGAACTGCTCGATCCCGGCGTGAAGGACGGGCTCTGCGATCCCGACGACATCCCGGCGCCGCCGGACGAAGCGACAACGCGCCCGGGCGATCTGTGGATTCTCGGCAACCACCGGTTGCTCTGCGGCGACAGCAGCAAGGCGGCCGACGTGGACCGGCTGCTCGACGGCGCGACGATTCATCTGGTGAACACCGACCCGCCGTACAACGTGAAGGTCGAGCCACGGAGCAACAACGCGATCGCCGCCGGCCTGTCCTCGTTCCAGGGGACCACGCATCACCAGGGTCTCGACCTCGCGCGTCACCCTGAGAAATCGAAGCCGACGCAGAAGAAGATG
>QEVI01000152.1 GCA_003576855.1 Planctomycetota bacterium
AGTGTCTCCTATTCGAAGGTTTCGCAAATCCTTCCAATAGAAGCGCTGGCCTGATCCCTTTCATAGATTTAAAGCATTCTGGGGACATACCAGGGGACATGACTCGTTTTCGCGCGAATTTGGGGTCTTCGCCGAAGTTCAGAATCGCGCGGCGAAGTCAGTTGATCTCCCGCCCCATCACCTCCGCCATCCGCCGCAGCGACGCCAGCAGCTTGTCGAACTCGTCGAAATCCAACGTCTGCGCCCCGTCCGACCACGCCTTGTCCGGTTCGGGGTGAATCTCGATCAGCAATCCGTCCGCTCCCGCCGCGAGCGCCGCCATTGCCATCGCCGGCACGAACGCCCTCCGCCCCGTGCCGTGACTCGGATCGACCAGCACCGGCAAATGCGAAAGCAGCTTCGCCGGCGGAATCACCGACAGGTCGAGCGTGTTCCGGCTGTGATCCGCAAACGTCCGCACGCCCCGCTCGCACAGCGCGACTTGATAGTTCCCGCCGGCAAGCACATATTCCGCCGCCATCAGCCACTCTTCGAGCGTCGCCGCCAGCCCGCGCTTGAGCAACACCGGCCGCTTCGACACAGCCACCCGCTTGAGCAAGCTGAAGTTCTGCATGTTCCGCGTGCCGATTTGCAGCACGTCGGCCGCTTGCTCCACCGCGTCCGCATGCGCCGCATCCATGAGCTCCGTCACGATCCCAATGCCCGTCTTCTCGCGGGCTTTCGCCAGAATGTCCAGCCCCGCGAATTCCAGCCCCTGAAAGCTGTACGGACTGCTCCGCGGCTTGAATGCTCCAGCCCGCAGCATCCGCACCCCGCGGCTCACTAAGAAATCCGCCGTCCGCAGAATCAAGTCTTCTCCCTCCACCGAACACGGCCCGGCGATAATCGTGAACGTGCCGGGACCGATCGCCGTTTGCGCCGCTCGCACCACCGTATCCTCCGGGTGCATCTCGCGGCTGGCGAGCTTGAACGGCTTGGTAACGCGAATCAACTCCAGCACACCGGAGAGCGCCTGCAACCGTTCCGGCTCGATCGCTCCCGTATTGCCCGTGATGCCGATCGCCGTCCGCGTCGCCCCCGGCAACGGGTGCGGCGTCAGCCCCAACTCGCGAATCGCGGCCACCACGTTCTCGACCTGAGCCGCGTCGGCCCCCGCCTGCATCACGACGAGCATCGCAAACCGTTCCGAAAGACTTTAGCGAGATTGTAGGGTGGGTCGAACGACGTGAGGCCCACCACGGATTCGCGAACAAAACACCGCGCCTCGGTGGGCCTCGCTCCGTTCGTCCCACTCTACGCCAGCCGCCCGCGACGTATATGATAAATAGCCGCCCATAATCGGCAAATGCCCGCCGCCCGCTCCAGAAACGCCAGGCGCTCGCCATGTCCAACACAATCGAAACTCCCGAGTCGCACGCCACCGCATCCCCGCCGCGGCAAAACTCCACGTTGACGGTGCTCGGCCTGATCGTCATCGCCGCCGCCGTGCTCTACCTCCTCGCCACGCGCGAACGCCGTGATGCAACGCCCGACGCGGCCCTCTCCCATCCCGCCGTCGGCGCCCCGCTCGCCGATTTCGACGTGGCCGTGCTCACGGGCGAAGGCGAAAACGTCCTGGCGGGCGACCTCAAGGGCAAGGTAGCATTGGTTTCGTTCTGGGGACCTTGGTGCGGGCCGTGCAAGACCGAGTTTCCTCATCTCGCGAAGCTCGCCGAAAACCTCCGCGCGCGAGACGACTTCCGCTGGCTGCCCGTCACCTACGATCAATCGCTCGCCGGTTCGCCGCAACAGTTGCGCCAGGATGCCTCGGCGTTTCTCTCCCAGGCCGGCTTGAAGACCGTTACCTACCACGATCCAAACGAGTCGCTCCTCGGCGCGGCATCGGCCGCCGGCGCGTTCGACGGCGCGTTCCCCTGCACAATCCTCGTCGACAAATCCGGCCACATCCACGCCGTCTGGAAGGGCTTCCGCCCGGGAGTCGAAAAACAAGTCGAAGCGGCGGTCCTGGAACTGCTCGACGAAAAGGCCGGGTAACGCCGCGGGGGCCATCCCCGGTTCGCTGGTCACTGGCGACTCGCCGCGTTAGGATGACGTGAACGCGCCTCGCCAGGGTGCCGGTCGTATCCGTCGCCACGTAGCCCGCCGATGTCCACCTCCCCCGCCCTCGACCGAGCCGAGCCAGTGCCCCTGCCGGCCAACATCCAGAGCGTGCAGCCCGGCGGCGGAAAGTGCTATGCCATCGAGCTCGCCTGGGGCCGGATTCGACGCTCCTGGCTCAAGACCTTTCGCCGCGCCTACGTCCGCCGCATGGCCGAACGCCGCCGCGGACCCGCCGGCGCGATCCCGCCCGGCGCGCCGCACGAAATCCTCGATCCGCGGGACCTCAAATACTGCCGCAATCGCTGCGAATGCGCGTGGGACGCGGCCGACGACCCATTCCGCTGGCGCGACAAGCTTCCCTTTGCCCGCTGGGGACTCGCCGAGTTGCAACTCTTCGGTTGGCCACTCCTCGCCGCGACCGTCGCCCTGTGCTTCGCTCCCTGGCCCTGGTCGCTCGGCGCAATCGTCCCAGGCGTCGTCCTCGCGCTTGTCGTCTACTTCTTCCGCGACCCGCCCCGCCATGTGCCGACCGGCCCGCACGTCGTCGTCGCTCCGGCCGACGGCAAAGTCGTCGAAATCGCTCGCCTCGACCACGACGAATTCTGCGACGGCCCCGCGATCAAGATCGGCATCTTCCTGTCGATCTTCAACGTCCACATCAACCGCGCCCCGCTCGCCTCGCGCGTGATCGAGCTCCGCTACGCCCCCGGCGAATTCCTCAACGCCCTCGACCCCGAAAGCGCGATCCGCAACGAAAACATGTGGATCGGCCTGGAGACCGACGAGCCGCCGCACCGCCGCTATTGGGTTCGCCAGATTTCCGGCGCGATCGCCCGCCGCATCGTCTGCGACCTCCGCCCCGGCGAAAGCATCCCCAAGGGCCACAAGTTCGGCATGATCAAACTCGGCTCCCGCACGGAACTCGTCCTCCCGGCCGAAAACCTGGAACTAGCCATCCAACTCGGCGACAACATCAAAGCCGGCACGACAGTCGTCGGACGGTTTCGGGACCAGCAAGCCGCAAGTTTCAAGGCTTAAGTTTCAAGGTTCAAATAAGGCCTAAGGCTAAAGGTTCAAGACCCAATCCGCTCGGGCGTGCCCCACCCCCTTCAACCTTAAAACTTAAACCTTATTTGAACCTTGAACCTTGAACCTTGATACTTAAACCTTAAGCCTTCCCCCATGAAGCCTATCCGCACCGTCGCCGTCTTCCCCACCATGTTCACGCTGGCCAACCTGGTCTGCGGATTCTTCGCGATCGTCGTCGCGGCCCGCGTCGAAACGCCGCGTTCGCCGGAGCCGCCCGTTTCCCAAGCCCGCGCCGTGCGCCAGTTCGACAGCCAGGACGAAAACCACAACCTCATGCTCTGCGGCTGGCTGATCTTCCTGGCGATGGTCTTCGACGCGCTCGATGGACACGTTGCCCGCCTCGCCAAAGCTTCGAGCGATTTCGGCGCCCAACTCGACAGCCTCGCCGATTGCGTCACCTTTGGCGTCGCCCCGGGCTTTCTGCTCGTAAAAATGTGTCACACCTTCACGTTCCTGCACCGCGAACAGACCATCCAGCCCGTCTGGATCATCGCCGCCGGCTTCGCCTCGTGTGCCGCCCTGCGCCTCGCGCGGTTCAATGTCGAAACCGACGAGGAAGACGACCACATGCACTTCGGCGGCCTTCCTTCGCCGGCGGCCGGCGGCGCGATCGCCTCGTTTGCGATCTTGTTCTACTCGCTCCGCCTCGAACCGCAGCCCTTCGCTTATGCCGCGGAGTTCGACCGCGCGTTCCAGACGATCCTGCCGTTCTACGCGATACTCCTCGCGCTGCTGATGGTCTCGCGCATTCCGTACCCGCACGTCGTCAACCAGGCGCTTCGCGGCCAGCGTAGCTTCGGCCACGTCGTCGCGCTCGTCTTCATCCTCATCGCCCTCACGCCGATTCGCAACTACGTCGTGCCCCTCGCGTTCATGGCCTTCGCCCTCGGCGCGCCCGCCGTCTACGGCTGGCAGCGCGTCGTCCAACGGCGACAGAACCAAGAGCCGCTGTTTTGATCCGCGCTCTCAATGCGCCCACCGCACTACAAACGCCTCACCTTCGCACGCTGAGAAGCTTCCGGCACTCGAAGCGGATTAAGCAAACGGTCCCCTGTCCACTGCCCACTACGAACTCCATGACCGTCGAACCCGCAAGCGCGATCGCTCCCCGCCCCCTCCTCGCCGCCTGGACGCTGTGCGAACGCGAGCTGGTCCGTTTCTTTCGCCAGCGGCAGCGCGTCTTCGGCGCGATCGCCCAACCCGTCATCTTCTGGGTCCTCTTCGGCGCCGGCTTGGGCGGCACGTTTCGACTGGGCGCAACAGGCGCAACGGGCGCAGGCGGCGAAGTCAGCGCCGCCGCCGGCCCGAGTTTCCGCGAATACTTCTTCCCCGGCACGCTCGCCCTGATCCTCCTCTTCACCGCCATCTTCGCCACGATCTCGATCATCGAAGACCGCCGCGAAGGGTTCCTGCAATCGGTCCTCGTCGCCCCGCTCCCGCGCTGGGCGATGGTTTTCGGCAAAGTCTTGGGCGGAACGCTCATCGCCCTCGTGCAGGGCCTCCTCTTTCTCGCCCTCGCGCTCGCATTCCAGATACAATTGACCATCCCCGCCGTCGCCGCCGCCGTCGGCGTCATGTTCCTCGTCGCCTGGGGACTCACGTCGCTCGGCTTCGTGCTCGCCTGGCGGCTCGATTCCACCCAGGGCTTTCACGCCGTGATGAGCGTCCTCCTCATGCCCATGTGGCTCCTGTCCGGCGCGTTCTTTCCGCAACCGCAGGGCGAAGGACTTGTCGAACGCGGCGTGGCCCTGTTAATGGCGATCAATCCCATGACCTACGGCGTGGCGGCCCTTCGCCGCGTCCTCGTCGCCGACCCCGCGGCGCTGCCGAGCGACCTGCCCAGCTTGGGCGTCAGCCTCGCCGCCACCGCCGCGTTCGCCGCCGCAACCTTCGCCCTCGCGTGCCGCGTCTCCGGCCGGCACACGACGGGAGACTACCTATGAACAGCGTCCTCGTAAAAATCTGGATCGCCGTCCTCCTCGCCGCCATCGGCGCCTACGGCGTCTTCACCGCGCTCCGCATGGGCGGATACTTCGCCGCCGAAGACCAGCCCACGGAACCCGCGCCGAAAATCGTCGAACTCAAGCCGGGAGAGGATATCCTGACCTCCCTCGCCGACGTCAAACTCGTCGAGCGCAGCGGCGCGAACCTCCGCTGGTCCGAACTCAAGGGCCAACCCTGGGTCGCCAACATCTTCTTCGCCACGTGCCCCAAAGAGTGCATCCTCATCTCGCATCAGGTCCGGTTGCTCCAGCACAACACGGTCGGCGTTCGCTTCGTCAGCATCACCTGCGATCCCGAACGCGACACGCCCGACGCACTGCAAAAATACGCCCAGCAATACCAGGCCGATCCCCAGCGTTGGTTCTTCGCCACGGGCGACATGCAGCAAATCCAACGGGCCAGCGAAGCCATCTTCGGATTCGGCGTCAAACGCGTCGAACACGCCCCCTATCTCGCCCTCATCGACCGCGACGGCAAGTTCGTCGGCATGTACAGCGGCATCTCGACGCAAAGCATGGAGGAGCTTCGCGCCGAACTGGCAAAGCTCCTGTCGCCGGACCGGCCCCAGGACGCCGGCCGCAACGCTCCCGCACAAGAAACCGCGTCAAAGGACCCTTGATGCCCGCCGCGCTTGTCCCGTTCCCGCTCGCCGAAATCCACCCGCTCGCCACCGTCAACGCCTTGCTCAACGGCCTGGCGACGGTCCTGCTCGTGTTGGGCTTTCTGCTCATCAAGGCCCGCCGCGAAGACGCCCACCGCAATGTCATGCTCGCCGCGTTCGCCGTTTCGGTAGTTTTCTTGATCTGTTACCTCGCCTACCACGTCTGGCCGGTCGGCGCGAAAGCCACGCCCTTTTCCGGCGACGGCTCCGCCCGAGCGGTCTACTACGGCGTGCTGATCTCGCACATACTCCTCGCCGCCGCCGTGCCGTTCCTCGCCCTGCGAACGATCTACCTCGGCCTAAAAAACCGCCGCACCGCCCACCAACGTTGGGCAAAATGGACCTTTCCCATTTGGCTCTACGTGTCCGTCACCGGCGTCGTCATCTACCTGATGCTCTACCATCTCTACCCGCCGCCGGCATAACGTCGTATACTCAAGGAGCCACACGCCCGTCTTCGCGAGTGCGTTCCATGCCCGCCAAACGACACACCCCGGCATTCGGCCGTCGGACTTTCGCCTTCGCCGTGGCGCTCGCCCTCGTCGCGCTCTCCGCCTCCGCGGCTCACGCTTGCCCCACGTGCGGCGCGGGCTACTCCGAAGCCGGCGAAGCCGGCCAAAAAATGCTCAACGGCTGGTTCTGGAGCATCATCTTCATGATGTCGATGCCGTTCGCCATCGTCGCCTCGCTCGGCGGTTACATGTACTGGATCGTCCGCAAAGCCCGCCGAACCCGCGAAACCGAACCCGCCGCGCAAGCCCCAACCGCTAGCCCGTAGGTCAGGCCAAGCGGCGCTAGACATACGATTCTCGAACACGCCCAACCCGCGCCGGCCTGACACCCCCGGTCGATCCCATCGCGATTGGGCAATCGTGCCTTTCCACTGGGGCTCGCGTGGAACTCGACGACGAAGTCTGCCTCTGCTTTCACGTTACCAAGCGGAAGCTCGTCAACTTCTTGCGGATCGAGCGGCCCAAACGCGCCGCCCAACTCAGCGAGTGCTTCGGCGCCGGCACGGGCTGCGGCTGGTGCCGGACATATCTCGCGCGGCTCTTCGACCAGCACGCCGCGGCCGCAACGGCAGCCGCGCCGCCGACAACCGAACCGGACCCAACCAAAGCCGAATATGCGCGCGCCCGAGCCGCCTACGTCCGCCGCGGCGGAGGAACGCCCCCGCCCGGCGCAACGCCGATCGACGCCGCCGACTGATCGCCGCTACGTCGATTTCCTCGGCAACGGCCGCGTACGACGGACTTGATGCCCGTCCGCCGACGCCGAATCCCCACCCGCTCCCTCCCAGCCCGCCCCTACGGCTCTTTCGCCTCCGCGGTCCCTTCTTCGCCCCCGCCCGCGCCGGGCGTAGCCGTTTCGTTCGCCGGCGCGCCCCCACCGGCGCTCGTGTCGCCGCCGCTTCCCGACGCAAACGGATTTAACGGCGCCCCACGAAACGTGTTCGCTCCGCCGCCGGGATACAGCATACCCGTAACCGCACCCTGCCGCAAAAACTGCCTCAGCGGCGTCGAATCCTCGATCTCGACCTCCTTGACCGTCACCCGCAGCCCATACTCCGTGACGACGAAATGGACCTTCGCCAAGTCCTCGATCGCCTTGAGCGCGGCCGCCAGCGGCACCTTCTCAAGCTTCAGCGAGATCGGCTCGTCGTTGAGATTGCGGCCGTCCGGCGTCTGGCGATCGATGATGATGTTCGTAATCCCGTGTACGTCGTCGAGATACCGCATCACGTCGCCCAGCGACGCATCGACGAAATCCAGCGTCGTCGGCTCATTCAGTTTCTTGCGCAACCGCTCGTGAAACGTCGATCCGCCCTCCTTCACGCCCCAAAAAACGGCCCGGGCCCTGTCCCCGCCCCCGCCCGCGATCGCGCGTCCACCCGCGCCGCTCTCGCCTCCGCGTTGCGCTAAACCCTGTGTGCCACTTGGCGCCGCTCTGCCCGCGTCGGCGACCGTCGTCGTTCCCGCCGCGCCCGTCGCCCCCAGTCCGCCGCTGGCGTCACCGCTTCCGGCAGAATTCGTGCCATTCGTGATGATCGTCCCGGTCCCACCGACGCTCGATCCCATCCCCGGCATGCCCATTCCCGGCATCCCCGGTCCCAGCGGCCCGCCGCCCGGCATCGCCTGCCCGCCCGTCAAATAATCCAGCGTCGCCATCGTCGCTTCCAAACTCGCCTCCGCCTTGATGAGCGCCAGTTCCGCCTCGCGCGCCGTCACTTCGGCCGCGGCTATTTCAGTGGCCGACACAGCTCCCGTCTTGACGAGTTCCTCGATCCGCGCCCGCTGCTCTTTGCAGTTCGCCGCTTGGGCCTTGGCAATCTCGATCGACTTGCGGGCGAACCGAACCGCTTGAAACGCGTCGACCACCTGCCGCGAAACGTCCAGCCGCGTCCGATCCAGCTCGCTCTGCGCCGCCCGAACCTTCGCCTCGGCCACCACGATGTCCGGATTCCGCGTCATCGCCGCGCCCAACAAACCGGCGAGATTATCCGCCGGCGCGGTGCCGCCAAAGCCGGTCATCCCAGCAGGGCCGGGAAAACCGCCGCCGCCAAATCCGCCCGACGACGGCGCACCCGTCGGTCCTGCCAACGAACCGGCCCCGCCGACGCCGCCCATCGGCGCCGTTGCCGTCGGCGCTGTCGTTCCTTCGCCTGAAGCGACGCCGTCCGAAGCAACGCCGCCCGTTGCCAGCGTCTCGCCCGCGGTCCCCGCCACAGCATCCGTCTCGCCGGACTTCGGCGGATCGGATATGGGTTCCGCCGCCGCACTGCCACCCGGAGCCGCCGGCGAACCCGCTGCCCCACCATCCTCTTGTGCCGCCGCCGCCGCGACGCACAGCCAACTCGCAAACAACATGCCCGCCGTACAAGCGGCAACCGAATTACGACTTCTCAGGCGCATGACCCTTCTCCTGTTTAGTATCGAGACATATCGCTCGCAGCAGCCACGAACCCTCGCGGGCCGCGGCCGTGAATTCTTCGTCCGTGGCGTATCGCAACGCCACCCGATAGCATCGCAACGCCTGCTCCGGATCGCGCTCCACCAGATGCTGATCGCCCAACTCCCGCAGCGCATCGAACCGCGACTTCTTCGCCCGCTTCGCAGCGATCGGAGATACGGGCTCTTGCGGCGTTGCACCGTGAGCCTGCGGCGTCACCCGAGCCACGTCCGGCCGCTCCACAGGCGCTTGCTGCACGACATCCCGCGACGGCTCGGTCGCTCTGCTCGCCGTCGCGTCCCCGCCTTCGACCGGCGACACCGATACCCGCTGCCAGGCATAAATCGTCACGACACCCAACAGATAACACGCCGCCATGCCGAGCGCCCGCCGCACGCGCCGCCGCCGTCGCCGCCGAACGAACGCCGCCATCACTTGTCCCCGCAACGCCTCGCGCAGCGCCCCGCCATCCCCATCGCGCCCCCCAAGCAGCGCCTCCCACTCGTCCGGCAAATGTTCGTTCACACCCATCGCACCCACTCCTCACTCGTATCTCGTAGGTCAGGCCAAGCGGCGTTGGACCAACCACCTCAATCGACCCCAACCCGCGCCGGCCTGACACGCCCGCTAGCGCTCGGAATCTCTCATTCCGAAAAGTTCGAATGCCAAAAAAACACGGAGGCACGGAGAAGGTATACGGACGAAGCCAACCCAATCCGGCTCCATTCTTCATTCTTCATTTTGCATTTTGCATTTTGCATTTCGTATTCTTCATTTTGCATTCCCCCGCGTTTCCAATTGGCCGCGCTCATCCCCGCCCTTCGTAAGCCGCCCGAAACGCCTCCCGCGCCCGCGTCAACAGCGACTCGACCGCCTTCGGCGACATCCCTCGCTGCGCCGCGATCTCGTTCACGCTCTCGGCATCGACGTACTTCGCCCGCAGCACCTCTTCGTAATGTGCAGGCAGCGCCGCGAGCGCCGCCGTAATCCGATCCGCCATATCTTCCTGCGCCGCGGCCTGCCCGTTCGCCCCGGCGTCGCCGTGCTGCCCCTCGTCGAACGGTTGAAACGTCCGCCGCCGCAATCCGTCCCGCCGCAAGTAGTTTCGCAGCGCGTTCGACGCAATCCCCCGCAGCCATTGGGCGAACGTCCCTCGCCGCGGCTCGAACCGGTCGAACAGCCGCACCGCCGTCAGCCACGTCTCCTGCACGACCTCTTCCACCGCCGCCCGCCGCCCGTCAGCAAATCCGCCGGCCAGCCGCCACTGCACGTAGCGATACACGGTGTCGAAAGCCCCATCGTAAAGCGCCTGCCACGCCCGATGGTCCCCCGCCAGCGCCGCGCTGTACAGCAACTGCTCGCGAGAAAGACGGTCCGGTGGGGACATCGTGCGGCTAGCGAGTTTCGGTTGTCGTCGTCGGCGAACACCTGCCTATTGTCGCCGCGAGCCAAAATCCTTTGCGGCCCCCAAAAAAACCGCCCTGGGACGCCGCTGCCCGCTTGTCGAACGTCCCGGCACTCCCTCAGCCCGCGGCCAACGCAATATCGCCGCCCGCTCCCGACGAACCAGTGGCTACAGACATCGTGTCGGTCATCTCGCAAGGACCAACGCAGCCATCGCGCTTCGAGTGATGGCGAACCGCCGCAAGACCCTCGCCACCGCAGAACGGTCGCAGTAGCGCCCAAAGAACCGACATCCCCGCGAACCGTCGCCGGAGCCACCCCATGCAATTCCGCCTCGCCCAACCGTCCGAGCCATCCCGCCGCGATTCGGCCCTGACGCCGATGATCGACGTCGTGTTCCAGTTGCTCGCGTTCTTCATCCTCACGTTTCGCTTCGTCGTGCCCGAGGGCGACTTCGACATCGCGATGCCCGCCGCGGCCGCGTCGCCATCGCCCGTGCCGCCGCTGGTCGAACCGCTCCACGTCCATCTTGCCGCCGACACTACCGGCGCGCTCGCCGACATCCGCGTCAACGGCCGCTCGCTCGGACCCAACGTCGACGCTCTCCACCGCCAAGTCGCCCAAGTCGCCGGCATCGAGGGCCCGGCCAATCTCCGCGCCGAAGTCGAGGTAAAGCTCGATTGCGACCCCCAACTCCACTACGAACACACCCTGGCCGCCCTAGCCGCTATATCCGCCTACATCGACCGCGCCGGCAACCAAGCCACGCTAATCCACCGCGTGCAATTCGCCCGGTATAGGCGAGTATAGCAGCCGCGCGATCACACAGAACAAATATTCCCGTCCTCTCGTGCTTCCAAAGGAATTGTCGTTGGGCGCGATCGAGCAGGGACACGATCGTCCGCCAAGTCCGTCACAAGCTCCTCCGCCTGCCCCACCTCTTTGCAATTCCAAATCGCCTTCGGATATGCTGTTGTGGTTCCCGCGTTCGTCCGTTCGAGGCTTTCCAACACGAGGATCCGTCGCATGAGCAAATACGTCGTTTCGACGTTCATATTTGTGGCCGCAATTGGCGCAAGTCCCATGTCGTCCGCCGCCAGGGAACCAAGCTTCCGAGGCCTAGGTCATTTGGTCGAACAAACGACCTATGGCGCCGGCCAAGCGCTCTCTGTATCCGCCGATGGCAGCGTCATCGTAGGAATCAGCGGTACCGCAACCGGATTCGGTGCGTATCGTTGGACCGAAGGCAGCGGCATGATGTACCTCGGCGACTTGCCCGGCGGAGCGGAGTATAGCATTGCCAATGGAGTCTCGGCGGACGGCGCAACGATTGTGGGCCGTAGCCTGGCGAGTGGTCGGGAATCTGCGTTTCGGTGGACGGAACCGGAAGGAATGGTCGCCTTGGCGGCGCCCTTACTAGGAGGTTTGCCGGCCGGAAGCACCGCGCAGGATGTCTCAGCGGACGGGCGCGTCATTGTCGGATTCGCCGAACGCAACGGGTTCTCGCCGCGTGCCGTTCGCTGGGTCGATGGCGTGCCAACGATACTCGCCCCCGAATTGCCATATAGTCAGGCATATTCGGTCTCCGACTGTCCTGCCTCTGTTGAAATTGGAATGTCGGGCTGGTTAGGTTAGTTACAACCTAACCGGAGGATCATTCCGATGTCGAGAACTCGTAGACGCTTTAC
>QEVI01000153.1 GCA_003576855.1 Planctomycetota bacterium
CTGCCACGGATCCTTCCAAGGCAAGGGAGGCTTTCGGCTGTCCTTGTTTGGCTACGATTTCGAGGCCGATCATAAGGCCCTGACCGAAGAAATCGGGGATGAAGGCGCGGTGCGGGTCGATCGGGATGCCCCCGCGAATAGCTTATTGCTCAATAAACCCACCAATGCCGATCTCCATGAAGGCGGCCTGCGCTATGTGAAGGATGGCTGGGAGTATCACTTGTTCCGTCGGTGGATTGAGTCTGGCGCCAAGTTCGATCAAGAACAGATCACGCCCTTGGTCCGACTCGAGATTTCTCCATCGGAGATTGTTTTCTCAAAGGATGGCGAAACAGTTCAACTCCAAGTGGTGGCGGTGTGGAAAGACGGTACGAAAGAAGACGTTACTCCCCTTTGTCGTTTTCAGACCAACAACGAGCAGAACGCTACGGTGACGGACAGCGGGTTAGTTACCGCGGGCGATCCTGGCGATACACACGTGGTCGTGTTCTACGACAACGGCGTAACGCCGATCCCGGTCCTTCGCCCCGTGTCGGACCTTGCGGGTGAGAACTATCCCCAGGTTGCAACTCCCACCCGCATCGATGAACTCGTGATCGAAAAGCTCCGCAAGTTGGGTGTCCTACCCTCGGACCTATGTACCGACGCTGAATTTTTGCGCCGGGCCAAACTCGACCTGACCGGCACGCTTCCAACGCCCGTTGAAGTGGAACGATTCCTCGCCGATTCAGCGCCGGATAAACGAGCGAAAAAGATCGACGAGTTGCTCAAAACGTTGACCTTCCGCGAGCGCGAAATCATCAAGTTGCGGTATGGCTTAACCGACGGGTATTGCTACACGCTCGAAGAGGTGGGACGGATCTTCAAAGTGACGCGCGAACGGGTCCGCCAGATCGAAGCGAAGGCGGTGGCGAAGCTGCAACATCCGGTGCGGAGCGCCGAACTGGCGGAGTACGTCGCCGACAGCCCCGTCGTCGCGGCGGAGGAAATCTGGGACCAGCCGCCCGCGGAAGTGCGCATGGCGGCGTAAGTTGCCTCCGCAGCGCCGGCCAGTCGCCGGCCGGCCGCACGGGCCGAAGGGACGCTCGCTCGCCGGTGGACCGCCGCTAACTGGGCAGCCGGCTGTGCGACCGATCGGCCCTCGCGACTTGAATGCGGCAATCGCGCAGTGCAAAACTGCCAGCGGCGGCGCAGCACTTGCCACGCGCCGCCGCTGTTTTCGCGCGCCGGGTGTCGCGCTGGTCGAGAGCGGGTACAATGGACGACCCCGGATACCCGCGAGGCGCGAACCATGGCGCAAAACGCCGAACTGCTCGAATTGCTCCACCGCATACACCGCCAGTTGGCGGACCTTCGCGACCGCCAGGAGCGAGGTCCCCGGCAGGTGAGGGCCCGCGAGGCCAACGTGGCGAAACTGCGGGCGGAATCGACCGCTACGCTCGAAGCGGTAAAGCAGGCGAAACTCGCCAGCGACCGCAAGCAGCTTGATTTGAAGGCCAACGAACAGCGAATCGCCGACTGGCGGGTCAAGCTCAATAGCTGCAATAGCAATAAAGAGTACCAGACGATGACCGAGCAGATCGCCGCCGCGGAGATGGCCGGCAGCGTCTTGGCCGACGAGATCCTGGAGGTGATGGAGAAGATCGATCAGCTCGAGGCAAGCGTCGGGGAAGTCAAAAGCCGCGTCGAAGCTGCCAAGGGCGATCTGGCGAAGTTCCGCGACGCGGTGGCCGAAGAAGGACAGCGCATTGCCGGGGACATTGCACGCCTGGAGGCGGAGCTGGTCGAAGCCGAGAAACGCCTGCCTGCCGAATTCCGCGACGACTACCGCCGCGTCATCCGGGCCAAGGGCGCCGAAGGCATGGCCCGCATGGAAAGCGGTGTCTGCGAAGGCTGCGGCCAGCAAGTGACGCTCAACATGCAGAATCATCTGCTGCTCGGCAAGCCGGGGTTCTGCACGGCGTGCGGGCGGCTGTTGTACAAAGGCGAGCGTTAGGTCAATGCCGCCCCGGGGCGGCGGCTCGCCGTGGCCGGCGTCGAAGGCGGGACCCTTTACACGCCACGCCCGCCGATTCACAATCGAGGAGTTGTCACGAGGGTCTTCCGTAAGGAAGACCCGATTTTTTTGCCGTCCACTTGGTTTTGGGCGTCAACGACTGGCGGCGCGGCCCGCAACGCGAGGCCGCCCGTTGCGAATCGCACCGTTTCAAGAAAACCCGCTACAGACGCGAGCCATGTCCGAACGCATCCCGATGACCCGCGCCGGCTATGACAAGATCAAGGCGGAGCTTGACGAGCTGGAGAACGTGAAGATGCCGGAGATCGAGAAGCGCATCGCATCGGCGCGCGCTGAAGGCGATCTCAAAGAGAACGCCGAGTACCATGGCGCCCGGGAAAGCCAAGGCCTGCTCCAAGCGAAGATCAACCTGCTGAAAAGCAAGCTCGCCAGCGCCCAGCTCGTCGACCCGGCGACGATGCCCAAAGACCAGGTCGTGTTCGGGGCGACGGTCAAGGTGAAGGACCTCGACTTCGGCGATACCGAGGAGTTCACGCTCGTCGGCGCCGGCGAAGAAGACTACGACTTGGGTAAGATCCTCGTCACCAGCCCGCTCGCCCAGGGGCTGCTCGGCAAGAAGGTTGGCGAAAAAGCCGAGGTGCAGGTCCCCGCGGGCGTCAACCGGTTTGAAATCCTCGAAATCAGGTTTGAAGGCTGATGAGGAGGTTTGCCGCCGCCAATCGTCCCGTGCGCGACGCTCCTCGACTGGAAACTGCGCGACAAGCGGGTCGAAGAGCGTCATGAAGCCGGCCGTGCGTCGGCCAATCGCGGCCGCTCACGACGCCTAATCGACGACGAACTCGTAGACGCACGTGTGGCGGTAAGTCTGCCCGGGCCGCAATACGGCCGACGGAAACTGCGGCTTATTGGGCGCGTCGGGGAATCCCTGCGTCTCCAGGCAGAGGGCCGAGCGACGCGGATAAACGGCGGCCCCCTTGCCCCGCTGGCCGCGTAGCATGTTGCCCACATAAAACTGCATGCCCGGTTGATCGGTGTGAACGCGGAGCATGCGGCCGGTGGGCTCGTGATACAACTCCGCGGCGAGCCGCAGCGCTCCTTGGGGGCCGTTGAGCACGAAGTTGTGGTCGTAACCGTCCTTCTGTTGGGCATCGCCTAGTTCGGCGATCCGCTCGCCGATGATCCGCGGCGAGCGGAAGTCGAGCGGCGTCCCCTTCACCGAGGCGATCTCGCCCACAGGTATATCGTGCTCGTCCTTGGGCGTGTACCGGTCCGCAGCGATCCAGAGCCGATGGGCAAGCACCGTCGGGGCGCCCTGCCCCGCCAAGTTGAAGTAGCTATGGTTCGTAAGATTGACAATCGTCGGCTTATCGGTCTGAGCGACGTAATCAATCCGCAGGGTGCTCGGCGCAGTGAGCGTGTAGGTAACGCTAACGTCGAGGTTGCCGGGATAGCCTTCTTCCCCGTCCGGGCTGACGTAGTGGAATCGTACGCCGGCGCCCTCGGGCCCGTCGAACGCTTCGCCGTGCCAGTCGACATGGCCGAACCCGCGCACGGGCCCGCCATGCAGGTGGTTCGGGCCGTTGTTGCAGGCAAGCTGGTATTGGCGGCCGTCGAGCACGAACCGGCCCCCCGCGATGCGATTCGCGAAGCGCCCAGTCGTCGCGCCAAAGTGCTGGTTGTCCTCGGAGCGGTAAGCGGCTTCGTCGTCGAATCCAAGCACGACGTCGGCCAGTTCGCCGTGCCGATCTGGAACGTGCAGCTCGGCTAGCGAAGCGCCGTGCGAAACCCACCGGGCTCGCACTCCTGCGGAATTGGTGGTTTGGAACTCCATATTCGTACTCACATGCAACGCTTGCCGCCGCGGCCGTCGCGGCGCGGCCACTCCCTGTTGTATGGCCGTCCTGCAAGAGGTCACGTTACCCGCCCAGAAACCGGCGGGCAAGCAACCAGTTTTTTCCACGCCCTAAAAAATGGTATACTTGAGTCGGCTCCGCCCCCTTCCGAACGGTAAAGACGTATGCGACTTGGACGCGACCTGCTCAGAGCGGCGCCGATCTTGGCGACGTCGCTAGCGTGGGCGACAACAAGCGATCTTTATGCGCAAAGCGGCCGTTCCGCGGCATCGGCGCCCCGTAGCGGAGGCGCGTACGGGCAGAGCTATTCCGGCGGCTCGCAAAACCGGCTCCCCTTTTCCTCCTCCGCCGGGCAGCGCGGATCCCAAAGCGGACGCGGTCGCGGCGGCTTCGGCCAAGGCGCCGGCCTGGCCGCCGGCCCCATGGGCAGTCAGCTTGACGGCGGCCAGGGCCCGCTCAACGCCAATCTCGCGCAGACCGGCGCCGAACGCTTCCAACAGGACGGGTTCGTCGGCCGCGACGCCCAGGACGTACGCGAAGGCTTTCAAAACGCCGGGCGGCGCGGCACGGGGCAGACGTTCGACCAGATGGTCGAGAATCTCAACGACATGCGCGACGCGCGTCGCCGCTGGCGGGCGCAGAACGTACCGCCGCCGCCGGTCCGCGTGCAACTGCGCCCCGCGTTCGACGTGCCGCCGCCGCTCGCCCAGCGAGCCGCCGCCAACGCCCGTACGCGGCTAGCGGACATCATGCAAACGGCGGGCGTCGTTTCGCCACAGGCCCTTGTCGACGGCCGCACCGTCATCCTTCGCGGCGCCGTTGCTACTGAACACGACCGCGCGCTGATCGGCCAGCTTGTCGCGCTTGAGCCGGGAGTGTCTCGAGTAGAGAATCTCTTAACGATCCAGACGCCCCCCGGACCGCCGTAGCCGCCCGACGTGCGGTCGGCGCCGCGCCGGGCGATGCGACCTCGACCGCGGCGCCGCCGGCGGATTCGCTCGGCGCGATGGGCCGTTCGGTCGGGGCTTCGCCATCGGCTCTTCCTGATCGCATGGCGGCAATCTGCGACAGCGGCAGCGATCGATCGTCTTGCCGGTCTTCCGAAGGCGACGGCTGCACGACGCTGGCCTTCAGCCGCGATGGCAATGCGATCGTCGCCGTAAGCATTTGCTTCTTCTCGCCAGTAGCGGCTACGTGCGGCAGTTCGCCGCCGGCCGTCGCAGCGGGATCGAACGGGGCGGCGTGCGACGCCGTTCGTATCGACTCGACCAGTGCGGAACGCTCGCCGGCCGCGATGAGCGGCCCATCTCGCGGCGGCTCCGTAGGACCAGGAAGCAGATGCCGCGTTTGCTCGCTGAGGACGATCGCCCCCTGCTTCGGCTGAAAACGCGCGATGAGGCTGATCTTTCGTTGCGGTCCGCCGACCTCATCCCACGGCAGCCAAAAGCTATACGACGGCCCCAGTTTCGACTCGCTCTCGTGCCGTACAAACTCCTCCATGGGAAAGATGTATTTACGCGTCGGCTGGGTTTCATGAGGCGGTCGCGAGGTTTCGTCGAAAGCGTACACCACCAGGTCGCCTTCCACGCGGACCGGGTCTTCCGAGTCGCGGCCGAAGAACAACAGTCGCCCGCCAAATCCGCGAACCGGTTTGGCGCCGCCTTTGGTCAGCGTGGTGTCGGCCCACGTCGCCACCATGCGTACCGGAACCTGCGGCTGGGGCTTCTCCGGCTCCTGTTGCCAGCCTACGGCCTTGCGCACATCCCAGCGGGCGAACTTCCACTTTTCACCGCTCGTTGCACAGCCCAGGCAGGCAATTGCAGCGATCAGGCAAATCGCGGCCGGCAGGTTGCCCGCCGGCCATGGACGATGAGCAGCGCGTGTGATGAGCATTTCCCAGGTCCCAATCTCGATGCACTGGCTTGCCGAGGCCCGCGCTGTTACTTGGCGGGCGCGGGGAGCGCGGCCGGCGGCGGATCGCCGCTGGGAGTCGGAACCGGCGGCGGCGACAACACCGGCGCCCCGATATGCTCGCCCGTGGGCTCAAACAGGCCGTTCTCGTTGGGTATGTCGGTCGGATAGACCGTTTCAGCCTCGGCGGCGCCGAGCGTATCGTTGCGACTCCTCAGCCCGGCGGGCCCCTGCATGTCGACCACGTCCGACAGGCACCAGCTCATGCGCGACGACTCGGTTTGCTTGAGCAGTTCCGACTGCGCTCGGCTGCGAATCACGTGCGGGGTCAGCACGATCAACAGCTCCGAGCGTTCGACTTGCTTCGAATCGTACTTGAACAGCTCGCCTAGCAGCGGGATGTCGGCCAACAGCGGCACGCGACGATGCAATTCACGGTCGCGCTTGAGCAACAGGCCGCTGAGGACCACCGTCTGACCGCTGACGGCGCTGACGGTGGTTTCCGCGGAAATCGTGTCGATGATCGGGGCGTTGATTGCCTGTCCGTTGGGAGCAATGGAGATTGGCACGCCGCTGGCCACCGGCCCGAGCTCGCTCTTCTGCGCAAACACCTCCATGACGACCAGGTCTTCGGGGCTGATCCGCGGCCGCACCAGCAGTTCGAGCCCGACGTCCCTGAAGTCGACCGTGTTGATTCGCTGGCCGAAGTTGTCGACGAAGCTCTCGGTAATGTAGGGGACGATCTGCCCGACGAACGCCCGGCCTGTTTGATTATCGAGGGCGATGATCTGCGGCCGACTGAGCACTTCCAGCCGCTGCGACTGCTGCAGCGCCCGCAGGAGCATGCTGACGCTGTCGCTGGAGGCGGAAAGCACCAGTCCGCCAAAACCGGCGGCTTGGCTCACGCGGCCGACGCCGAAGCTGGCGATGCCCTGAGCGGCGGCTTTGCTAGCCGTGGCCAGCGAGCGGTCGCTGCCGGCGTTTCCCAGCGGCTGATTGGCGTCGCCGAAGTTGAAGCCCGGCGTCAGCGTCGCGGCTTGCACCTGCTGCTGCGTGACATTGGTCACGGCGCCGCCGGCGGACTGGGTTTGCGTGGTCGTCGTGATGTTCTGGATGTTCTCCAGCAGACTGCGATCGAATAGCAGCGAATCCTGCAGCCCCAGCTCGACGCCGAATTCGTCGATGTCGCCCAAGCGCACTTCGCCGATAAGCACTTGGATCATCACGATCGGCGCTTCTTCATCGACCTGGCGAATAATCTCCGATAGCTCCTCGTAGTACGTGGGCGTCGCCGACACGATAAGGCTGTTGCTGTTAATCTCGGCGACAATCACCACTTCGCGTTCAATCTGCTGGAATGGACTGACGACGCCCGGGGCGGTCGCTTCGACTTCGCGTTTCTGTTGGAGCCACTCCTGCAGGGCCAGCGCCACTTGCTCGGCGTCGGCGTTCTTTAGCTTGTAAACGCGGTTGATGCGCTGCCGGCTATCGCTGGCATCCAGCCGCAACAGCACCGCCTCGACGACCAGCAGCTCATCCGAACTGCCGGCGGCAATGATGCTGTTGGTCCGTTCGTCGACGGAAAACCGCAATTGAAAGAGCCGGTTGCCTGCGCTCTGAGCCCCGGCGGCTGCTCCGGCGCCGGCCTGCTCCGGCGCGCCGAACAGCCCGCGGAGCATCTCGGCCAAGGCCACGGCGTCGCCGTTTTGAATCGTAAACACCTTGAGCTCCGCCACGGCGTCTGGCGGCACGTCGAGCAGCTCGATGAGGGCCGCCATCAGCGGCATGCTCTCCGGCGGCGCCGAAACGATCAGCGAATTGGCCCGCGTGTCGGCGTTAATCGTCGCGCCGGCCAGCACGCCCGATTCGAGAATCTGCTTTCCCTGCGGATCGACCGTGACCAGCCGCAGCAGCGACGCCGCGCCGGCCGCGTCGCGGGTAGCGTTGTCGCCTGTGCCGGCTCCGCGGAGGGCCCGCTGCAACACAGGGGCCAGCTCCGACGCCAGCGTGTTTCGCAGCCGGAACACGCGGATTTCATTCACCGCGTCGCCGCCGGGTCGATCCAGTTCCGTCACCAGGGCCCGCACTTCCGCAAGGTCGCGCGGGCCTGCCCGCACGATAAGCGAATTGGTCCGCGGTTCGGCGACCACCAGCGCGCGGGGAGACAACGGCGCCGACGGGGTGGCGTCGTTCCGCTGCTCGATCGCGAACATCCGCTCCACGACTGTTCGCACCTGTTCCGCCGCCGCGTTCTTCAGCCGAAACACCTCGAACTGCGTCATCGCTTCGCCGGCGACGTCGAGTTGGCGCAGCAGGTCCTGAGCCTTTTCGACCGTCGTCGGGCCGCCAATGAGCAGCACCGCGTTCGGCCGGCCCAGCGGCAGCGGCAGCAACGGCCCGTAGAATGGCGCCAAGCTGAAGGTGTTTTCGTCCGCGGGACCGAACATCGTTTCCAGGAGTTGAGCGATGGACAGCGAGTTGACATGTTGCAGCTCGTGAACCACTACCCGCGGCTCGCTGACGCGGTTCATGGCTTCCAGTTGACGAACAATTTCCAACACGCGCCGCACATCGCGCGGATCGCCGCGAATGACGAAGAAGTCGGTTCCTTCGATGGTCTCGATTTGCACCGGCCCGAGCAGCGCTTCGGCGTCTTCGGCCGCAGCGTCCGCCGGCGCCGGCCGCTGGTCCGCGCCTTCAGCCGCTTGCGCCGGCGCCTGGGCGACAAGGGCTCCCACCGCCTGCTTGATGTGCGGCGCGACGGCCTTCGGCGCGGTGAACAGATGCGTCGTGCGGTCGCCTGCCGCGGGAACATCCATCGCGCCGATGATCTGCCGCCACGCCTTCAACTGGTCCGGACGAGCAACGAGCCTCACTTCGCCCGTCTCTCGATGTGCTGCCACCAGCACTGGCGCGCCGTCGCTGCCGTCGACTGAAAACCGGAGCCACTGGTCGCCGTCGTCGGCCATGAGCGGCAGCCGCGCGCCGAGGGCCGTTTCAAGCCGCTGGTGCAGTTCAGCCGCGGTAAGTTCGCGAAGCTGCATCCGCTCCTCTGCCGCGGGCAGGCTTTCGGGCTGCGGTATTTTGGCATCGCCGGCAGGCTGGGCTGGCTCCGGCGGCGGAGACGTAGGAGGCGGTGTCGGCGCCGACGGGATCTCGCCTTGAAGGTCCAGCGCCTCGGCCGCTGTCGGCGCTGGTGATCCTTCGGTCGGCGGGGCCGATGCCAGCACGACGGCCGGCGTCGTTTCGGAGATGGACCAAAACGCGGCCGGCGCGGCGTGCTCGTCCGTCGCTGGCGCCGGCGGCGGAGGCGCCAAGGCGCTGATCCCGAGGGCCAGTAGCGCGAGGCCCGCCAAGGTGAGAAGCTGGCGACCTAAACCTTTCGAAATGAGCGACATATCGCCAGGACCGCCTATTGCACTGTGGCCGCTGCCGCAACGAGGGCGCACGGACGCCCCGCGCCATACAATCGGAATAATCGGCAAATCTTGCCCGCTTCGCCAGCTAAACCAGGGCGAAGGCGCCGTGCTGTCCACATGCATGCAACGCATGCACAGCGACGAGGGTGTTTCCCGGCGGCCGCAGCGGGTGCAGAGTGCACGCCCTGAATGATGGCGCCCCGGGGACGGACGACCCGGATTTTACGCAGCCGGCGCTTGCAAGGCCGTGGCCTCGCCGAAGCTTTGTCCTAAGCGGATCTCAAACCGGCCTTTGTCCGTCTCGACGATGGCGCGTCGTCCGTCGATCTCGATGACAGTCCCTTTGAACGCTCCGAACTCGACGGCGTCGCCCTGTTGGAATACCCGCACGTCGTCGCCTTCAGCGACATGGACTGTCATGACCCAGCCGCCCAGGCCATAGGTCATGCCTGTGATCTTCGCCGCGGCCGCGGCCGTATCGGCGCTCCCTTCGCCACCAGCTTGGGGCGTATGCACGGCAAACAGATTTCGATCGACGATACGGCTGCGGTATTCGTCCAGTTCCGCGGGCATCGGCTGCGGTTCGTCCGCCGCGAGGCGGTCGGTCCGCTCGCAACCCGGCAGGATTAACGCGTCGATGGTCATGGTTATGTCCAGTTTCTGACCGACGTCGACGCCGGAAATCGTCGCATCGGAGATGCGATGCAGATGAATCGCGGAGTAGAACTGATACAAGAACTTGGTGAAATCGCCCAAACTCCCCCGGGCACGGACTTCAAAACTCAGCGCGCCAAAGTTCGGTGTGCGGGCACTGGCCGTCTTATCGGTAAGCTCGACGACCTCCAGCCCGACCTCCGTGACCCGCCCGCGCAGCCAGTCCTGGTACAACGACTCGGCCACGGCGGCGTCGGTCGGCAGCGAGCGTCGATTCCATTGGTTGAGTTGCCGGCGGGCGTTTTGGCCGCGAGTGACCGCCGCGCGGGCCTCGCTCAGAGCCCGTTCCGCCTCGATTTGCTGGTTGACGTTTTGCTCCCGGGCGTCTTGATATCGCGACAGCCCCAGCGTCGCACACCACAGCAGGCCGCCCACCGCTACGGTGGCGCCGAGCGCCTTCTCCCGGCTAGTCATGGGATGCCTCTCTCTGCGACTGCTGCGTTGATCGTTGGACGGCGCTGGAAACGCTGACCGCATAACCGGCGGGGCCCTCGACGCCCGTCTGCACCGGCCCGCGATCGACGCGATAGCCGGCTGACCGAAGACGGCTTTCTACGACCGGGACGGCGCTATCGGACTTGGCTGCGGCATCGAGCGTTAGCCGGCCGTTGGCGAACGTCAGTTTCTTCAGCACGATGTCCTGTTCCGCACTGAACTTGTCGCTGCTCAGCGGCTCCGGCCGGAGCTGTTGGCTCAGCGCGTCCAGTTCCTCAAGCAGATTAGCTGACTGCCCAAGCCATTCACGAACGCTTTGGGCCTTGGCTTCATCGGCGGCCAGGCTTTCCAGCAGCGAGGACAGCTCGTGTTGCTGTGCGCGAGCCGACTCGGCGGCCTCGAGCGGCTCTTGAACGCCGCGGTACGCGGTCCACAAACCGAGGGCCGCCAGGGCTAGCGCCGCCGTTGCCGCCAGGACGTAAGTTCGGCGCCGGCTGGGGGGCGCGGGTCGGCGCCGAGGATGCAGCAGATCGATCGGAGCCGGCCGCCGCTCGGCCAGCGCTGCGGCAAGGGCGGCCAGGGGCGCCGCTTCCACAGCCGGCGCTACGGCCAGGTCGCCGGCCGTGAGATCCACCAGCCGCTCCAGAGGCGCGGCGTGAACCGGCTTGGAAAGCGTGGCGCTCAATTCGCCGGCGATCTCCTCCGCATCCACGCCGATGTAAATGCATTTGACGGCGGCGCCCTGCGGCGAAGGCGATTGCGCAAGCGCCAACAGCGTTCGTCGAAGCTCCAGGCCCAGCGCCGCTGCGTCAGCCGCCGCGTTCTCGTCTTCCGGAAGCCAGACGGCGCGAATGAGCCTCAGCCGGTCGCGTTCGGTCGCCCAGATGACTGCCTGGCGCTCGATGATCGACGAGCAAAGCCGCAGCCCGGCCCCGTCGTCGCTGCCCGTCGCCACTCGCCGGCCGAGCTCCGGCCAGCCCAGCGGTTCGGGAACGATCCGCTCCAATCGCAGTTCCGCGGCCTGGCAGACCTCGCGCATCGTCTTCCATTGACTGGTCAACAGTCCGACGCCGAGGACTTGCCACGGCTGATCGTCGCCCCCCTCCAGCGGCAAAAAGTCGAACCCTTCGCCATCGTCGGCCAGCGGCAAATCGCGCAGCGCCTGCAAGTGCACGAGGTCGGCCAGGTCGTCCTCGGGCGCCGGCGGCAGTTCGATGCTCAGCAACGAGAGATCGGCCCGGGGGATCGCCAGCACGGCCGGCAAGCGGCTGATCCGCAGATCGTGTAGCGCCTCGGCGATGGCCCGACCTCGCGATGCCGCATCCCCGTCTGGATCGAGGGGAACCGATCGCACCGCTTCCACGGCAATAGGCTCGGCGCCGCCGCGCACCACGACGGCCACGGCGGCCTCCGGTAGCAGTCGAATGGCAAGAGCACGCGTCATCGGCTTCCCCAGCCAACTGAATCAATGTCAACGT
>QEVI01000154.1 GCA_003576855.1 Planctomycetota bacterium
GCGCCGATCGCTGCGGCTGTGAATCGCTCGGGCCACGACTTCTTTTCCGGTTCCCGTCTCGCCGAGGAGCAGCACGGGCGCATCGGAGTTGCTCACCAGATCGACTCGCTTCATCACGTGGCGAAGGCCTTGTTGCTCGCCGACGATGCGTTCGCTGATGTCTTGCCGCCCCAATCGCCGCAGCAGCGAGCGGCGATCCGCCTCGGCCGCCTCGCGGAGCGCTGCCAGCTCGTGCAGTCGCCGATCGTTCTCCAGCGCTACGGCGAGCGGCTCCTGTAGCGCTGCAATCATCTTTTCGTGAGTTGCGCTGAATTTAGCGCCCGGGCGGGCGGACACGATGAGCGCCCCGATGGCTCCGCCGCGACTGCTGAGCGGCGCCACGCGGACGTCGCCGCCCGTACCGGCGGCGTAGAGTCGCTCGGCGAGGGGTTCGAGGCGTTTCACCGTTTGCGTTGACGACACTGAGCCGCGTTTCGCCCAGGCGAGGACTCGTTTCATTTCCGACGGCGAGCACTCGCGGCTGCCTAGCATAGTCGCTGCGCCGAGCGGCGCAATGGCGATCGTGGCGATCAGCCCGTGTTCCGGCACGATCCGTTCGACGCGCAGCGACGCCAGGGGCATGTGCTCTCCCAGAAGCCGGGCGATGCCGTCGAGCGACTCGTGCATCTCGATGTGCTGGCAGGCTTCGCGCCATACGGCGAGGAGGATGTTCCGAAAGCGCTCCATGGATCCGTTAAATATACTGAGTACCTGTTACATTTGCCGGTCTTCGTCAATCAAATATAACGGATGATCGCCACTTTGAAAAAGACGAAAACCCATAAGTGCTTATACAGAAACAGTTTGCAGGTCGGGGCACACTGTGGCATGGGCTCTGCAACTAGAGGAATTTCGATCGACCGTCACTATGGCCCGAGCGGGCGTTGGCGCCCGCGGTCCTGCAGGGGTTCGCGATGTCGCTTAATCGAAGTTGGCTGCTCTCGTCCACGCTGGCGCTGATGGCGGCGCTTAGCGGCTGCGGCCCGGCCGATGGCGCCGCGGCGCCTTCGACCGCCGCCGGCAAGGGCCGCGGGCACGTCACGTTGCTCAACGTTTCCTACGATCCCACGCGCGAGCTGTACGAGGAGTTCAATGCCGCGTTCAAGCGCCAGTACGAGCGCCAGACGGGCCAGACGGTGACCATCGATCAGTCGCACGGCGGCGCTGGCAAGCAAGCCCGCGCCGTGATTGACGGCGTGAAAGCGGACGTGCTGACGCTCGCCATCGGCTACGACATCGATCAGATCGCCAGGCGAACCGATTTGCTGCCGACGGATTGGCAGAGCCGTTTGGAAAACAATAGCTGCCCCTACACGACGACGATCGTCTTCCTGGTACGCCGCGGCAATCCCAAGGGAATTAACGACTGGGAAGACCTCGCCCGGGACGGCGTCGAAGTAATCACACCGAACCCCAAGACCTCCGGCGGCGCTCGCTACAACTACCTGGCCGCGTGGGGCTACGCGCTTCGTAAATTCGGCCATGACGAGCTCAAGGCCCGGGCGTTCGTCAAGAGCATTTACAAGAACGTGCCGGTGCTGGGCAGCGGCGCTCGGGACTCGACGATCACGTTCGTTCAACGGGGGCAAGGCGACGTGCTGTTGGCCTGGGAGAACGAGGCGCTGCTAGCCATCGCCCAATTGGGGGCCGACGCGCTGGAAATCGTCGTTCCGTCGGTGAGCATCCTCGCCGAGCCGCCGGTGGCAGTGGTCGATAAGAACGCCGCGTCGCATGGGGCGCTCGCCGCGGCGCAGGCGTACGTCCGGTATCTGTACTCGCCGGAGGGACAACGCATCGTCGCCCGCCACTACTATCGCCCTTACCAGCCGAGATTCGCGGATCCTGAAGACCTGAAGCGTTTCGCGAAAGTCGAGACGTTCACCGTGAACGACGTGTTCGGCGGCTGGCCCCGGGCCCAGGCGCAGCACTTCGACGATGGCGGCGTGTTCGACGTGATTCAAAACGAGCTGGCGCAGGGCCGATAGGCGAGCCGTGCGTGGACGGATTCAAAAGATGTTCCGCAGAACCGCATCGACGAGCGCCCGGGCGTTGCCAGGGTTTGGCCTGACGCTCGGCTACACGGTGCTTTACCTCAGCCTGATCGTGCTGTTGCCGCTATCGGCGCTGCTGCTGCGAGCCGGGGGCCTCGGCTGGGATCAGTTTTGGGAGACGGTGACGCATCCCCGCGTGGTGGCCTCGTACCGACTTACGTTCGGCACGTCGCTGGCGGCCGCGACGATCAACGCCGTGTTCGGCTTGGTCGTCGCATGGACGCTCGTGCGGCTCCGCTTTCCCGGCAGGCGGCTGCTCGACGCCTTGATCGACTTGCCGTTCGCCATGCCGACGGCCGTTTCGGGCATTGCGCTGGCGGCCGTCTACTCGCCGCACGGTTGGCTTGGCCAAGTCCTGGAGCCGCTAGGCGTGAAAGTCGTTTATACGCCAATCGGCATCATGCTGGCCCTGACGTTGATCGGGCTGCCGTTCGTCGTACGAACGCTGCAGCCGGCAATTGCCGACCTGGAACGCGAGACGGAAGAAGCCGCGGCAAGCCTGGGGGCGAGCCGATGGCAGACCCATCGGCGGGTCATTTTTCCTTCCATTCTGCCGGCGCTAATGACGGGCTTTGCGCTGGCCCTGGCCCGCGCCATCGGCGAGTACGGTTCGGTGATCTTTGTTTCCAGCAATCTGCCGATGAAGACGGAAATCGCGTCGCTGCTGATCGTCTCGAAGCTCGACCAGTACGACGTCGGCGGCGCGACGGCGATTGCCGTGATGATGCTCTTCATCTCCTTCGGCATGCTTCTGGTCATCAACGGGCTTCAACGACTGGCAAGCCGCCGCTACCGGGAGGCGCTCTAGACCATGGGGCCGTCCGCAGCAAGCGCGCATCGTGGAATCGCCGCCGGGCACGCGGCGGCGCCGCGCTTGCAGGGAACCACCGCCGATGCACGATGGCTGGAGTGGCTGTTCATTGGCGTTTCCTGGGCGTTTCTGGCGCTGGTGCTGCTTGTGCCGCTGGGGGCCGTCTTTTGCGAAGCCCTTCGCGAGGGCCTGCGGGCCTACTTCGACGCCTTCGACGATCCGTACGCGTGGTCGGCCATTCGGCTGACGCTGTTCACGGCGGCCATCGCCGTGCCGGCCAACGTGGTGTTCGGCCTGGCGGCTTCGTGGGCCATCGCGAAGTTCGAGTTTCGCGGCAAGACCGTTCTGATAACGCTGATCGACCTGCCGTTCGCTGTTGCGCCGGTGGTGTCGGGGCTGATTTACGTCTTGTTGTTCGGCATGACCGGTTGGTTCGGGCCATGGCTGGCCAGCCATGACATACAGATCATTTTCGCGGCGCCCGGCGTCGTGTTGGCGACCATCTTCGTGACGTTTCCGCTAGTCGCCAGGGAACTGATCCCGCTGATGCAGGAGCAGGGAACGGACGAAGAGGAAGCGGCGGCTTCGCTGGGCGCTGGCGGCTGGCAGACGTTCCGGCGAGTCACCTTGCCGAACATCAAGTGGGCGCTGATGTACGGCGTGATCCTTTGCAACGCCCGCGCCATGGGCGAGTTCGGGGCCGTCTCGGTCGTGTCGGGGCACCTGCGGGGCAAGACCCACACGATGCCGCTGCACGTCGAGTCGCTTTACAACGAGTACAACTTCGTCGCCGCCTTCGCCGTCGCCTCGCTGCTGGCCATGTTGGCCGTGGCGACGCTCGCCGTGAAGACAGCGGTCCAGTGGCGGATGCAGCGCGAACTTCAAGACTCGGCGGAGCCGTAACGAGCCCGCCGGGCACGACCGCGCGGCCGCACAGGAGCCATCAACATGCTTACGCTGCATCAGTCGCCGCCGCGGCCGTCCGGTTCGCCGGCGGCGCCGCAAAAGACATCGCAGCAGCGGCCGTCGCGTGCCGCCGGTCGTCGGCCATCCGATTCACCCAGGCCGCGGGCCAACAAGGAACAGGAACTTCCAGCCATGGGGATCGAAGTCGAGCACGTCTCAAAGACCTTTGGCAGCTTCAAGGCGCTCGACGACGTCAGCCTGAAGATCCGGGACGGCGAGCTGGTCGCGCTATTGGGCCCTTCGGGATCGGGCAAAACCACGTTGCTGCGGATTATCGCCGGGCTGGAGACGGCCGACGCGCATCCGGCGGCTGTCGTCCGCTTCCACGATGAGGACGTTTACAAACGCTCGGCGGCCCAGCGCCGCGTCGGATTCGTGTTTCAGCACTACGCCCTGTTCCGCCACATGACGGTGTTCGAAAACGTCGCCTTCGGACTGCGCGTGCGGCATCGTTCGACGCGGCCCAGCAACGGCGATATCCGCCAGCGAGTCGAGCGGCTGTTGTCGCTGGTGCAGCTCAGCCAGTTCGCCCGGCGATATCCCTCGCAGCTTTCCGGAGGCCAGCGGCAGCGCGTCGCGCTGGCCCGGGCGCTGGCCGTCGAGCCGCGGGTGCTGCTGCTCGACGAGCCGTTCGGCGCGCTCGACGCCAAGGTGCGGCAAGGCCTGCGAGCATGGCTCCGGCGGCTGCACGAAGAAATCCACATCACCAGCGTGCTGGTGACGCACGACCAGGAGGAAGCGCTCGAGGTCGCCGACCGGGTCGTCGTGATGAACAACGCGAGAATCGAGCAAGTCGGCACGCCCGAGGAGGTGTTCCACCACGCGAAAACCGAGTTCGTGATGGAGTTCCTCGGCCAGGTGAACGTGTTCCGCGGGCGCGTCCGCAACGGCAAAGCCGTGCTCGGCGAGCTGACGGTCGATTATCCGCAATACCGGGACGACGCCGAACGGCCTGCCACGGCGTACCTGCGCCCGCACGAGCTGCGAATCGAGCGGCAGCGCAACGGCAAGCCGAGCTTCGCGGCGCGCGTCACGCGGACGCATTCGGCGGGTTCGCTCGCCCGCGTGTCGCTGGAAACGCCGTCCGGGGCGCCGGTGCTCGTGGATGTATCGCTCGAGGAGTTCGCGGCGCTCGGGCTCCGCGAGGGGGAGACCGTGTATCTCTACCCGAAAAACGCGCGAATCTTCGTGCCGGACGGCGCTAGCGGCGCCATGAACGGCGACTACGTCATTTGACCAGCCCGCTAAGGACGAGCGGCGCCCCCGCTTGCCACGGCCGTCGCCGACGCCTCGTAAAAACCGGACCGCTACGGGCCGGGCTATCCGCGTCTTTAATCGATAGGAATCTGCCATGGATTCAACAAGTTGGCCGGACCAGCTCCGTCGTGGCATGTCGCTGCTTGTCGGCGGCGCCGCGCTCATGGCCGGCTTAGTGGGATGCCGCGACGCCGCGTCGCCGCGAGTCGCCGTCTTCCCCGTCATCGGCCGCGTCACGTTCCAGGGCCAGCCCGCTGCGGGCGCCGTCGTAGCGCTCCATCGCAGGGACGGTCCGAGCGAAGACGCGCCGACGCCGCGGGCCAGCATCGACAAGGACGGCACGTTCAGGTTCACGACGTTTGAAGGCGGCGACGGCGCGCCGGTGGGCCAGTACGTACTTACGATCCAATGGCACAAGCTCGTCAAGCGCGGCGGCGACGTGGTCGCCGGCCCCAACGTGATGCCGCGAAAGTACGCCTCGCCGCGGACTTCCGACAAGCTGATAACCGTCGCCGCCGGCGAAAACGATCTGAAAACGATCCAGTTGTGACCGTCCGCCGTCGGTCGTTCCGCGGGAAGTAGCCCTCTCGCTTCGCGAGAGGAACCTGCATTTGGCGGAGCGAGACGCCTACGCTACCTGGCCATACGCCGCAGTCGCCCATAAACAAAGAACGCAATGAAGGAGCTTCAATCCATGTCTCGCAAGACTCGCGCATTTACGCTGGTGGAACTGCTGACGTCGATCGCCATCGTCAGCGTGCTCGTTGCGCTCTTGTTGCCGGCGGTGCAGGCCGCTCGGGAAGCCGCGCGGCGGGCCCAGTGCGCCAACAATCTCAAGCAGGTCGCGCTGGCCGTACAGAATCATCACGACGCCAAACGGAAAGTGCCGGTGAGCGCTCGGCCGGTGGGCCTGACCGCCGCGCCGCGGATCGCCGCCATCACGCAACTGCTGGAGTACTTGGAGGCCGGCAACGTCCGCCGATCCTTCGACCTCGCCAAGAACTGGGGAGACCCGGTCAACCGCGCGGCGGTCAACACCCGGCTGCCGACGCTCCAGTGCCCCTCCACGCCGGAAGAACCGGCGCGACTGGACGGCTTGCCGGAGCTCACCCCGTGGACCGCCGAAATCGGTTCGACGACCGACTACTCGCCGACCGTTTGGGTGGCGCGACAACTGGCCGATCTAGAGCTTGTCGACGCGACCGCCGCCGACGACCTGGGCAACGTCGATAGCCCCGGAATCATGGAGTACAACAACGTCCATGTCAGCTTCAAGCACGTGACCGACGGGCTGTCCAGTACGATCTTGCTGGCCGAGTCGGCGGGCCGACCGGCGCTCTACCGGCGCGGGGCGGTTGTGACGGCCGACCTGTCGATCGCCCGCGTCAACGGCGGCGGATGGTGCCGACCGGCTTCCGACATCCTGGTATTCGGCCTGTCGACCGACGGGACCACGCAGTTCGGCCAGTGCGCCGTGAACTGCGCCAACGGGCTGGATATCGTCGCCGCCGGTTACCCGCACCCGATCCTGAGCACGTACGGCAGCAGCCAGCCGTACGCCTTCCACGGCGACGTCGTGCTTCACGCATTCGGCGATGGATCCGTGCGAGGCTTAAGCGCGGACATCGACATCCGCGAATACGCCCGCCTGGTGACGCGGGCCGGCGAGGAGCTGACGCCCAGCGTTCCGTAGTACTACAGCGCTAAGTCGGATGTCAAACCATGGAGCCACGGAGGGCACGGAGATTTGCACACTGCCGACGTTAAACTGCGTTCGCGTTCCGCATCTAGGTTGTACCGCTACGAAGACAACGACAAGTCAACGATGACCGATTCGGAATAGCGAATAAACAAGCTCCGCTTGCTCTGTGCCCGTCGTTTGATGCCCAGTGTATCGATGTAACCGTAGTAGCCTGTAGAACAAGGGGACAGGCACGCTTGGTGCATCGCGGTTTCCGGGCGCTGTTTGTAGCGAGGTCGCGAGCCAAGCCCACCGTTTTTCAACGGGCCGTTAGCGGCCGGCCGGCGCGCCGTCAGCCGCCAGGCGCCTCGGCGGGGCGTTCATCCTCGCGGTTGCCCCAGCGGTTATAGATGATGGGATCAACGTCCCAACTGATGAAATGGACCGCGCCATCCCCGAATGCGGCATTAAATCCGCTGGCGTGCGCCCCGCCCATCGCATAGGGATCGTTGTTGTCGTCGATTTCGTCGTCCTGCCGCGGCGGCAGGGCGGTGGACCGCACGACGTCCGGATCGTAGCCGTCGGTCCAGCCGCGGTCGTCATACCATTCGCCCGTGGTGTAGGCGCTGGTGCGGATCCATTTCTCGCCGTACATCATGGTGTTCGACAGGCCGTCGACTACGTCTTCGGGTTTCGACGGAACGCCGTACCGCGGCGAGCGGGTAATGATGCCGAACGCGGTGCACTTGGCGGTCGAGTTGATGTTCTTGTTGTGCGGATCGCCGTTGTTGCACCAATACTCGCCCCAATCGAACACCGGCGGCGTGCTAAGCTCAAGCTTAAGCGCCGTCGGTACGCTGCTTGCGTAATCCATCAAGAATCGCCGTTCTTGCGTCGTCGGCCCGCGGCGACTGGGGCAGAAGTAGTACGTCACGCCGTTGCTGCCGATGAACCGCTCGACGAATAGCGGGGCCACCGAGGGTGCGTTCGGAATCGGACCGCGGATGTTGTGAATTTGCTGTTGCTCGATGAACGGCAATATCTGAAACCCCCAGCCGATTTCCTGTTCCGCCGGGGACTTCACCGAATTGCTGGTCAGCGTCACCTGCGGCCAGGGACCGAGACCGGCTGTCGGAAACGTCTTGTACGCGTCGAGCACCATCTGCGAGGCGAGCCCCATTTGCTTCAGGTGATTGACGCATTGCTTACGCCGCGCCGCTTCGCGGGCAGCCTGTACCGCCGGCAGCAGCAGCGCTACCAGCACGCCGATAATGGCGATCACCACAAGCAGCTCCACGAGCGTGAAGCCGCGCCGACGAAATGATGAGCGACGCATGGGGGAGTTCCTTTGACGATGCGCGGTTACCCGCCGGAGGCGCCTTCCTCAGGCGCCACATGTTGGAAAAGTTCAGGCGGCAGTTCTTTTACAGACAACTGGCCGTCGGCGATGTAACGCGTGCCGTCGGCCCCTTGCTGCTCATACACCAGTACATTCGCCTTCGGAGGATTAGGCCCGACGGGCGCTTCGAGCGGGCGCTGTTTCCAGCGAATCACCCAAGGCAGATTGTCACGGGGCGAAACGAACGCTTCCTCGGCCTCCGCCTCGGTGATCTGGTTCTGCTTGGCCATGAACTTCAGCAAAGTCGCCTTGTCGGCGGGGCCGACGCCGCGGTTCGTGCCTGCATATTGCACGTAGGCGAGCGCCACCTTGCGGATCCGGTCGGCGGCGTCTCCCGTGGGTACGTCGGGTTTCTTACTGCAGCCGCAGAGCGCCGAAACGGCCGCCAGCGCACTCAGCGCCAGTCCTATCGGCGAACGCTTCAAATCGGCGACCGACCGGCGCCCGCAAAAGCACTCAGCGTACATCGATTCCTTCCATCTGCAGCGACAGGCTCGGCAAAGCGCTTACGCGTCAACGAAAGTAACATGCGAGCCGGCCCTAAGCGGACCGGCTCGCTGGGGATTGCGAACTACTAGCGGCGCGCCGCAATCGCCGTTCCTTTTCGGCGACAGGCGAGGGCCAGGCCAGCCAGGACGGCGAGCGTCGCGGCGGCGGGTTCGGGGACGGCGGAAATGCCGCCGCCGGCGCCGGCGCCGAAGTTGGTCTGCCAGACGCCCAGGTCCGCGGCGTCCACCACGCCGTTGCCGCTGCCGTCGGCGTCGAGGTTCGTCGTCGAGCCGAGATTGCTTTGCCACACGAGGAAGTCGGCGCCGTCGACGTCCTCATCGCCGTCGTAATCGCCGTCCACGCCGACGTCGTCGATAAATGGCGTATCCTGGGCCGCGACCCAGCGATACACCGCCGTGGTGCCTTGTTCGTCGTCGTCGTAACCGACGCCCGACTTTCCTGAGGCCAGCGCGGAGGTTTCGTCGGTGTAGACCAGTTGAGGCGTCGCCGGCTTCTGTCCGTCGACGGGCCAAGCCGAGGCGCTCAGCACATTGCCGACGACGCTGAATTCCATGACCACCTCGGTGAGGGCGGTGAATTCGAGCGTGACGTTCTCATCGACGTTCGCAACGCCGCCGACGACGACCTGCACGCCCAGGTCGCCGCTCTGGTCGAAATAGAAGATGTAACCGGAGACGGTGACGGGATCCAGCCGCGCGAGCATCGCCAGGTTGCCGGCGTTCTGTTCTGGAATCAGCTCGTTGGGGAGGATGATGCCTTGGGTCCGCATGTAGACGTCGGTGAAACTGACCGAGTCGACCCAGGTGACATGCTGGCCGGTGGCCCCTGTGGGCATCGAGAGGCGATAATCGCCGCTTGAGGCGTCGTAGGAGCCGGAGAAAAGACCATGCGGGTCTTGACTCCAGGTGAGCGGCGTGCCGTCGGTCACGCTGCCGTCGTTGAAATCGTCGAACCAACTGGCGCCGAAGGCGGACGCCTGGAGCGCTGCCGCCAGCAATAAACCGAACGCTGCCTGCCAGACACGGGATGCTGAAGCCATGGTCCCCTCTTGAAGTGGTTACCCCGCACAGATGCCAATACAACGGCGCAACGCCGCGACTGATCTCAGCCGGCGTCGTCCGTCGCCCTGAAGTGCGTCACGCCATGCGCCGCACCAAGCGCTGAAAAGGTTCCTGAAAGGCGAGTGAAAAGGCGAGTTGGGCCACAACTCGTGAGCGGAGAGGGCCACCCGCTCCGCCGCTTGTAGCGTAATGGCCCCGCCGGGCAACGTCAAGCAGGACGCACCGGACGCACGCGACCGGAAGTCGGGCGGACCGGTCGGTCGTCGCGCCCAGGGCGGCCGGTAATCGCCCGGCGGGCGCTGGCAGGCTAGAATCGGCTCCGGCCGGGCGCCAGGGTCTGCTCGGGGCCGATGGTTCACCTTCTTTGAGGGAGACACACGAATGCAACGACGCGATTTTCTGAAGCAGGGCGTGGCCGCAGGGTCCGCGGCCGCGACGGCGGGCGGCGTGGCGACGACGGGCGCAGCGGAGGGCGCCGGCGGCGCCGCTGGGGGCGATAAGTTCAAGCTAAAGTACGCCCCCCACCCCGGCATGTTCGAGAACTCGGCGGGCCCGGATTACCTCGACCAGTTGAAGTACGCCGCCGACCAGGGGTTCACCGCCTGGGAGGATAACGGCCTCAAAGGCCAGCCGCCCCAAATGCAGGAGAAGATCGGCAAGACGCTCAATCAACTCGGCATGACGATGGGCGTGTTCGTGGCGCACGGCGACTTCCGCGCCAAGGCCTTCGTGCAGCAAGACGAGGCGGCCCGCGACCGGGTCGTGCAGAACATCCGCGACAGCGTGGACGTGGCCAAGCGCGTAGGCGCCAAGTGGATGACAGTCGTGCCGGACAACTACGACCCCAACATGGAGTGGGGCTTTCAGACGGCCAACTGCATCGACCTGCTGAGGCGCTGCGCCGAGGTGTTCGAGCCTCACGACCTGGTGATGGTGCTGGAGCCGCTCAACTGGTGGAGCGACCATCCGGGGCTATTCCTGCACAAGATCCCGCAGGCCTACGAGATATGCCGCGCGGTCGACAGCCCGGCGTGCAAGATCCTGTTCGACATTTACCACCAGCAGATCCAGGAAGGGAACTTGATTCCGAACATCGACACGGCGTGGGGGGAGATCGGCTATTTCCAGATCGGCGACAATCCGGGCCGCAATGAGCCGGGGACCGGCGAGATCAACTATCGCAACGTGCTGAAGCACATTCACGCCAAGGGCTTTCAAGGCGTGCTCGGCATGGAGCACGGCAAGTCGCAAGGCGGCAAGGAAGGCGAAGCCAAGCTGGTGGCGGCGTATCGCGCGGCGGACGATTTCTGAGTAGCGCGCTAGACGCGTGTGGGCGACATGCGCTTGGTGCGGAAATCGCTAGTTGCGCGTAGCGGCGGGCGCGAGGAAGGCGTCCGCGGCGCGCAAGCCCCACTAGCCCCGACCTAGCTAGGTCGGGGCTGTTGCGCTAGGTCGGGGCTGGTGCGCTGCGTCGGGGCTGGGCGCTAAGTTAGAGTCTCAGCTTTTTTTCGCTTGAAGCTCCTCGACGACCTTGAGCACCTCCTCGGCGTCTTTGGCGGCGTCGACCTTTTCGTTCTTGTAGGCGATCTCCCCGTCCTGGTCGATGACGAACGTCCACCGCTGTGTGACGATGTTCGGGCTGGCGGCCAGCAGCTTTACGCCGAAGGCCTTGGCGATCTTCCCTTCGGGGTCGGCCAGCAGCGTGAAGTTGAGGTCTTCCTTTTCCTTGAACTGGCGGTGGCTTTCGACGGTGTCGCCGCTGACGCCGAGAACTTCGACTTCCTGGTCCGCAAATTCCTCCTTCAGGTCGCGGTAACTGCAGGCCTGCTTGGTGCAGCCGCTGGTCATGTCTTTGGGGTAGAAGTAGACCACCAGGATCTTTTCGCCGACGTGATCCTCCGATTTCCAGGGCTTGCCTTCGTCGGTCTGTCCGGCGAACTTCGGCGCCTTATCGCCCGGCTTGAGCGCGACCGGCTTGGACTCGTCCGAACGGGCGGACGACCAGGCTAGACAGACGACGACCAGGGCCAGCGGCAGCGAG
>QEVI01000155.1 GCA_003576855.1 Planctomycetota bacterium
GTTGCAAAAGCTGGTGCATCCGAACATCGTCCGCTACTACGGCGGCGCCATGGACAACGGGCAGCCGTACCTGGCGATGGAACTGGTCGAGGGAGAGTCGCTGCGGTGCGTGCTGGATCGACGCGGCCGGCTGGCCTGGGAGACGACGGCCGACATCGCCGAGGCGATTTGCGAAGCCTTGCAGTACGCTCATGGCGCCGGCTGGGTGCATCAGCGGCTGACCCCTTCGCGGATCATGCTGCTGCCCAGCGGCGGGGTGAAGGCGCTGGGATTCGACTGCCAACTGGCCGACCATGATGAAGTGCTGGGACTTCGCTCGCCGATGACGGTGGCCAGTTATTTGGCGCCGGAGGCGTTCCGCGGCAAGCAGTCGGCCGGGATGCCGACCGCGGATATGTTCAGTCTCGGCGTGATCATGTACGAGTGTCTTACCGGCGAGTTGCCGTGGAAGGCGGCTTCCCCGGCGGAACTGGTTCAGGCCCGCCGCACGGCGCCGGCGCCGCGCGTTTCCGCCACGGTACTTGAGTGCCCCGTGTGGCTCGACGTGCTGGTGGCGCGGCTGCTGGAAACGAAGCGCGGAATTCGGCTGGCCACGGCCGATGCGACGCGGCGCGCGATTGTCGACGCCAAGCGCAAGGTGGCCGAAGGGATGGGGGCGGCGCAGCAAGCTTGGTCGGGTCGGCAAGGCGCGCTGACAGTCGATCGAGACCGTCAGGAAATCAGCCAGTTGCGGCGACGCCAGCTCGCCGAATCGCACAGCCGCGAAGAAAGCCCGTTCTACGAACGGACGTGGTTCTTGGCGCTGTGCCTGGGGGCGCTGGTGGCGGCGGGCGCCTGGTTGATGTGGCCGAAGAACGAGTTGCAGCTCTTCGCGGAGATTCAAGCGAAGATGTCGTCGGAGCGGGCGGCCGATTGGTACGACGCGCAGAAAGACATCGCCGAGCTACGGCGCCGCTTCCCGGAAACGCAATTCGCCGACAAGTTGGCGGCGTACGAAGAGAAGGCCGCGATGAATCACGCCATCGAAGCGGTGAAGAATCTTGAACGCTTCGGTCGCACACCGACCTCCGAGGCGCAGAAGCATTACGCCGAGGCGTGGCGGCAGGAGCGCTTCGGCGACCTGGTGACCGCGTGGCGGGGCTACGAGCAAACGATTGCCAAGGTCCCGCCGGAGGCGCCCCTGGAGGTGCGCGTGTACGCCGCGCTGGCGCGAGAAGGAATCGCCCGCATCAAGGCGGCCCCGGCCCAGCAGCGGGATGCGGCGGAACTCGTGCGGGTCAAACTCGAAGAGGCCCGCCGCCTGATTGCCGATGGCAAGAGGCTGGCGGCGCGGGTGCTGCTGGACGATCTCATCTCGCTGTACGACGGCAAGCCGCAAGTGCGAGATCTCGTCGAAGAGGCGCGGCGGGAGATGTCGCAACTCGACCGGCCCTAAGCAGCGGGGCGCGGCGGACGCTGGCCGCTGGATTGCCGGCCCGGCATTCGTCGCCGGGCTCCAGGATGCCGAGGCGAAGTGTTCGTTTGCCGCGAAAAGGCACAAGAGACGCAAGAAGGGATGGCCGGACGCCGCGTGCACAAAGTCCTTTTTCGCGTCTCTTGCGTCTTTTCGCAGCTCACTTATCCATTGGCCGCGACATCCGTGCAACTGCGCCGTTAATGAGTTTCTTGTGGTCCGGCCACTGTCTGGTCAGCGGGTCTTCACGTAAGGCCGCCGACGAGGACGTCAGCCGCATCAGGAAGCAACGCGCGGTCGGGGATTCTCGGTAGCCTCGGCGAGGCGGTCCGCCGGGATCGCCAGGCGCCGCCAAAACTGCAGCGAACAAGTCGGAAATAGTGCCGTTGTGGGGCCGATTCGGGGCGGATATAATTGCGGATTCGCAGTTTTTCCAAGCTTCCCCAGATTTCGGCCTTTCGTCCCGCTGTGCGGTGAGCGCCCATGCGATTCTGTCTGCTGGATCGGATTTGTTCGCTGGAACCCGACGCGGAGCTGACGGCCATCAAGAACGTATCCCTTTCGGAAGAGTACCTGGCGGACCACTTTCCCGAGTTTCCTGTATTGCCGGGGGTATTTATGCTGGAGGCCGCCACGCAAGCGGCGGCGTGGCTGATCCGCCTGACGGAGGATTTCGCCCACAGCATGATCGTCCTCCAGGAAGCCCGCTCGGTGAAGTTCACGGACTTCGTCAGCCCGAGCCATTCGCTGGTGATGAAGGTCGAGCAATTGAAGCGGGATGGCCGCGAGGTTTCGATGAAGTTTGAAGGCCAGGTCGACGGCCGGGCATGCGTCAGCGGTCGGCTGACGCTGGAGTGCTTCAACCTGGCGGAGCAGGACCCGGACCTGGCGGACCTGGACCGGCGGATCATCAACCAGCAGCGGACGATGGCGACGATCCTGACGCGCGGGGCGTCGCCGGTGGGCGTCGATGCGTAAGGCGGTCGCCCGCGCGCTGAGGTTGTCCGCGTAGCGCTAACACCGTCAACCGGGGACAGTTGAATCCAGGCATCAGCCCTGTCACACATTTGAAGACGAACCGGCGGAGAGTGGAGCGCATGCGGCGCGCCCGTGCGGTTGGTCGGCACACGATATCGGAGGCAAGCAGTGGCAATTCCCTCGCAAGAAGAGATCTTTGACAAGGTCCGCGAAGCCTTGGTGGACGCCCTGGGCGTCGAAGACGACGAAGTGACTCCCGAAGCGACGCTCCGCGGCGACCTCGACGCCGAGAGCATTGATTTTCTCGACATCGTCTTCCGACTGGAGAAGGCCTTCGACATCAAGATCGAGCGGGGGGAGTTGATTCCCATGGACGTGCTGGAGAACACCGAGTACGTCTCCGACGGCAAGGTGAACGCCGCCGGGCTGGCGAAGCTCAAGGAGCGGATGCCCTTTGCGGACCTCAGCAAGTTCGAAGCGAACCCGAACGTGACGAACCTCGGCGACCAGCTCACCGTGCAGGACATGGTGAACTTCGTGGAGTACAAGCTGCAGAAGGCGGCGTGAGAAGAGGCGCTAGTTGCGAGGCGCGAGGCGCGGGACTCGAGGCGTCGCGCGGCTTGCGCCCGTCATTTCCGGACACGTGACTTGCGCCTCGTGACTCATGACTCGCGCCTTGCGGAGTTTCCATGCGCTGGTTCTGGATCGATCGATTCACCGAGTTCGTCAGCGGATCGCACGCGACGGCGGTCAAGGGCGTGTCGCTCGCTGAAGATCACCTGCACGATCACCAGGTCGGCTATCCGATCATGCCGAACTCGCTGGTGGTCGAAGGCATGGCGCAGGCGGGCGGGCTGCTCATCAGCGAGCATTACGGCTTCGGCGAGTTGGTGGTGCTGGCGAAGCTCTCGAAGGCCAAGTTCACGGGCGTGGTGCGGCCGGGCGAGACGCTCACCTATCGCGTCAAAGCCGACTGGATTCGCAACGACAGCGCTCAGACCAGCGGAACGGCCCATGTCGGCGACCGCTACTTCGGCGAGACGCAGATCCTGTTCGCCCGCATGGGCGAGGAAATGGCCAAGCAGATGGGCGTACGGCTGTTCCGACCGGAGGTGCTGCGGCACTGGCTGGAACTGGTGCGGCTGTTTGACGTGGGCGTCAAGCAGGACGGCACGCCGCTGAAGCGATCGGACTATCCGCTGGGGGCGGAGGGCGAAGCCACGACGGCTTAAGGGCGGCGGGTGTGCGCGGCGGCCCCCCCGTACCCGGCCAAGTCGGGGCTGAAAGAACGGTCCGGGGCGCTTACAATCAGATTTTCATTCTCAGCCGCGGCTCAACGAGCCGCCGGAGCGATTGCCGCTTCGGTCGATCTGCTGAGTATCAACCGCCGCGTTATTCGGAACCAGCGTCCATGCGTCGTCGCGTCGTCGTTACTGGCATCGGTTGCGTCACGCCTTTGGGGACCAACCCTGAGCAGTTGTGGCAGAACCTCCTGGCCGGCAAGAGCGGCGTGGCGCGAACGACGCTGTTCGACGCGGCCAACTTCCCGACGAAGATCTCGGCCGAGGTGCGGAACTGGTCGATCGCCGACGAAGGGGAAGATGCGGCCGTGTGGGCCAAGCGGAGCCGACATACGACCTTCGCCGCGGGCGCCGCGAAGCAGGCCGTGCGAGATGCGGGCGTGATGGACGGGGTCGAGCCGACGCGGTTTGGCGTGTACTTGGGCGCCGGCGAAGGGCAGCAGGATTTCTACCGCTTCGCGCGGATGATGACGGCCGCGACGACGTCGGGCGACTTCTCGCTCAAGAAGTTCGTGGAAGCGGCCGTAAAGGAGCTGGACCCGGTGGCCGAGTTGGAGCAGGAGCCGAACATGCCCGCCGGGTACCTCGCGGGGATGTTCAACGCCCAAGGGCCGAACGTCAATTGCCTAACGGCTTGCGCCGCCAGCAGCCAGGCGATCGGCGAAGCGACCGAGATCATCCGCCGCGGCGAGGCGGACGTCATGCTTTCCGGCGGCGCGCACAGCATGATCCATCCGTTCGGCGTCACGGGTTTCAACCTGCTGACGGCGCTAAGCGAGCGGAACGACGAGCCGGAGCGGGCCTCGCGGCCGTTCGACCTGCACCGCGACGGGTTCGTGCTGGGCGAAGGCGCGGCGATGGTCGTGCTCGAGGAATTCGAGCGGGCGAAGGCCCGCGGCGCGAAGATCTACGGCGAGATCGCCGGCTACGGCACCACGGCCGACGCGTATCGCATCACCGATACGCATCCAGAAGGCCGCGGCGCCGCGGCGTGCATCGAGATGGCCCTGCGAGACGCCGGCCTCAACGGCGAGGACGTGCACTACATCAACGCCCACGGCACCAGCACGGCCGTGAACGACCGCGTGGAGACGGTGGCCATCCGCCGGGCGTTCGGGCCGCAGGCCGACAAGATACCGGTCAGCAGCACCAAGAGCATGACGGGGCATCTCATCGCGGCGGCCGGCGCGACGGAGCTCATTATTTGCCTGATGACGCTGCGGGACCACATCGTACCGCCGACGATCAATTACGAGACGCCCGACCCGGACTGCGACCTGGACTACGTGCCGAACAAGGCCCGCGAGCACCGGTGCACGGCCGCGCTGTCGAACAGCTTCGGCTTCGGCGGCCAGAACATTACGCTCATCGCCGCGGCGGTGTGAGGGGCGCTTGGGTGGGAAGGGGCGGCAAGCGCCCGGCGTCGATCAAGAGCCGGCGACGGCGGCGTTTCCGACGGCCGCCATCCAGATCATGGCGGCCAGCGTCGCGCCCAGGATCGGCCCGACGACCGGTATCCAGGCGTACGTCCAGTCGCTGTCCCGTTTCCCCGGCACGGGAAGCAGCGCGTGGGCGATGCGGGGTCCCAGATCACGCGCCGGATTGATGGCATAGCCGGTGGCGCCGCCGAGCGACAGGCCGATCGCCAGGACCAAGAGCCCGACCGGCAACGCGCCGAGGGCGCCGAGACCGAGTTTCATCGTTTCCGGCTGTAGCGCGCCGGTCGAGGCGGCGGCCACGCTGATTTCAGGCTCGGCAGCCAGCAGCACGGCCAGGACGAGCACCGCCGTGCCGACGGCTTCGCTGAACAAGTTACTCGTCGCACGGCGGATGGCCGGCGCGGTGGCGAATGTCGCCAGCTTGGCGTTCGGATCATCGCCGACGGCGTAGTGATCGCGATAAAACAGGAACACGAGCGTCGCGCCGGCGATGGCCCCGAGCAACTGCGCGGCGACGTAGGCCGCCATCGCGACTGGCAGCGTGGCGGCTGTCGGCGTGAACTTGCCAGCGACGGCCAGTCCGATGGTCACGGCCGGGTTCAGGTGGGCGCCGCTAAACGGGGCGACGCACCACACGGCCACGTAGACGGCCATGGCCCAGCCGAAGACGATGGCGATCCAGCCGCCGGCGTGGCCCTTGGTGTTCGGCAAGACGACGTTGGCGACGACGCCATTGCCCAGCAAGACCAACAGCAACGTGCCGACGAACTCAGCGAGGTAGGGGTGCATATGCGTCTTTCACACTAACGCAAAGAGGGGTCAGGGGCGGAACGCTCGAGGATGTTAATTCCTCCCCTAGCCCCTCCCTTCGAGGGAGGGGGATTAAAACCGCTTCTAGGCATTTTGCGCCCAGCCTTTGGTGCGATCGACGGCGCGTCGCCAGGTGGCCCGGCGGGCGGCAGCTTCGTCGGCTGAAATCCGCGGCTCGAAACGCCGATCGACCTGCCACTTGCTGCGGATGGCGTCGCGATCGGGCCAGACGCCGACGGCCAACCCGGCCAGGTAGGCGGCGCCCAGGGCCGTCGTTTCCGTCACCCGCGGTCGCACGACCGGAATCTGCAGCACGTCGGCCTGAATCTGCAGGAGCGTGTCGTTGACGCTGGCGCCGCCGTCGACGCGCAGTTCCGACAGCTCGGCGCCAAGGTCGCGATGCATCCCTTCCAGCAAGTCGGCGACTTGCAGGGCGACGCCGTCGAGCGCCGCCCGCGCGATGTGGGCGACCGTGACGCCGCGGGTAATGCCGATGATCGCGCCGCGGGCGTAGGGATCCCAATCGGGCGCCCCCAGGCCGGTGAACGCGGGGACGAACGAGACGCCGCCGCTATCGGGCACGGAGTTGGCCAGCGCTTCGACGTCGGACGAGGTTTTGATGACGCCGAGCCCGTCGCGAAGCCATCCCACGGCGGCGCCGCCGATGAAGACGGCGCCTTCCAGCGCATATTCGGTCGCGCCGCCAAGTCGCCAGGCGACCGTGCTGAGCAGCCGATGCTGCGACGCGACGGCTTGCGGCCCGGTGTTCATGAGCATGAAGCAGCCCGTGCCGTAGGTGTTCTTCGCGTCGCCAGGGCGGTAACATCCTTGGCCGAACAGGGCGCCTTGCTGGTCGCCAATGAGGCCGGCGAGCTTGATTCCCCCCAGCGGCAGCCGCGAGTGGACTTCGCCGTAGACCTCGCTGGAGGACCGGATTTCAGGCAGGATGCTGCGCGGCACGCGGAGCAGGCGCAGCAGGTCGTCGTCCCAGTCGCCGGCGTGGATGTTCATCAGCAGCGTTCGCGAGGCGTTCGACGCATCGGTGACGTGCAGGGCGCCGCCGGTGAGCTTGTAGGCGAGCCAGGAGTCGATCGTGCCGCAGGCGAGCCGGCCGGCTGCGGCGGCCTGCCGGGCGCCGGGAACGTTGTCGAGCAGCCACTCGATTTTCGTGCCGCTGAAGTACGGATCGAACAAGAGGCCGGTTTTCTGGACGGCGGTCGGCTCGCTGCCGGCGGCGCGAAGCTCGTCGCAGCGGGCGGCCGTGCGACGATCCTGCCAGACGATGGCGTTGTGGAGCGGCCGGCCAGTCGCGCGATCCCAGAGGAGCGTAGTTTCGCGCTGGTTGGTGACGCCGATGGCGGCGATGTCGGCCGGTTTGAGTTTCAGCCGGGCGAGCACTTCCGCCGCCACGTCGAGCTGCGACGTCCAAATTTCCTCGGGGTTGTGCTCGACCCATCCAGGCTGGGGAAAGTGTTGCTTGAACTCGCGTTGAGCCAGGCCGACGACGCTGCCCGATTCGTCGAAGACGATGGCGCGCGACGAGGTGGTGCCTTGGTCGAGAGCCAGGATCAATGCCATGCCGAGCCTCCGTTTACGCCCGCGGCCGCATGTTCCACGTGAACGCCAGCAGCAGGGCCGAGATGACGCCGCTTGCCAGGATCAGGTAGAGGACGACTTCCCAAGCGTAGGCTTTGCCGTGGGAATGTGAATAGGCGTCGAGAATGGCGCCGAAGCCTTTTTCCAACGAAGCGCGGCCGACGTAGCCCATCAGGCCGATGAAGCCTGCCGCGGCGCCGATGGCCTTCTTGGACGCGATGTCGAGCGCGGCGATCGTAATGAGGTTGATGACCGGGTAGATGAAGAACCCGATAATGAACAGCATGGCCATGTCGAGCCACAAATAACCGGGCGGCGTGTAGAGGATGACGGTGAAGGCGCCGATGATCGGCAGCATGCACAGCGCTGCGACCATGCCGCGGCGGCCGCCGAGCTTGTCGGAGACCCACCCCAGGCCGATGGTGGGGATGATCCCGCCCAGTTCCAAGGCGACGGTGGAGAAGCCGCCGCTCTGGAGGGTGGCGCCCTTGATTTCGCGAAGGTACGTCGGTCCCCAGTCGAGCATGCTGTAGCGGGTGACGTAGGCGAAGAAGTTGGCGACCGCCAGCAGCCAGATCCAGGGGTTGAGCAGCACCTTGTCGAAGAGCAGCTCGCGAAACGACAGGTCGCGTTCGTGGAGCTCGCACGACTGGCCGGCGGCCGCCGGGTAGTCGTTGCGGTATTCCTCGATCGGCGGCAATCCGACCGACTGCGGCGTATCGCGGAGGCGAGCGTAAATGTACGCGGCGCCGAAGAGCGCCAGCACGCCGGGCACGTAGAAGGCGTACTGCCAGCCGCCGAACGTGGCGACGGCGCCGGCGGCCAGATAGCCGGCCAGGGCGCCGCCGAAGTTGTGGGACGTGTTCCAGATGCTGAACTTCAGCCCGCGCTCCGACTCGCTGAACCAGTGGCCCATCGTCCGCCCGCACGGCGGCCAGCCCATGCCTTGCGCCAGCCGTTGAGGCTCCACAGCCAAAGATGCGTGTAATAATCGGTCGAGGCGCCAAACGCGAAGTTGCACAAGGCCGACAGCGCCAGACCGGTCGCCATGAACTTGCGGGCGTCGCTGCGATCGGACAGCACGCCCATGAGGAACTTGCCGACGCCGTAGCTCAGCGCCGTGGCGGCCCCGATGTTGCCGAGCATCGTCTTGGTGTAATCGAGCGACGCTTCGAGCTCGAGCTTGATCGGCGCGTAGTTGTTGCGCACGAGGTAATAGGTCGCGTAGCCCAGAAACGTGGCCCGCAGCATTTGCCAGCGAAACGAAGGATAGAGCTCGGCGACTTCGCCGGCCGGTCGCCGCGGGGCGGGCGCGGGCGGGTGGAAGAAACGCAGTACGGCGGCCAGCGGGTTCATGCGATTACTCAACCGAGTAGGGCAGCGTTGGGCGCCATCGTAGCCGATGGCCTTCCGAGCCGGCAACCGTGCGACGGGTCGCCCGCGCCGCCGCACCTGTTATTGTCGAGCCGCGCGAAGCTGCTGCGCCAGGTCATGCAGATCGCGGACGATCAGCTCGGGCCGCTCGGGCGCGGGGAGGCTCATTGCTTCGTCGGCGCTGGCCTCGCCGGTGAGCGTCAGCACGGCCAGCACGCCGGCGTCGCGAGCCATGCGCACGTCGGTATACAGCCGATCGCCGATCATCGCGACATCGTCGGCGGCCAGGGCGTGGCGATCCAACACTTCTTGCAGCATCGTCGGACTGGGCTTGCCGGCGACGGCATCGGGGCGCCGGCCGGTCGCCGTCTCCAATAGCGCGCAAATGGCGCCGCAGTCCGGCAGCACCGTGGCCTCGTCGGTGGGACAGACCCGGTCGGGGTGGGTCGCCACGTACGGCAAGCCTCGTTTGATGAACCACGCCGTGCGGCACAGCCGGTCGTAGGTGAGCGTACGATCCCAGCCGACGACCACCGCGTCGGGCGACTCCTGGACGATTTCGAAGCCAGCCAGCCGGAGGTCGTCGTCGGCGCCTGGCGAGTTGAGCGTGAACAGCCGCCGCGCGTGGGGCGCATGCCGCCGCAGGTAATGGGTCGCGGCGTGGGTGGAAACGACCACCGCATCAGGCGGCGCTGCGATGCCCAGGCGCCGCAGGTGGTCAATGTATTCCGCGCGGCTCCGCGAACAGTTGTTGGTCACGAACGAATAGCCGACGTCCAGCCGCCGCAGCAGGGCCAGCAGGGGCAACGTCGGCTCGAACAGCCGGCTGCCGAGGTAGATCGTCCCGTCCATGTCGAAGACGATGTGGCGGAGCCGAGCCAGTCGTGAGGATAGGGAGGGCATGGGGCGGGGGGTGAGGGTGATTGGTGAGCGGTGAGCGGTGATTGCGGTTTGTTGTCAGTTGTCCGTGGTCCGTGGTCCGTGGTGAGTTATCGGCTTATCTCACGTGCATTTCCCGATCCCATTCCAGTCCTGCCCATTGCCTTCTGCCTACTGCCTACTGCCTACTGCCTACTGCGCAGCCCGCGCCGGCTCGTAGCCGTGCGCCTGGGCGGGCCAGGCGAGGGCGAACAAGACGGTTCCCACCAGGCCTGAGACGAACAGCAGCAGGAACGCGGCGTCCCAGCCGCTGTGGTCGGCGAGCCAGCCCACGCCCACGCCCGAGACGAGCGTGCTGGCATAGCCGAACAGGCCGGTCAGGCCGGCCGAGGCGGCCGCCGCCCGCTTGGTCGCCAGGTTCGCCGCGCTGATGCCGATGAGGCACTGCGGCCCATAAATGAAGAAGCCGGCGATGCTCAGCACGGCGGCGTTTTCGTACAACGACCGCGACGGGTAAAGCCAAAACACGCACAGCGCCGCGCTGCAACCGATCATGTACACCAAACAGGTTCGCGTACCGCGGCCGCCGAACACACGATCGGTGATCCACCCGCTGCTGACCATGCCGAGGATGCCGGCCGTCTCGAACGCGCCGACGGTCCAGCCGGCCTCCTTGGCCAGTTCCAGCCCGCGGGCCTGTTTGAGGAACGTCGGCGCCCAATCGACGACGCCGTAACGGACGACGTACACGAAGAAATTCGCCAGCGACAGCAGCCAGATGTAGCGGTTGGCGAACACCAATTGTCGCAGGGTGCGCCACAGCGGCTCCGCCTCGGCCGCGGCGGCGTGCCCGGTGCCCTCGACCGGCGGCAGGCCGAGCGATTCGGGCGTGTCGCGCAGCGCCGCGGCGAGAAACGCCGACCCGGCGACGGCGATCGTGGCCGGCACAAAGAAGCAATACCGCCAGTCGATCGACGCCAGGTAACCGCACAACACGGCGACGCTGGCGCCGCCGAGCGAGTGGCCGACGTTCCACACCGACATGGTCGTCGCCAGCCGGTACGGCGGGAACCAGTGGGTCATCAACCGCGTGCAGGGGGGAAACCCCATGCCCTGAAACCAGCCGTTGACCGCCCACAAGGCCACGAACGCCGCCAGCGCACTGCTGAGGCCGAAGAAATAGTTCGTGACGCCGCACACCGCCAGCCCGGTCGCCATGAACCAGCGGGCGTTCATGCGGTCGGCCCACACGCCGTTGGCGAACCGGGCGACGCCGTAGACCAGGCCGTGCATCGTCGACGCCAGGCCGATTTGCTTCTTGCTGAGGTCATATTCCTCCATGATGTACGGCACGGCGAAGCTCAGGTTCTTCCGCACGAAGTAGAAGAACGCGTAGCCGATCATGCTGGACAGCAGGATCCGCTTTTGCCAATAGCGGAACGCGGCTCGTTCGGCCTGCGCTGTATCGCCGGCGACGGCGGGCTCTTCGACGGAGATGCTCATGCGAATGGGCCGCCCTCGGAGAAGATCCGCTCCAACGACGGATCGAGCAGCCCGGTCCGCCGGGCGACGTCGAGCACCGTGAAGCGGCGGCGAATGTGGTACGCCTGGCGGTAGCTGCGCCGCAATCGCTCGCCAGTGACGCCGATTTGCTCGGGGGCATCGGCGGCGCCCGCCTCGCGGAGCATGTCGCGCAGCTCGGCACAGGAAACCAGTTGCCCGGCGAGTCGCTGGCGCAACGCCGGCCAGCCGCGGACGAGTCGCACGAACGGTGGAATGAGTGAGATCCCAACGGCGACCTGAATGTTGCGCACGCCGGTGCCTAACACGGCCACCACCGCCAGCGTGAGCAAGATGCCCGGGAAGGCAAGCATGAGATCCACAAGGCGCAAAATCAACGAATCGATCCAACGCCCGGCGTAACCGGCCACGAGCCCAGCCG
>QEVI01000156.1 GCA_003576855.1 Planctomycetota bacterium
GCCAAACGCCGCCCCGAATCTGCACACGCCGTAGCCCACGAGCCCCACGCGAATCTTCCGGTCGCTAATCGGCTCCCACCCTTCCGAAGCCGAGGGGTCGGTCGGCGCCTTCTCGAAGCCTTGGATGACCTCTTCGTCGGCCAGCGCGGCGGCCAGCGGCAGTGCGGCGGCCGAGAGGCCCGCAGCTTTCAGCACAGTGCGTCGGGTGGCGTGGCGGGACATCGGCGGCGGCTCCTGTGGGTAGTGAGGGCAGGGGGCAGGGGGCAGTGGGCAGAGGTGGCAGGCAACGGCGTTTGATTATCGATCTTGCCGTTCCGCACGTCCTAGGATGGAGTCGCCTTGTGAGGAAAGCAACTGGATTGGCGAAACTGTTAGACAGCGACCCCTCGCCAGAGCGAGAATACACGCGCCAGATGAGTGCCGGCTTGCCAGGCCCTGAAATCCCAGCGTCGGAGGACGTGCCATGTCATTCCACAATTGTCATCGTCTCGCGGTCGCCTGCTTAGTGGCCGCCATGTGCACGCCCATGGCTTTACGCCGGGCAGAAGCCCAGGACGCCGCGGTTCCGGACGCGGCTGCTGAGAACGCCGCGCCGGCCGCCGGCCGCGGCTGGACGCTGGACCAGGCCCTCGCCCATTTGCGGCTTTTTCCCCGCGACGCCTACGTGCAGTACGTCGCATTGCAACTGGCGCAGCGGGAAGGCCTCCAGGAAGAAGTCGCCGCTCAGCTTCAAGGCGTCCGCGGGCTGGTCAATCGCCGCCTAGGCCGCCGGCAGGACGTCGACGCGTTCAGCATCTTCAGCGGCTCGCTGGCCGTGCAGGAAAGCCTGCAGCTCGACGAAATGCTCGGCGACGTTTCAGACGAGCAGCAGCCGCGAACCAATGCCGGACGCCGCGTCGGCCCGCGACCCGTCGGCGCCGTGGACGCCGCCGCCAGTGCGGCAACCGTGCCGCTGTCGGAGATCGAACGCCCTCTCATCAAGAGCCACCCGTGGCACGAAATGCTCGCCGGGCGTCGGCCGGACGTTTCGCTGCTGTCGCGCAGCGTGCCCGACGACTTCTACCTCGTCGAATTCCGCTCAGTCAACAAACTGCTCGAAGCCGCGGACGTGTCCGATCTGTGGGGGCGACACGTCATGAACCACTCGCTGCGCGACGCCCAAACGCAATTGGTTAACGAGCGGCTGCGCCGGCAACTTGCCGTCGAAGACGCGCCGCTGCTGCGGCCGTTCTACGACAAATTCGTGGAGCGCGTCGCCGTCGCCGGCAGCGATCTGTTTCTCCGCGAAGGAAGCGACGTGACGCTGCTGTTCCACGTGCGCCAGGCGCAGCCGTTTCGCCTGCAAATGGAGCAGTTCCTGGCCAGCGCCCAGCAAGCGCGGCCCGACGCCGTGCGGAGCACGGAGACGTACCATGGCGTGGAGATAACGCATGTCGCCACGCCCGATCGGCAATTGTTCGTTTTTTCGGCCGATCCGACGCCCGCGTTGCACGTTCGCACGAACTCGCGCTCGGCGCTGCACCGCGTGTTGGACGCGATCCAAGGCAAAACGCCGAGCGGCCAGCTCGTCGCCCGACTGGGCGAGACCGAGGAGTTCCAATACATCCGCACGCTCATGCCGCTTGGCGCCGAGGAAGAAGACGGCTTCGTGTATCTTTCCGACCCGTTCATTCGCAAGCTGGTGGGCCCGCAATTGCGGCTCACCGAGGGCCGGCGCCTGCGGTGCTACAACCACCTGAAGATGATCGGCCACGCGGCGCTGATGTACCGGACAGAGCACGGCAAGGCCGCGGCGACGCTCGCCGAGTTGGCGTCGGCCGGCTGCGCGCCCGGCGAGTTTGGCAAGGGTCGATTCGCCTGCCCGCAGGGCGGCGACTACAGCCTGGCCGCCGACGGGCTGACGGGCGTCTGCTCGCACCACGGCTATGCGAGCTACCTCACCCCCTGCTGCGAACTTGAGCTGCAGCGCGTGACCGAAGCGGAAGCCGCCGCGTATCGCCGCTTCCTCGCCGCCTACAACCAGTATTGGCGGACGTTTTTCGATCCCATCGCCATCCGGCTCACCCTGACGCCGACGCGATACCGCGCCGAGACGATCGTGCTGCCGTTGATCGACAACTCGATCTACACGAATCTCGCCGCGGCGGTCAGCGGAGCACCAGAGCCCCTCGATTCGCTGCCCGTGCCGAAGCGAAACATCTTCAGCGTCGCGCTGCGGCTCAACAAGGCGCGTCTGCTCGGCATGGCGGGCATGGAGGAGTTACTGGAGGAACCCGCCGAGGCGGACGCCGCCTTGGCCGCGGCGGCCGACGCCAGCGGCGCCGCCAGCTCGCTCCGCCGAATCGCCCTGGCGATGCACAACTACGTCGTCGCGACGACTCGCTTTCCGGCCGCGGCCACGACCGACGCCGACGGCAAGCCGCTGCTGAGTTGGCGCGTCGAGCTGCTCCAGTACTTGGATGACGACGCCCGGCAGCTCTACGAAGAGTTCCGCCGCGACGAGCCGTGGGATAGCGAGCACAACCGCAAGCTGATCGGCCGAATGCCCGCGGTCTACCGGCCCGCCAACGAGCAGCTCGCGGCGGCGGGTAAAACACGTTTCGTCGTGCCGGTCGGAGAGGACACGGCCTTCCCGCCTGCCGGCGCCGGGATAGCGCTGAAACAAATCACCGACGGCACGACGAACACCATCGCCTTGCTCGAAGTCGAGGACGACGACGCGGTGATCTGGACCAAGCCCGACGACGTCGCCGCCGACGCACAAACTATCCGCAAGCTCGCGATTCAACCAGGCAAGGCGTTTCTCGTCGCCTTGTGCGACGGCAGCGTCCGCCATCTCGCGGAGAACATCAGCGACGCGGCGCTCGCCGCCCTGTACACCAAGAGCGGCGAAGAAACGATCAACTGGCGGCCCTTCGATCGCACGCCCCGCACCCGCGTCGGGCCGTTCCGCGGCTTCAGCGCCGAAGTCGCGCACCGACTGCAACTCGGCAAGTTCCTCGCCAAGGGCATTGGCAACCAAATCGCCTTCCACGCGTACGACTCCGAGCTGCTGGTCGGGTTCAATCTGTCGCAGGTGGTCGGGTCGGCCGTCGGCACGTTCCGCGGCGGAGGCGTCGACGACGAGGTGCTTTGGCTCGGCATGCTCGTCGGCGCCCTGAATTCACCGGTGTACGTCTCCATTCCGGTCGCCGATCGACAAGTCGTGGACGACTTCCTGGCTCGGCTCGACGAGGTTGCCAATGAAGCCGCGCACCAGCCCCTTGGCGGCGGCTTTTTCGAGCTGCAGAACGACTTCTACAAGCTCGACGGCGAAGCGCCGATGCGGAGCTACGGCCTCGCCTTCGGCCCGGTCAAGTGGCGATTTTTCTGGCAACGCATCGGCGACGGGCTATACATCGCCAGTAAGCCGGAAGTGCTGCACGACATCGCCGCATTGTCATCGTCGGGCGATGCGGCCGACGGTCGCGCCAGCGAGAATCGCGACGGCGCCCGTGCGCATGCTGCCGTGCGAATCCGCCCGCAACACTGGCAGCGAGTCCTGCCGGACTTCCGCCTCGGCTGGGCCGAGAACAATCGCCAGGCGTGCCTCAAGAACTGCGGCCCGCTCCATAGCCTGGCCCGCGCCGTGGGCGATGGCGACCGCTCCCTACCCACGGACCAGTTGCAGCAATACGCCGCCCGGTTGTACGACGTCCACTACTTCTGCCCCGACGGGGGCCAGTACGCGGCATCGCCCGACGGCGACGTGACGTGCACCGTTCACGGCTCGGCCCACGAGCCGCGCCAGGCCGCCGCGCCCGCCGAAACGAGCGAGTCGGCCCGGCTGATGCACGAGCTCCGCGCGATAACCGTGACGCTGGCGTTCCTGGAAGACGGCCTCCACGCCATCGTGGACATCGAACGAACCCCGCCGCCCGAGTGAAGGCGCTAAAGCTTGAGATTGGCCATTCACGTCGGCTGAATGCCACCGCTTGCGGCTTAGCGGGGTTGATACGCTCAACCCGCTGCGGATTGTTCGCACGCGGCAATGGTTACTCACGTAAGCAGGGCGATTGCACGTTAACTCGGGCTCCGCAGAGCACGTTGGAGTCGGAAGACGCTTGTACGGGCCTGAACGCTCTTGTCGTTCTACGCCAGTAGGCGCTCCAGCGCGGCCAGCGCGACGCGCCAACTGTGCGGCCGGTCGAGCCAGGCGTTCCACCAGGTCCACAGCCGCGCCGCCAGCGGCGCGGCCGCTGGTTCGTCGCACAGGCGCCAGGCCGAGAGGCTGCGGGCCAGCGCCGACTCGTTGCACTGCAGTAGTTCGACCGCCTCGGCGGCCGCCAGCGCGGCGGGCAACATGGCCATGGCGACGACCTCCGCGGAGCGCTCCGCCGACAAGGCCTCGGCATAATGCGGCAGGTCGCCGTTGAGCTGCGCAAGCAGCCAGGCGATCCGCACCGCCTCGGCGAGTTCCGGCAGTGGATTGACGAGCATTCCTTCCGCCGTCACGCGGTTCAGCGGCGCGCAGGCGATGCCGTGGCCGCCCACGTAGGGCCCCACGAGCACGACTTCCGCGGCAATCGGCAGCGCCGCCGCCTCGGTGAGGCGCTCGATCTCCAGCAGCATGCCCGGCCCGCGGGCTTCCCACTGCTGGCGCAACGGGCCGATCCGCAGCGGCAGCGACTCGTGCAACTGCGGGTCGTGCCGCGCCAACGCCGCTTCCAGGTCGCTGACGGCGCCGGCCAGCCGCACCAGCGACGCGTGGCTGGCGGGCGCCGGCATCCGGGCGGCGGCGCGGCCGACCAGGTCGCGGTTATTGTCGATCTCGGCCGACAGGGCGACGAGCAGCTCCAGCGCGCGGACGACCGGCCAGCCGGCTGCGGCTACTTCGTCGGCCAGACGCTGGCTGGCCTTGTCGAGCGCGGCCGACAGCGCGGCGTCGGCGGCCGTCAGCCCGGCCGCACGGCAAGCCGCGGCGTAGAGCGCGGTGGCCGAGACGCTGGTTCGCCAGCGAAGTTCGTCGAGCATGGGCGCCTCGTTGCTGCGGCTCTACCGCTGCACGTGAAATAGCCGTGCGGCTCGCCGGTTCCGGATGACCTGCGCCGTACGCGGAAGCTAAGCCGCAAGCGGCCGCACGCGCCTCTCACCTGCGTTAATTAACGGCGCCCGTCGGCCGATAGCACCGCCTGGCGGCGCCGAAGCTGGCCTCGCCTGAACCGCGGGGCATTGCTATCCTCCGCGCCTCGATGCTGCGCCGCAAGAGGCGGCGCCGTGCCACCTACCCGCTCTACCGCGAGAATTGGGCGTCATGACGCACCGTACGCTTTTCGGCGCCAGTTGGTTGTTCACAGTTTGCGTCGTCTTGACGACCGAGTCGACCGAGGCGCAGCAGGCGGCGCCCCCGGCGGTTGCCGCGACCTCGCAAGACGCGGCCGGCGGTCTGCCCTCTGCGCTGGGCGGTGCGCCGCCGGCGCCCCGTTCGTCGGCGGATGCGCAGCTAGTCGCCGGCCCGCCCGTCGCCGGGCCGGTCCAGCCACCGGGGCCGCCGTTTCAATTGAGCGAAGTCGAGCACCAGCAGGTTTACACCACGCTGAAAATGTGGGAACAGACAAGCCAGCAGATCGAAAACTTCAACGCCGAGTTCACGCGGCTGGAGTACGACGCCGTGTTCGGCCCGGGGCGCGACAAGCACATGATCGAAAGCACCGGCACGCTCTCGTTCTCCAAGCCCGACAAAGGGAGCTTCAAGATCGACGCCATCCGGCGCTGGACCAAGCAGAACCCGCAGGACGCCAGCCCGGCCGCCGCGGGCGAATACGTGCTGCAAAAGGACGAAGTCGGCGAGCACTGGGTCTGCGACGGCAAGGCCATCTACGAATACAACCACCGCGACAAGCAACTGGTCGTCTCTCGCATCCCCGAAGAAATGCGGGGGCAGAACATCGTCGACGGTCCGCTGCCGTTCCTTTTCGGCGCGCAGGCTGACAAGCTCGACCAGCGTTACTGGATCCGCACGAAGCAGTCGGACCCGTCGCAGATTTGGCTCGAAGCGTATCCCAAGTGGCAGGCCGACGCGGCCAACTACCATTCGGTCGACGTGATGCTCGACCGCAAGACGATGCAGCCGCGGGCGCTGCAGGTTCGCCTGCCGGGCGGGCAGCAGTGGCACGTCTACGTCTTCGATCCGGAAAAGACGAACGTCAACGAGACGAAGCTCGGCGCCTGGTTCACGGGCCTGTTCAGCGCACCGCGGACGCCCTTCGGCTGGACCAAGGTGAACGCCGAGTCGATCGCCCCCCAGGCGGCCAACCCGCCCGCGGCCCTGCAGCGCTAGGCGCCGGAAGGGCTTGGCGGGCATTATTGCGGGCGGTTATTGCGAACTATCGGCTTCCGCTCCGGCGGGTCGTCGACCCGCGGCTGGCGCTCCGCTTCCGCTCCGGCGGGTCGTTGACCCGCGGCTGGCGCTCCGCTTTCCGCTTTCCTAAAACGCGGCCCGGCGTGGGCCTTCCTTGCCGCACGCCGGGCCGAACATGCATTCGCAGACGCGATGAACGACTCCTTCGTCACGCGCCTGCTAACGAGGGCACGAATCGACGCCTCCCGCTGCGGAAGGCGACATGGGGACAGGACTCGACCGACCATCGATTGAAGTCCCTTCGAGAACCGATGGCGGCCGACGGCAATCTCCTCCCCCCGGGGCTTCCGCCTACTCCTTCGGGAAGCCAGTCAGTACGGTCAGTTTTCGGACGCTACGCCGCCAGCCGGACCGCGCCGCGGCACTGCTCCACGCCGCCAACGAACTCCTCGAAGATGCGCATATCGAGGGCCGAGGCCGTGGCCGCTTCCGGATGGAACTGCGTGCCGAAGGCGAACCAGTCGAGCATTTCGCTCTCGATGGCCTCGACGACGCCGTCGGGACAACGCGCCGTCACGCGGAAGCCCGGCGCGACTTCATCGACGGCCATGTGATGCATGCTGTTGACCCGCAGCTCGCCGTCGCCGTACACGCGGTCCATGATCGAACCGGGCGTCAGCGTGAGCGTGTGGCGGTGGTCCGGGTCGAGCGGGTCGAGATGCGGCAGGGCGTGCGGCATGTCTTCCGGGATGTGCAGCATGAGGTTGCCGCCCTGCGACACGTTGATCAGTTGCATGCCGGCGCCGATGCCCAGCACGGGCATCCGGCGTTCAGCGATCAATCGCATGAGCATGCGGTCGGACGATTCCCGCCGCGGGTCCTGCAAACGCACGGTGGGATGGAGCATCCATCCATCGCGGCGGGGGTCGAGATCGGCCCCGCCAATCAGCATCACGCCGTCCAACCGATCCAAGAGCTGTTCAAGGTCCTGCTCGTTGTCATAAGGGGGGATCAGCACGGCCAGCGCACCGGCCTCGACGATGGCATCGCAATAGCGGGCGGCGACGAAAATAAACTCCGGCGAATCGCCTTTCGCGGCACGGTAGTCAGTGTTCACCCCGATGAGCGGCTTGGACATGGACATGAACTCCTTTCTTGCGCCCTTCATGGCGCGTCCGATGGTTTCCCTACAACGCTGCGAGCCAGTCCCGGCTCGCGCCCCCGACCGGCGCCACGGCGCGTCGAGCGAGGAGTCGATAAAGACGCGGGGATAAGGCCGGTCCAGTCGCAAGCCCCTGCAGTCACGCGTCGCAGCGTGCGGCGGCAACCAGGGCTGTACCCACCACGGCCGTGATGGGGCGCCTGTGATGCGATCCTTCCATGGACCGGGGCGACGCTCCTGCCGACGCGAGGCGTGGATTCGGCGGCTGTTCAGAGACTGCCCCTGAAGGCCCGCCGAACTGACTTCCCTATCCTGCGGCCTCGAATGACTCCTTGTGCTGATCGACCGATTGCCGGCTTGGGCAAGTGGACTCAAGACAGTGCGGAACTTACAAACCTGTCACGCAAGCTGCAAATGGAGCGGATCATCTTGAATAGGCGGAAAAGTGCTTGCACAACACTGTGTGCTAGCAGGCCGCAACGCTGCGGCAAACCCCCGGCGGCCGGCGACGCCCTGCCAAATCAGGATTCCCTATCGCAGGACGCCGCGGAGCAGATCGTAGCCGACCCAAAAAATCGCCGCATCTACCAGCAGATGGCTGAGCCATGGTCCGAGCAACGACCCCGTGCGATGGTAGAGCCAGGCCCAAACGGCGCCGCCGGCGGCGACGCAGCCGCTGAAGAACCAGGTGGCCGGGCTGCCAAAGCCGAAGTACTTGCCCAAGACCAGCACGTGATGGGCCATGAAGCCCAGCGACGACAGGGCGATGGCCGCCCCCAGCCGCACGCCGGCCTCCGACGCCCGGCCGGGCGCGGCGCCGCGTCCGGCCAAATGCTCGGCGTCCGCCGCCAAGCCTCGCCGCAACCGCCCGAAGACGAACCACCGCCAGTAGTATTCCTCCAGCAGCGCGTGCAGCAACGAATAAAACACGCCCAGGGCGACGTACTGCCAGACGTACTGGAGGCCCCACCCCTGGACCTTGGCGCTGATCTCGCCGGACGCCGCGGCCAGCAGCTTGCGATCTTGCAGGAAGCCGTAGTACAGCCCTAGCGTGGCCGCCCCCACGGCCGCGCCGAAGGCCAGCCCGAACGCGACGCCCCGCCCGTGCGGCGGTCGCCACGCGAGCCGCTGGCGCTCCACGGCCAGCGCCCACACGAGCGGAAACGCGAACTGCAGCACCTTCACGACGTTGAACACCGCCAGTTGCACCGCCGGCGAAGCCCCAGCGGCCCGATAGAAATACAGCCAGGTGATCAGCGACGGCAGCAGCAGGGCGAACGTCGCCGCGGCGAAATCACGCCGATTCGATCGCGGGCCAGCATGTTCCATAGCCCTCTCCTTCGCGAGGCGAAGCAAGCGACAGCTCCCAAGCCGAAGATTGTCGCCGATTGCCGCCGGCGCGATGAGCCCAAAAGAGCGATTCGCGGCGCGGCCGCGAGAATTGCCGCACAAGCCGGCGGTCCGAACGAGGTTCCTTTACCGGCTCTGCCGGCTCCACTACGCTGAGGCGGCGGGCGAAGGTGATCGGTGAGTGATCATTGATCGGGTGTAGCTAGCCTTCCGCATTCCGCATTCCGCCTTCCGCATTCCGCATTCCGCATTCCGCCTTCCCCCACCCGCTCCGGCGGGTCGTTGACCCGCGGCTATGGCTCTGCCCTCCGCCTTTCCCCTTTCCCCTTCCTTTATGCGTTACAGCCGCGTCGTGCTCGAGGCCTTCGGCTATGTCCTGCCGGAGGAAATCGTCACCAGCGACGAGCTCGAACAACGCCTTGCGCCGGCCTACCAGCGGCTCCGGTTGCCGGGGGGGCGGCTCGAGTTGATGACCGGCATTCGCCAGCGGCGGTTCTTTCCCCGCGGTGCGATGCCGGGCCGCATCAGCATCGAAAGCGGTCGGCGGGCCCTGGCGGCCGCCGGCATCGACCCGCGGCACGTCGGCGCCCTCGTCCACGGCTCGGTCTGCCGCGACTACCTGGAACCAGCGACCGCCTGCAGCGTCCACCACGCCTTGGGGCTGCCCGGCGAGTGCCTCGTCTTCGACGCCTCGAACGCGTGCCTCGGCATCCTGACCGGCATGCTGCACGTCGCCAACATGATCGAGTTGGGCCAGATTCGCGCGGGACTGGTCGTCGGCACGGAAGACGGGCGCGCGCTGGTCGAGAAGACCATCGAACGACTGAACGCCGACGCGTCGATCGACCGCCGGCAAATCAAGCAGTTCGTCGCGTCGCTCACGATCGGCTCGGCCAGCGTCGCGGTGTTGCTGTGCGACGCCGAGCTCAGCCGCACGGGGGGCCGCCTCCTGGGCGGAACGGTGCTCGCCAATTCCGCCGAGCACGAGCTTTGCCAAAGCGAAGGTCTCGAAGTCTTCATGCGGACCGACAGCGAGCAGCTTATGCTCGCCGGCGTCGAGACGGCCGCTGCCGCCTTCGAGCGATTCCTCCGCGAAGTCAATTGGACGCGGGCCGACATCGACGCGACCGTCTGCCACCAGGTCGGCGCCGCTCACCGCAAGCTGCTGTTCGACAAGCTTGGCCTGAGCGAATCGCTCGACTACAGCACGTTCGAAGTGCTGGGGAACACCGGGGCCGCCGCCCTGCCGGTGACCATGGCGCTGGCGGCGGAAAACGGCCGATTTCCTCCTGGCTGCCGAATCGCCATGCTGGGCATCGGGTCGGGGATCAACTGCCAGATGCTCGGCGTCGAGTGGGGCGGCCGGTAGCCGGCGCCGCAGAGGTCGCTGCCGCGCCGCCTAGGGAGCCGTTTCAACCCTACTTCTGAGAGTCGCACAGCCGCGAACCGTCAATGCTGCCCGATGCAGCCCCGGGCTCCGCCCGGGGGTCGCTTTTCACCGGGACTGGGTTTGTTCTGACGGCGCGCAACCCCCGGCCACAGGCCGGGGCTGCAGCGGCTTATGGGCGGCACAATCGTCAGGAATCGGCGCGATCGGCCACGGTCCCCGATGGCGCCGGCCCGCCGCCTTCCTTGCGGAGCACGACGCCGTGATCGATGTCCGTGAAGCCCAGCTTTGCGTAAAAGGCCCCGGCCGCCTCGTTGGTTCCCATCGTCTGGGCTTCGATCGTGGCCACGCCGCGCCGCCGCAACACGCGAATGGCCTCGCCAATGAGATAGCTGGCGTATCCGCGCCGGCGGAGCGATGGATCGACGTAAAGCTCGAACAGCCCGGCGCTGCACATGCCCCAGCCAGCCGATAGCGGTTGCATGTCCCAGAACGAGGCCGTGGCGACGACCTGCTGCGACCGGTCCACCAGCGAGAAGACGTCCCGCTGCAGCGAGCCCCAGATGCAGGCCTCCCACCACGTCTGCGGCGCCGGGTCGATCCGCTCCACGACCTGCGTCGTGCGCTTGATCGCCCGCAGCTCGCGCGACACCGGCGGCCGCACGCGGGCCAGGTCGCACTGCATGATCCGCACGTAATCCAGTTCGCGGTATCCGCTGCGCAGGCACGCGCCCAGCAGCGTGACGTCCGACTGCAGCACGCCCGGAATCTCGCTCCCGCCGTACAGCCCCAAGTAGAACGAATTGAGCGGACTGACGCCGCCGGCGTAGATCACTCCGGCGCCCCGGCGACGAAGGTACTCCTCGCTGGCGCGCAGCAATCGGTCGGCCAGCGACTGGTCCTCGTGGCCTGGCTGCAGCATCAGCACCAGCGTCGCGCCCATCGAAGTATCGAGCGAGCTTTCATCGCCGCTGGGACCGAAGCCGGCGTGGACGAAGCCGTACGGCTGGTCGTCGTGCGTCGCCACGATCAGCCCCTCCGGGTCGAAGTGCATCTTCGAAAAGACGCCGTACTCCAACAGCGGCGCCGACATCGCCTGCATCAAGCCCCGCTGGGGAAGCTGGCTGCGCCAAATGGCAGCCAGGTGCGGCGGATCGGTGTTGCGAAAAGGTCGAAGTCGGTACACGGAGTCTCTGTGGCTGGACCAGTAGCGACGGCCCTACAACACGCACCGAGGGCGGCGACCGTCGCGATTCGCCAGGGCAGCGCGAATGCGTCTGCCGCGGCCCTCGGGCAGACAACCGCCAGGCGTGGCGCAAGCCGCAATTATGGCATGCAACCGGCGCGAAACAAAGGCATGGCGCCCGACGCTAGCCGCGGCTCAACGAGCCGCCGGAGCGGTCCGGCTCTCAATAGCGCGCAAGCGCCGGCTCGACTTCCACGGCCCACTGGTCGATGCCGCCGGCCATCGACTGCGCCCGCGCGAATCCCTGGCTCCGCAGCCAGGCCCCGCCACGCGGCCGGCCATTTCGCCCAGCGGTATCAACCGCGTCCCGGCGATCGAGCACAGGGCCCGCTCTTCGGGCTCCCGGCAATCGATGAAAAGGAAATCGGCGCCCGAATCCAATAGCCGTTTGACGTCTTGGACCGAGATTTCTAGGGGTTCTTCCGCCGCCTGCATGGCTGCATCGTACCCGTGCGGCGGCGCAAGGAAAGGCCGCCCGTCTCGGTTGCCGCCGCGATCAATACGGCTGGCGTCCCAGCACCTGGTCGTACACGTCCGCCACGCGGCCGGCCATGATTTCCGCCGAAAACAGCTCGGCGTGCCGTTGCTGGGCGCCGCGACTCAACGCGGCGTAATCCCACTGGCCGCCGACCAGGCCGCTGACCGCCTCGGCCAGCGCGCCCGGCAATCCCGGCTTAACCAGCAGACCATCCTGGCCGTGCCGAACGGCCTCGGGCGTCCCTTCGACGTCGGAGGCGATCACCGGCACGCCGGCGGCCATCGCCTCGAGGACCACTATCGGCAAGCCTTCGCCAAACAGGCTGGGAAGCGCCAGCACGTCGATCTTCGCCAATTCCGCCGTCACGTCGGAGACGAATCCGGTCCAGTCGATTTGGCCGGCTAGCCCGAGCCTGTTGGCCAGCAACCGGATCTCCGCCTCGTAAGCCGGCGTTTCGAACGGCCCGACGAGCCGCAGCCGAAGCGCCGGGCGCCGCTTGCGCACCTCGGCCACGGCCTCCAGCAGCACCTCGACGCCCTTGCGCGGGCGGAACAGCGCGATCATGCCGAGCGTCCACGCCGCCGGCGCCTGGGTGCGGGGCTGCGCGGCGATGGCCGCCACGCCGTTGGGCACGCAGACGACGTGGCTGGCAAGAAAACCTTGCTCGATCATGTAGCGCCGCACGCTGGGCGAAACGGCGATTAGCCGCGCCGCCCGGTGCCCGGTTCGCCGTTCGAGCCACACGTTCGCCATGTTCTGAAACGTCCGCGTCGAGTCCCGGCCCGCCGGGCTGTGGACATGGTACACCAGCGGGACGCGGGCCAGTTGCGCGGCTTTGCCGCCGACCATCAGCGAACGGGGCGTATGGGCGTGGACCAGCGCCAGCCGCTCGTCGCGAACGAGCTGCGCCAGCTTGCGACCGCAGCCGAAGTCCAGGCGGCCCCGCATCGGCGACTCGTACAGGCGGGCCGCGCGGTACTTCCGCGCCGCGGCAAACCGCCCCGGCTTCACGGAGGCGAACGTCACCTCGTAACCGCGCCGCGGCAGGTGCTCGGCCAGCAAATCCTGCACGCGTTCGGCCCCGCTGTAGTGCTCGCCATTGATGACGTGCAAGACGCGAACTGTTTCAGCCGGGGCGACTTGGCGCCCGTGGGCGGTCGATTCGGGGGCCAGCGAGCCGGTCAGCAGGGCATCCGTCATACGGCGGGAACTCGCGGAGAGAAAAGCGTGTCGGCGGCCGCTGCGTTGCGCAACGCAGGCCAACATTAGCCTACGTCACGATTCGCCCCGCTGCCGCCGCCTCGCTCCCCTGCCGCACCGGCGTGACCGGCCGCGCCGCAGCCGCGGCGGTTATGCCAATTCTGCGGCCGCCCGGTCCTGAAGCCCTCCTTCGAGCAGTCGCAGAAACTGCCGCATCCAGGCCGGGTTCGCCGGCCAGGCGGGCGCCGTCGCCAGGTTGCCGTCCACGCACGCGCTGTCCAACCCGGCCGACGGCGTCTCCCAGAGGGCGCCGGCGCGGACCAACTCCGGCTGCAGGCTGGGATACGCTTGGCAGCGGCGGCCGCGCACCACGTCGGCGCCCGTGAGAATCATCGCGCCGTGGCACGTCGCGGCGACCGGCTTGTTCGCTTCAAAAAAGTGGCGGACGATTTCGAGCACGCGCGGGTCGAGCTGCAAATACTCCGGCGACCGCCCGCCGGGGATCACCAGTCCGTCGTAATCCTGCGGATCGACGGCGTCCCAATCGGCATTGATGGCCAGATTGTGGCCACGCTTTTCGCTGTACGTCTGGTGGCCTTCGAAATCGTGAATTGCGGTGACGACGTGGTCGCCGGCCTTCTTGCCGGGGCAGGCCACGTCGACGCGGCGTCCGGTCATCACGAGCGCCTGTAGCGGGAACATCGCTTCGTAGTCTTCCACGAAGTCGCCGACGAGCATCAGTATGCGCTGGGACATGGGGTGGGCAGGGGGCAAGGGGCTGTGATTGGTGATTAGTCGCGGTCGTGTAATAAAGCCGGCGATGGCATCGCCGGTCCTGAATAAAGCCGGCGATGGCATCGCCGGTCCTGAATAATGCCGGCGATGGCATCGCCGGTCCGACAGGTGCAATTCACGTTCGCATATTCACGTCCCCAAAATGTGTTCCGGCATGCGCCGCACGTTGCCCTGGCGGTCGATGCAGGCGATCGTGCTGGAAGCCTCCGCCACCAGCCGGTCGCCGACGAAGACGCGATACGCATGTTCGATGCGGGCCAGCGTCGCCTTCACCACCTTCGTGCGAATCCGCAGCCGGTCGCCGAAGCGGGCCGGCCGATGGTACTTGCAGGCGATGCTGTGGACCACCAGAAACACGCCGTCGCGTTCCAGGTCGGCGTAGTGATGGCCCATCGCCTTGAGCATCTCGACGCGGGCCAGCTCGAAGTACTGGAAGTAATTGGCGTGGTGGACGATGCCCTGGCCGTCGGTCTCGTAGTAGCGGACGTCGAACTCGATCTCGTGTTCCATGGCGAGGCGCCGGTCGGGGATGCGTGAAGGCCGCACGGCAATGTAACGCACAACCGGCCGGCGGTCACGGCGGGGGGCTAAGTCGCGGCGAGGCGACGATTTGCGTTGCACCGCCGCTACGCGGCTCCTATAGTGGACGCTATCACGGAAGTGATAGCTCAAGGAGTTCTACATGAGTAGCGGCGGCGGCGAACACGCCGGGACCGACTTCGCGACTCTGCGCGGTCGCGACTATCCCTCCATCCGGCAGTTTACGGTGTTCCTGGAAAACCGCGTGGGCCAGCTCCTGGAGGTGGTCCGCCGCTTCGAAGGGAGCAACGTCCGCATCGTCGCCCTGACGATCTCCGACTCCACCGAGTGCGCCGTCGTGCGGTTCCTGCTGAGCGATCCCGAAGCCGGCCGAGAGGTGCTCGAACGGGCCGGCCTGGCCATCGTCGAATCGGACCTCATCGGCGTCGAACTGCCCGACAGTCCCCAGCCCATGCTGCAGGTCTGCACGGCGCTGTTGCAGGCGGAAGTGAACATCACCCAGGTCTATCCCCTCTTGGCCCGGCCGCGAGGTCGGGCGGCCGTGGCCCTGATGGTCGACAACATCGAAATCGCCATGGACACGCTCAACGCCAAAGGGTTCACCATGGTGAACGAAGACGACCTCAAGGAGTCGCATTGACCCGCCGCTGCCCAAGCGTGCAGCCGCCGGCGCGCCCTTTGGACTGGCCGCTTAAGCGGCCAGTCAGCACGCTGCGGATCGGTTATTGACGCGTCGAGGGCGGGGGTCGAAACTCAAGGGACGCCGCGCGGCTCTCCCCGCGGCTTGCCGAACCTCGCGCCGATCGAGTCGCTTTCCATGCCGATCAACGTCACTTGCCCGGGATGTCGCACCCGGTTCACCGTCGGCGAGCAGCATGCCGGCAAAACGGGGGCGTGTCCGAAGTGCAAGGGCCCCATTCAAATCCCCAAGCTGGAAGACCAGGTGGTGATCCACGCCCCGGACGCCGAACCGGGCGCCACGGACGCCAAAGGCCGCAACGTCCTCAAGCCGCTGAAGCGCAAAGAGACGAAGTTCCAGCTCAACGCGGCGCTGGCCGTCGGCGGCGCGGCGGTGCTCACCGCGGCGATTGCGTTTCTGCTAGGCAACAGCAAGCAGCAGTTAGAAAGCGCTTGGACCTATGTGCTCGCCGGCGGCGCGGTGCTGCTGGGTCCGCCGCTGGCGTACGCCGGGTACTTCTTTCTTCGCGACGACGAGCTCGAGCCCTACCGCGGCATGGAGCTCGTCGTGCGATGCCTCGCCTGCGGCGTCGTGTACGCCGGCCTGTGGGGGCTCTACTGGTACCTCGGCTACCAGATCTTCGGTAGCGAGGCCTACAGCATCGACGGCCTCGAGCTGTACCAGATCGGCGTCCTGCTGGCTGTCATGATTGGCATCGGCACCGGCACGGCCGTCGTTTGCTTCGACCTTGATCCGCTCACGGCGTTTTTCCATTTCGCGCTCTACTTGGCGGCCACCGTGCTGTTGCGGGCGATCATGGGGTTGTATCTGCTCCCCGGCATGGTCGAGGCGCCGCCGCCCCGGCCCATGCGCCTTCCCAGGTGACTCAGCGGTGTCGGCCCTTCGCGACATCCCGGAAGTGGCGGCCCTGCGCTCCAGCCCGCACTTGGTGCGGATTCCGCCGGAAATCGACGTGCCGCTGACGCCTCGCGTGCGGCTGCTCATCGACGCTCCGGAGTTCCGCCGGCTGGCGCACATCAGCCAGTTGGGGCTGGTAAGCCTCGTCTATCCGGCGGCCAACCACACGCGCCACGAGCACTCGCTAGGCGTCTACCGGATGGCGCTGATGTATCTCGATCGGCTGGCCGACGATTCGCGATTCGCGGCAGCCGTCTCGCCCGAGGCGGCCGAGCGGTTCCTGGTAGCGGCGCTGCTGCACGACCTGGGACACTGGCCGTTCTGCCATCCCATCGAAGACTTGAGCCTCCGCCAGGTCCCCAGCCATGAGCTGTTTGCCAACA
>QEVI01000157.1 GCA_003576855.1 Planctomycetota bacterium
AGCTGAAGCCGCTCTGCCAGTCGCCCGCCGAGAAGAGCCCGTCGGTCCGGGAAGCCGCGGTGAAAACCGTCGCCGCGAACATGAAGCTGCAGCGCCGCCTGGAAGACGCCGAGCGGAGAATCCGTTCGCACATCGGCGATCTGCGTGCGGTGCGCTAACACGCCCATTGGCCGCTAGCTTTCAGCCAGAAGAAGTTAATGAGAGCTGCAAAGCCCATGAGCCGACGTGCCGTCCCATGCAGCTCCGGGCTCTGCCCGGGGGTCGCCTACGCCTGGGAGTGAGTCTGTCCTGATGGAGAGCGCCCCCTCGGCCAAAGGCCGAGGCCGCAGCGGCCCGTTGGCGGCGCAATCGACAATGAATTCCTACACATGAGTCAGTTGCAGAAGGCGCCCGGCCCGATCGCCGCCGTCCCCGCCCACCGCTCACCGCTCACCCATCACCGCCCCCCTCCGCCGCCGTCCGCGACCGGCCGCCATGGCCGCCCACGCGATGAGCCCCGCCGCCGCCGGCTCAGGCACGCCGATGCTGCTGGGAGCCGTGCTGCCAAAACCCTGGCGCCATAGCGCCAAGTCCGCCTGATCGACGCGGCCGTCGTTGTTTCCGTCGCCGACGCGGTCCAGTCCCGCGCCGAGGCTGCTTTGCCAGAGCAGGAAGTCTCGCCCGTCGGCGATCCCGTCGTTGTTGAAATCGCCGGGGGCGAACGGCCCGATCTCGAGCGCCACGTCGCGGAACTCCATCGCGCCCCGATTGCCGCCCGCCTGATTGCTGTTGCCCCACTGGAACGTATTGGCGTGCGCCAGCGGAACGCCGTTCCATTGCGAGTCGACGGTTCGGCCATCGACGCTGAACGTCACGATCGCCGTGCCCGGCTCGTACTGCAACTCGAACCGGTGGAACGCGCCGGCGCCACTGGTCGCGCCGGCAACGTGGTGCGTTCGCGGCGTCTCGTCGTGCAAGGCCGCCAGCAGGTCGCCCGACGGTGAGAAGTCGAACATCAGGTGGTACGCCCGTCCGCCGAAATACGCCGATAGGCCCAGGTTCGGCCCCGTGCCGTAGTCGGTGACATAGCGGGCCGTCGTTGCAAAACGCCAACCATGAGTCACGGCATCGGCGGCGGCTCTGGCGGTCAGCTCCGTGACGTAAGCCGGATTGGGGATCGTAGCGGCCGAGTCCGTAACGCGCCACGCGTTCTGGCCCGTGTTGAGCGGATTGACGACGCCCGCGCCGGCGCCGGCCGTGCTGAGGCTGACCCAGCCCCACATCTCGGGCGTCCATACGCTCGCTGGCGTGCTGGTCGCGGTCGTCGGCCCCGCGTGGTAGTCGATCCACAGGTACGCCGCTGGCGCCGTCGCGTCCCAGCATCCGCCCCATGCCACGCTCAACAGCGCGATGCGCCAAGCTATCCGGCGGGCACGCCACGCGACGGCCGCCTTGCCGCGCAGCGCTGCGGGCGGCTCACGCCGCAGTCGATTCGCGAGACTTGAAGACCGGCGGTTTCGGCGATGCATGGCGAATCCCTCGCAACACGGGCCTCGGCGACGCGTGCGCTCTAGCGTCGCGCGATCCGGCGCCAAACGAATACGCCTGCCGCCGCGAGGCAGCCTGGCGGGCGACTGGCGCCGAATTCTTCCCACGGCCCTCCCGCTCGACAATGGCAATCCTGCCCGCCGCGCGGCTTGGCGGATTGCCGCAAGGCGCCGCAGCCGGTGTAAACTACGGCGGCGCCCGGCCCAAGAGGACTCCAGACGCCCTGCTTGCCGGGTCGATTTCCGGCCGCCGCATGGGGACCCTTGCTCATGAACTTGCCCGTCATCGTGGAAGTCTGCATCGGGTCGCTAGCTGACCTGGAGGCCGCAAGGGCAGCCGGCGCCGACCGGGTCGAATTGTGCGGGGCCCTGGAACTTGGCGGGCTCACGCCGAGCCTGGGGCTCGTCGAACTGGCACTGGCCGCCAGTACGCTGCCGGTGGTCGCCATGGTCCGCCCGCGGGCGGGCGGGTTCTGCTACGACCGCGCGGAGTTCCAGGTCATGCTGCGGGACGCGGAGCGGATGATCGACCTGGGCGTCAGCGGGCTGGCATTCGGCGTGCTCGATCGGCACAGCCGCATCGACGCCAGTCGTTCGCGGGAATTGGTTGCCGTCGCTGGCCAGGCGGCCGCCGTGTTTCATCGAGCGTTCGACATCGTCGCCGATCAGCAGGCGGCGCTGGAGGAGCTGGTCGACGTCGGCGTGACGCGCGTGCTCAGCAGCGGCGGGCGCCCTTCGGCGCTGGAAGGGGCCGGCGCCTTGCGCCGCCTGGTGGAGCATGCCCAGCACCGCATGGAGATCATGGCCGGCGGCGGCGTCACCGCCGACAACGTCGGCCACATCCTCGAGCTCACCGGTTGCCGCCAGGTGCATATCGGCGCGGCGGCCCCGCGTGATGACGGCGCCCCGTCGGCCGCAGCGCTGGAGCTGTGCGATCGACGGTGCCTGGAAGGGGGCCGCTACCGCGCGGTCGTGCCGCAGGCCGCCGCCGCCGCCGCACGGGCGGCACGGGTTGCTGCGGCCGGCGCCCCCCCAGCCGACCGCCCCTGAGCGAACGACAAGTCGCAGCGCAATGCGCACCGGATCGACATCGAATTGGCGACCTACCCCGCTCGCTGGCGTTGTTGGTCGGTTCGACGTCGTCGTCAGCGACATCGCCTTACCGGGACAGGACGGCTTTGACCTCGTGCGGCAGCTTCGCGAGCAAGAGCAGCAGCGCGGCGCGGACCCGACGCCGGCCATCGCCCTATCGGCGCTGGCCGACCTGGCCCGCCGCGCGGAGGCCCAGGCGGCTGGCTTTCAGGAATACATCGTCAAGCCGGCGGGCGCCGCCCAGTTGCTCGCCGTCATTGCGCGGCGCCTGCCGAGGCAATCGGGCGACGCCCCGTCTGGCGCCACGTAGCGGCCGGTTGCGGCCGGGTTGCTGACGGGGGCATAGCGCGCGGCGCCGGCCGGTTGAAGCACCGAGCCGGCGGCCGCCGCTGGATCAGTTCGTGCAGCGATTGCGCCAGCGGCGAGCGGCGATCCCCAGCGCCATGGCCGTCCACGCCAAGCCGGCGGCAGTCGGCTCAGGGACCGGCGCGATGGAAGCGCCGCCGAAGTTGGCCTTCCACGCGTCGAGGCTCCCCACGCTGGTGTTGCGCTGCCACACCAAGAAGTCGTTGCCATCGACGTCGCCGTCGGCGTCAAAATCGCCGGGACCGGCAGGCGGTTGCGCGACGACGCTGACGTCGTCGATGATTTGGCCTGCCTGGTTCGTCCCGCGCGAAACAAAGAACCGCGTCGCATCGGTCGCCGCTTCGTTGTAAAAGCGAATCGGCTCCGTGTTCGCTTTAACGCCGTTGACGTAGAAGTCGTACGTCTTGGCGACGAAGTCGAGGTCGAGCTTGAAGTGGTACCAGGCATCGGCTTCCCAGAGCAGGCCGGATTTGACCCACACGTTCGACCCGGCGCTGGCGCTGCCGAAATCGATATGCCGTTCGACGACGTTGGTGTAGGGATCGGAGCCGACGGTGTCGACGCCGAAGCGGACGGCTGCTGCGCGATTTTCGCTTTCGTCCATAATGCCGACAAACGTGTTTCCTTGCCGCTCGCCGATCGTCTTTCCATTGCCGGCCGGCGTACCGGACGGATCAGCGCCGAGTCCCGACGTAAGCGGCCGCGCCCACCACTCGGCGATCACATCGGTGGAAACGATCGGGTTCAGAAAGACGTTGCGCACCAGGTAGCCGCCGCCGGTGGCCGACGTCTCCGTGACGTCGTCGACTTTCGCGACCAGCAGGGCTTGATCGCCGCTGTGCACCGGATTCGCCGGGTTGAGGCCTGCCGCCTCAAGTTCGGCGGCGATCTCCGCGGCGGTTTGCACGCGCGGCCCGCGGCTGCCGCCTTGCCAGAGATCCTGGCCCAGCACGGGGCCGGTCGTGTATCCGACGGGATAGGTCACCTCGGTGGGCCCGGACGGCTCGAAGCCGGTGATAAAACCTTCGACCGTTTGCGCTTGTGCGCCAGCCGCCCAGCAGCTTAGCACCACGAGCAACGCCCAACGAACAACGACATGCTGCGACATCATCGAACCCTCCTCAAAGTGACAACCAACGGGCGATGGACCGGCGGCTCACAGCGCAGCAGTCGCGTGAACCGCAGGCTCGCCGTGCATAGTGACTAGCGAAACCTCCCGGGGCAAGACGCAGCGCCGCCAGCGGCGAAGGAGAGACACCCCGGAGTCAACTCTCTTCGTAACGGCTCTCTGTTTTAGCGGATTAGGAACACAGTTCAGCGGGAAGACATTGTGGAGCTGAGGGATCTTTCGGTTCGGCGTTCGACAAACCGAACCAATGCGAAACGATCCCACGCCAACGGTCTCGCCTTCGCGTTACGCAACGCGAGTCCGCTCGCGGTTGAGCACCAGGACATCCTCCTGGCTAAGCGTGGCGACGCAGCGGGCGCGGCCGTCGCGATCGAGGAATTCGACTTCCAAGCCGTCGGAGGGAAGAAGCTCGACGACCGTGCCGACGTCCCCGACTTCAATGGCCGGTTCGTCGCCGCTCTTCAGGACCGCTACGATATCAAGCAGTTGTGGTTGTCGCGCCTGGCTCATGGACCGCCTCAACCTACAGTATAAAGCACGTGACCAACCTGGAGAAATCCTCGCCATGACGGACGATCCAGGCGGTGCGAATCATTTTCGTGCCGCCGGGACCCGCACATTCGAAGTCGATCGCGTAGCGCTGGCCATACTTGTCCAGCTTTCCCTTGACAGCCTCGCCATTGACGCCGGCTTTCTTGATTCGCCTCGAGCAGCAACTGGGCGTTTTGGCGGTTGACGCCAAAGAGCGACTCAAACAGACGGGCCTTGCCGATAACACGCGGCTACAGGAAGGCCGCCAGTGGGAGCCAGAGGGCTAACGGACGGGACGCGTCGAATTCGCAATTGTGAACAAGTACCCCGTAGGGGAGTCGAACCCCTGTCTGCGCCGTGAGAGGGCGCTGTCCTGGGCCACTAGACGAACGGGGCGTCGGCGGGACGGTGAACTGAGAATTCTCGGCTGCTACGGAGCGATTGTCAATCGCCGGGCGAGGCCGGCGCTGCGCCGTCCGTGTCGCAGCCATTGCGCTGGAGCTACATAAATCTCCTTTCGCAGGAGCGAGAGGACAACCACAACAGACCAGGGAAACGCCGCGCGCTTGTGACCCCCCGACGACGCCGGTAGAATTACGTTTTCCACCGCACTTCCCCTGCACGGGCCGTTGTCCAGACAGGCAGTTTCGCTATGGGACAGATGCGGTTTCGGCTGCACCGGCGGGACCGCATTCCAGAAGGCGGCGTGCATCGCATCTACGTCGCCGGCGTCGAGGACATCCCCTGGTCCACCTTCGCCAACTGGGACGGCGACGAACTGGTCGTCCAGCGCCATGTCGACGAGTCGGGGTACGTCTACGTGCCCTGGATCGTCGAGGGGCTCGGCCAGTACCTGCTGGGCACCAGCACGCTCGTGGAGCGGGACAAGCCCTATTTGCTCGACGTCGAGCTCGCCCGCGGCTTGATCCAGCGGCTCCGTTCGCGGCAGTTCATCTGGGAGTGGCTGGGGCTGACGACGCCGGCCGAACTAGCCGCGCGGCTTCGCGACGCCACGTCGCTGTTCGCCCGGGCGGCGACTTCGCAAGACGACGTCGCGGCGTCGGCCACAGCCGCCAACGAGGCCATTCGGCTGGCGCTGAAGGTTTCCGACGAACTGGTGCGGGCCTATGCCGAGCAGTCGCTGGGGAGCCGGCAGCAGCAGACGCCGGTGGCGACGCTGATGGGCGTGGCGCTGGGCTCGCAGTCGCCGCCGCTGAATGTGCGGCGGCAGCTTGTGGAGGCGTGCAGCATCATCCAGTTGCCCGTGAGTTGGCGGGCGATCGAATCGCGCGAAGGGCGCCGCGATTGGAAAGCGACTGACGAGCAACTCGGCTGGTGCCAGACCGCGGGGCTCAAGGTGGCGGCGGGCCCGCTGTTGAGACTCGATGATCGCGGCGTGCCCGATTGGATGTATTTATGGGAAGGCGACGACGACAATCTCACGCGGCTGCTGCTGGATCACGTCCGCGCGGTGGTTTCCCGCTATGCCGGCCGCGTGCACCTGTGGCACGTCGCGTCGCGGGTCAACAACGGGCAGCTTCTGTCGCTGGGCGAGGAGGCGCGGCTGAACCTCGTGGCCCACGCCGTACAACTGGTCAAACGCGTCGACTCCCGGACGCCGCTGGTCGTATCGTTCGACCAGCCGTGGGGCGAGTACCTGGCGGACCAGGAGAACGACCTGGCGCCGCTCCACTACGCCGACGCGCTGGTGCGGGCCGAGCTGGGCATCTCGGGGTTCGGGCTGGAGATCAACGCCGGTTTCTGGCCGCGGGGCAGCGCCCATCGCCCGGCGTTCGAGTACGGCAAGCTGGTTGATCAGTGGAGTCAACTCGGCTTGCCGCTGATGGTGTTTCTCAGCGCGCCGGATAGCGATGCCGACGATCCGCAGGCGGTGCGCAACATTCGCGCGGAACTGACGCGGCCTTCCGGCGACCCGGCGGAGGACCCTCAACTGAGTTGGGCCTCCGCGGTAGCGCCGTTGCTGCTGGCCCGGACGCCGGTGCAAGTGATGATCTGGAACCAGCTCGCCGACAGCCTGCCGCACGAGTTCCCCCACGCGGGCCTGTTCGACGCCGCGGACAACGCCAAGCCGACGCTACGGCTGTGGCGCGAATTGCGGAAGGCGTGCGGATAGGGGCCGGCCGCCGGCGGAATCGCGGCATCGGAATAGCCGCGGCGCGGCGCCTCGGCCAGCGTCAGCCGACGGTTTGGCGTCAGCCGACGGTTTGATAGCGGCGGCCCTTGACGGCCTCTTCGCGGCTCTCGTAGTTCGGCAGCGCCTTATCCAGGCGGCAAAAGCGGAGGGCCTGCGCGCACTGGGGCGACAGCCCGCACAGCCGCAGGGCGCCGTCGCGATTCAGCACGCGCTTCTGCAGCATGATGAGCTGCCCCATCAGCCGGCTGGGCAGCATGTCGACGTCGTCCATTTCGAGCACCAGGCGGTAGACGAAATGTCGATCGGCAAGCGACCAGATTTTGTCAGCCACTCCGTCGGGCGGATGTTTGCCCGGATGGAGGCGCATGAACAACCAATCGGGACCTCGATTGACTTCGACGTCCCAGTCCTCAGCAATGTCTGCCATGACGCAACTCCACGGCGAGGCGTTCCCTCCCAGGAACTGCCGCAAACCTCGCCGACGTGCAGAAACCGCCTATCCGGAAGGCGACGGTATTAAGAGCGTTGAAGGAAGCATGTCGCCTGCGCACCCGCGTACGGTCATCATAGAGCGAATGGCGCGGGGCTACAACTGCGCGTTGAGAAACTGCCGGATTCCGCAGAACGGAAGCCGGCGGCCTCGGCCAAGCGCCCAGGCAAGGGGCGGCTCAAGCGCCGATCATCGCCGCCATTTCTCTTTCCGCAACCTGGAGCGCTTCGGCGAGCCTGGCCGGATCTTTACCGCCGGCCTGCGCCAGGTCGGCGCGACCGCCGCCGCCGCCGCCCACGGTCTTGGCCACCGGCGCGATCCACTTGCCCGCGCTGATGCCGCGATCCTGAAGCTTCTTTGAGACGCCAGCGACGATCGTCACCTTGTCCTCGCCCTGGCGCGTAGCTAGCAGGACGGCCGAAAGGGGCGCCTTCTGGCGGATTTGATCGATGAGCTGGCGCATGAGTCCGGGCTCGGCGCCGGGAAGTTCCGCCAGCACGACCGTGACGTCGCCCTGCTGGCGGGCGTTCTCCAGGAGTGCATCGGCCGAGAGGGGGCCGGCGGCGTCCCGTTGGGCCAGCCGCTCGGCGAGCGAGGCGATTTCAGCTAGCATCGCGTCGACCCGGTCGGCCACGCCGAGCGGGGCGACCGACAGGCGCCGCGCCGCCTCGGCCAGCGCCGCTTTCATTCTTTCGGAAGAGGCCTCCGCCGGCCGGGCGGGGGACGGCTTCGTCGCCGGCGCTGGACTGGGCTTAGTGCCGGATTCCAACGCCCGCTTGAGCTCGCGCCGTTTTTCGACGAGCGCTTCGACGGCCGCCGGAACATCCAGCGGCTCGACTCCCAGCCGCTGGGCGACGCCTGCGAGCTCGGCTTGAATCTGTTGGCGGTGCTGCATGGCCTTCTTGCCGGTAAGCGCGACGATGCGACGGGTGCCGGCCGAGACGCCTTCTTCGCTCAGTATCTCGAAGGCCTCGACCTCGCTGGTGTTGTCGAGGTGCGTGCCGCCGCACAGTTCCTTGCTGAAGGCGCCCATCGAGACCATGCGGACCGGGTCAGGGTACTTCTCGCCGAAGAGCATCATGGCGCCCTGCTGGCGCGCTTCCGCCAACGGCAGCGTCTGCCACTTGATCGGCTCGCCGGCGGCGACGCGGGCCGCCACGTCGGCGGCGATGGCCGACAATTGGCTCGGTTCGACCGGGCTCAGGTTCGTAAAGTCAAAACGGAGCCAGTCGTCGTCCACCTTGGACCCTTGTTGCTGGGCGTGGCTGCCGAGGCGCTTTTGCAGGGCGTGGTGCAGGATGTGCGTGGCCGAATGGGCGCGGCGAATGCCGGCGCGGCGCCGGGCGTCGACGACGGCTCGAATCTTCATTCCCTCGCGGAGCCGGCCCGTGCGGAGATGGCCGTAATGGATGACCAGGGCGCCGTCGCGCTGCGCGTCGACGACGTCGAACTGGACGCCGTCGCCGACGAGCTGGCCGACGTCGCCGACCTGCCCGCCGCTTTCGCCGTAAAACGGCGTGCGGTCGAGGACGACCCGCACGGGCTGCGACCGGTTGAGAGCGTCCAGGTGGTCCACCAGGTGGTCGTGCGGGGCCTCGCCGGTGACGATTCCCTTGACGACGGCGTCGGCCTCGGTCGTTTCGTAGCCGAGGAATTCGGTCGAATGGAGGGCGTGTTTAAGGGAATCGATGGGCCCCTTGGCGCCCATGACCGTGTGCTGGACTTTGCCCGAAGCTTCGCCGTGTTCTTCCATGGCATGGGCGTAGCCCTCCCAGTCGAACGCCAGGTTGTGCTCGGCGGCCAGCGATTCGAACAGCTCCGGCGGCACGCCGAAGGTTTGATACAACTCGGCGGCGACGGTGCCTTCGACGCGGGTGCGGTTGTCGCGGTGCAACTCGTCGAAGACCCGTTCAATGCGGTTGAGCCCGGCGTCGATCGTGCCGAAGAAATTGGCTTCTTCCTTTTCAATGACGCCGGCGACGCGGCGGGCCGTTTCGGCTAGTTCTGGATACGGCTTTTTCATGGCCTCGACGACGGCCGGCACGAGCTTGTACAGAAACGGCTCGCGCATGCCCATCTGGCGCCCGTCGAGCACCGCCCGGCGCAGCAGCCGCTTGACGACGTATTTTTCCTTGTTGGCGCCAGGGTAGACGTTCTCGTGTACGGCGAAGGTGCAGGCGCGGATGTGGTCGGTGATCCGCCGGCAGCGACGGCCATTCTCACTATCGAGCTCGTACTTCACGCCGCAGACGTCGGCGGCCGCCTGCACGATGGGGAAGAGGATGTCGATATGGTAGTTCGTCGGCGCCCCCTGGAGCGTCGCGGCGGTGCGTTCCAGGCCCATGCCGGTGTCGATGTTCTTCGACGGCAGCGGGCGGAGGTTGTTGGGCGGGTCGCCGACGCGGTTGAATTGCGTGAACACCAGGTTCCAGATCTCGACGCTCTTGCCCTGGTCGGGGTGGTAGTAGATCTCGCTGCACGGCCCGCACACGCCGTCCGGGCCTTGGCTGGGGGCGCTGGCGGGCCAGAAGTTCTCGTCCTCGCCGCACCGCTCGATGCGGTCGGCCGACAGGCCGATGTCCTTGGCCCAGATGCCGGCCGCCTCGTCGTCGTCCTTGTAGACGGTGACGCTCAGCCTGGCCGGGGCGATGCCCAGCCACTTCCTATCGGTGAGGAATTCCCACGCCCAGTTGATCGCTTCGCGCTTGAAGTAGTCGCCGAAGCTGAAGTTGCCCAGCATTTCGAAGAACGTGTGGTGATAGGCCGTGCGGCCGACGTTCTCGATGTCGCCAGTGCGGAGGCACTTCTGGCAGCTTGTGGCGCGGGTGAACTCCAGCTTCACCTTGCCGAGGAAATGGTCCTTGAATTGGTTCATCCCCGCCGGGGTGAACAGCACGCTGGGATCCCACGTGGGCACCAGCACGTCGCTCGCCACGCGGCGGTGCCCCTTGGAGACGAAGAATTCGAGGTACTTTTCGCGGAGTTCGTCAGTTTTCATAGCAGCCCAGCGAATTGTTCAGGCGCATGGGGGCGTCAAGAATGAAGCTCCCCGCAGCAAATCAGGCCACGCGCGCCGGGCCGTCCCCGGCGTCCCGGCGGCCCCGGCAGCCTCGCGCCAAACACGCCATCATATCGCCGACCGGGAAACGGCACTACTGCGACTGGCGACCCCTCAGGCGCGGAAGATGCCCGCCGCCCGCTCCTCTTCCTCCGTCGGCGGCGGCGGGAACTCGACCTTGGCATAGATATCGGCCAGCCGCAGCCGGCAGCCGATCGTCGGCAATTCCAGCGTCGCCTCCAGGCCGTCGGCGTCGGTCAATCCCCACACGCCGTCGTCACCCCGCACAAACCGATCGATGTGCGGCCGATCGTGCGACACCAGCACATATTCCCGCAGCGAATCGAGCTGCCGGTACATCTCGAACTTCTTCGTCCGGTCGTACTTCTCGGTCGAATCCGAGAGCACCTCGATAATCACCTGGGGGTTCAGCAAGGTGTCGAGCACCTTATCCTCGAACTGCGGCGCCTGGCACGTCACGACCACGTCCGGGTAGGTGTAGAGCCCCGCGGGGGTCACCTTGACGCGTAGATCATTCTGATAGGCCTCACATCGGCGGTTAGCAATCTGCGAGTGAATGGCCGCGAAGATGTTGCCGCCGATCAAGTTGTGCTCGCGCGACGCTCCGCCCATGGCGAACATCTCGCCGCGATAGTATTCGTGCTTCATCGGCACGTCCCGCTCGATGGCCAAATACTCTTCCGGCGTGAGCAAGCGCTTCGGTTGTGCCGACATCGTGAAACTCCTCAGCGAAGTGGAAACGCATGCCGCCTCCGCGGGTCGCCGGTCTATTGTAGCACTTGGGCCGCCGCGGCGAACAAGGCCGCCGTCTACTCATCGAGCGGCAGCGTCAACGTCACGCGCGCTCCCTGCCCTGCCGTAGCATGCGGCGCGATCTCCAGCCGCCCCCCCAGTTCCCGCGCCAGGCGGCGGCACAACGACAGCCCCAAGCCCACGCCCGGCGCGCTCTCGGCGGCCTCTTCGGCGCTTTTGTGGAATGGAGCCGATCGCGCCGCGTCTCGCGGCGAAGCGAACCCGGGCCCATGGTCGCACACGGCCAGCTCGGCGAACTTGCCGCGCCGAGCCGCCGCTAGCTCGATCCGACGGTCGGCCGCCCCCGCGTTCACCGCTCGTGGACATCGGTCGCGCTGGCAGCGATCCGGGACCGCGGCCGAGGCGACCATGTCGACCCCGGCGCCATCGCTCCGCGGATGTTCACGCCGATCGAACGCGACGAGGCCCGGTCGCGGCTCTGGGCGGACGTGAGGCCCGCCCGGCGGCAGCCGTCAGCACGGATGTTCGAGGGGATCGAACCTCTGCACGGTCCCGCACTCCCCGGGCGCGCAGCAGACGGGTCGCGGCTCGCCTGTTCCTGCGAT
>QEVI01000158.1 GCA_003576855.1 Planctomycetota bacterium
CGGCTATCGCGAGTTCGACACCATCGAACTGGCCTTATATCACCAACTTGGACATCTGCCCCAACCAGAATTCACCCACGAATTCTGCTGAGAAGGCAATTTTTTTAGCGGCAGCCGAGCGCCGCCGCATGGGGAGGCGTCTATGCAAGCGGGCTATTCGAGCGTTTCGCGGCGCGGCTTTTTGGGAACGGCGGCGGCCGCGACGGTGATGGGCGCCAGCCAGGCGCTGGGCGTCGCGCAAGTCCGCTCGGCGGCGGAGAAACTGAACATCGCCGGCGTCGGCGTCGGCGGCCAAGGGGCGCATGACCTCGCCCAGTTCGCCGAGCACAACATCGTAGCGCTGTGCGACGTCGACTCGGCCTACGCCGGTCAGACGTTCGAGCGGTACGGGCGGGCGCGGCGGTACGCCGACTATCGCCGCATGCTCGACGAACAGCAGGACATCGACGCGGTGGTGATCGCCACGCCCGACCACACGCACGCCTGCATTGCGCTGGCAGCGATGCAGGCCGGCAAACACGTGTACTGCGAGAAGCCGCTGACGCACTCGGTGGCCGAGGCCCGCCAGCTCACCGAAGCGGCTCGCAAGTACAAGGTCGCGACGCAGATGGGCAACCAAGGCCAGGCTTCGGAACAGACCCGGCGGCTGTGCGAGTTGGTGGCTCATGGCGCGATCGGCCCGGTGCGGGAAGTGCACGTGTGGACCGATCGGCCTTCCAACGGGTTGTTTAACGAGTATTGGCCGCAGGGCGTCGATCGGCCGAGCGACGCCCCAAGCGTCCCGGCGACGCTCGACTGGGACCTGTGGCTGGGGCCCGCGCCGGCTCGGCCCTACCACCCGGCGTATGCGCCGTTTCGCTGGCGGGGGTGGTGGGACTTCGGCACCGGCGCGCTGGGCGACATCGGTTGCCATTCGTTCGACCCGGTGTTTCGGGCGCTGAAGCTCGGCCATCCGGAGAGCGTGGAGGCGAGCTCCACGCGGGTGAACAAGGAGACTTTTCCGCTGGCCTCGATGGTGACGTACCATTTTCCTGCGCGCGAAGGAATGCCGCCGGTGAAGGTCGTCTGGTACGACGGCGGGTTGCGACCGCCGCGGCCAGCCGAACTGGAGCCGTGCCGCGAGATGGGCGCGACCGGCGCCCTGCTGGTCGGCGACGACGGCAAGATCCTGTCGGGCCGCGAAGCAGATGGGTCGCGGTACTACGTAATCCCCAAGGAACGGGCGGAGGAGGTCGGCGATCCGCCGCGGACGCTCCCTCGATCCGTCGGGCACTACAACGAATGGATTGAAGCCTGCAAGGGCGGCCAGCCGGCGGGAAGCAACTTCGATTGGGCGGGGCCGCTCACGGAGGTGGTGCTGCTAGGCAACGTCGCCCTGCGGCCGGAGCTTCGCGAGGAACTGACCACCAAGAAGCTGCTATGGGACGGGGCGAACATGCGCTTCACTAATTCCGAGGCGGCCAATGCGTTCTTGCAGCGGGAGTATCGGGCGGGCGACTGGTAAATGTCGGAGTCTATCGCCTCCCGCAGGCTCCGTGATAGCACCTCGCGCCGCAGGATTAGTCGATCGGTTTTTCGGCCTCGAACGATTCGACGAGTCGCCTGGCCTCGGCGTGGCCGGGCTTCAATCGCAGGCAGATGCGGGCCTCGCGAGCGGCTTCCTCGGCGCGACCGACCGCCGCCAGCGATCGGGCCAACGCCATGCGCCAATCGACGCGCTGATACTCGCTCGCCAGGGCGCGGCGGTAGAGGCCGACGGCCTCGTCGTGTCGTTCGTCCGCCGCATCGAGCGCGGCGACGGCGGCCAACTCGCGCGGGACGGCTGTCCCGTCGGCGACCTTCCTTCGCAGGGCCGTCTCGGCGGCGCGGCGGAAGCGATCGGCCAGCGCGGTCTGGCCTTCGAGAGTCGCCGCCAGCGAGGCCAGTTGCTGGAGCCGGTCCGGATCGCCCGATGCTAAGTTTTCGGCGAGATCGGGTCGCCGCAGCGTTACCAGCAGCGCGGCGGCCGCGTCGCGGAACGAGGCTCGGTTCAAAGCCACGGCCCGCGATAGCAGTTCCATCGCCTCGTCAACGCGGCCCTCGTGGGCGGCGATTTCGCCGGCGGTGAGACACGCTACGGGGTCGTGAGGCGCCAGGCGTACCCCGCGCCGCACCAGCTCGCTTCCGCGCGAGTCGCCGAGCACCGCGAGCCGCAATTGCCCTTCCAGCGCGTAGGCCGGTCCGTAAGTGGGGCAGATGCGGCGGACGTCGGCCAGCGCGTCGGCGATGCGTTCCACCAGGGCCATCAGGGCAGCATCCTTCGGCAGCGCTGCGGCGCTGCGGTGCACTGCTTGCCAGCGGTAGGCGTTGAGCCAGAACGCGTAATGCACGTTGCCGGGGGCCGATGCCGAGGCGTGCTCCGAAGCGACCAGCAGGTCGCCGAACTCTTCGTCCAGCGTTTCCTCGGCGACGCCGCGGGACAAGTCCGCTCGAATTCGCTCGTCGACCTGCAGCGCGACGCCCCGCCACGATTCGCCGCTGAACGCGGCCGCGGCGTCCGCGAGCGCCCAGTACCAAATGCCCGCCAGTACGGCCGCTGTCGCAGCGGCGGCGGCCAGACGCGGCCACGAGTGTTCGCTGCCACGGTGAGCGTCCGTGCCGGCGGCATGTCGTTCCCAGCGCGAGATCTGAACGAGCAGGCCGCAGGCGGCGGCCGTCAAGCAGAACACGGCCGGCAGCCGCTGACCGAAGTCGCTGGCGCTGTGGATGACAACGGCAATCAGCCCCAAGGCCAGGCCGAACGCCGCGGCGGAGATCGGCGTGCGGCCGCGCCGAAATAAACGGACGATCATCACCACGACCATGGCGAACATGGCGCCCGCCGCGGCGGCGCCCAGGACGCCGCTTTCTTCCAGAAGCTGCACATATTCGTTGTCGGCGTGCTCGGCCAGAGCCGCGACGCACGCCGCGTCGAACAGGGGAAACACGATCGCATGGGTTCCCAGTCCGCTGCCCCACAGCGGGAACTGCTGCCACGCCCGCAGCACTCCGCGGGCCAGCTCCCAACGGTGGGCCAGCGATTGATCGTCCTCGAGCGTGGCGAGGCGATCGTAAACCGCGTCGAACACCGTGCCCAGCAGCACCGCCAGCGTCGCCATCGGAATAATCGCCACCAGCCAGCCGCGGCGACTTAGCAGGCCGCGTGCGAACAGCGCCGTCCCAACGATGGCGGCGGCCGTCGCCAGCGAGATCATCCCGTTGCGGCTCATGGACGTAAACACCGAAACGGCGCAGACCGCCAGCGCCGCCAACAACCCCGCATGGGCTCGCAACTCGGTTAGTCCCAGCACTGCGTGGCCGTCGCGGGGCTCGTCTTCGCGGATGCGGACCAGCAGCAGCCCCAGCCCGGCCCCGATGGACAGGTTCATGAACTGGCTGAAGTTGCTGTAATTGATGAAACTGCCGGACGTAACGCGGCCCGCCGGCAGCGACCAATAGATGCCGTCGGCGAACGTGAATATCTGCAGCAGCGCGAGCGCCGCTTCGGCGCAACCGAGGGCGAACATCACGCCGAGCAGTCGCTTCATTGCCGCCGGCGTGCGGAACACGTGGACCACGACGGCCAGCACGGCGCAGCCGACCAGTACTAGCCGCACGCTGTGGGCGGTGGCGTACGGGTAAAGACTGATCGTGCGGGCCGCGGCGGGCGTATAATCGGCTGAAAGCAGTTCGCGGCGCAGGGCGTTGGTCGAGGGCGAGAGGGCGTCGACGCTCGCTTCGCCCAGCGGCAGTAGCTGCACGAAGCCGAGCAGCAAGAAGGCTCCTAGCGGCGCATAGACCCAAGTCCAAACCGGCTGGAAGCTCTTGTCGAACGCTGCGCGGAGGGCCAGTCCGAGGCTCAGCAGCGCGGCCATCGCCACGACGACCAGTTCGCTCCAGGCTTCGACGGCGCCCAAGGCCAGCGGCGCAAAAGCGAGTAGGCCATACAGCCCGAACTCCAGCGCACGGTCCCAGCGGCTGGCGGGCGCTGCTACGGATTCGATCGGCAATAGTCGTGCTGTCGGCATCGGTTCAGTTCGGCTGACAAGGTTCCAACAGTTCGCCGCGGTACGCCTTCAGCGGGTTGACGAGGCACGTCTGCCGCGCAAAGTCGCGACCCAGTTCGTCGGCCAACATGGCAATCGCGGCGGACATGCGGGGAGGCCGCCAAGCGTCGTGGGCGTCGCTCGCCACCAGGCCGACCAGGCCTTCTTCGGCCAACCGCCAGGCTTCGTGCTGAGCGTTGCGACCAAATTCGCCTAGCAGGCTGCCCGCGGTGATCTGGATTGCCGCCCCCGCGGCGACCCACGCTCTCAGGCGTCCCATGGCGCCGGCCAGATAACGATGACGCTCAGGGTGGGTCATGACGACCTGAATGCCGCGCTCGCCGAGGGCGGCAATTGCCGGCATCGGGTCAACGAACAGCCCGTGCGGCAACTCGAGCAACAGGTGCTTGCCTAGCGGCCCCGCGGCGAGCACGTCGCCTTGATCAACCAACCGCGGCAGCCGCTCGTCGATGCGGACGTCGGCGCCTGGACAGAGCTCTAACGGAATTCCTGCGGCGACCAGTTCTTGCCGAAGCCGCGTTAGCGTCTGCTGCACGCGGGCGGAGGTATTGACGCCGTCGAAGCGCCCCAGTTGATGGGGCGTGGCGAAGACGGTGGTAACGCCGTCGGCCACGAGGGCTTCGCACAGCCGCAGCGATTCATCCAGCGTCCGCGGGCCGTCGTCGAGGCCGTAGAGGCAATGGCAGTGGACGTCAACCGCACGCTCAACCCGCCAAGCTTCGAGCCGCGCCGTTTGCGCCGGCGACAGGGCTGTGAGATCGAGCGGGTTCATCGTGCCTCGGGAAATCTTCGCTTCCGCGTGCGTCGAGCGCTCAGGGGGCCTGTCGTGCTCGAAGGCAGTCGCGCACATGGCCGCCATTGATCAAGCAGGCCACGAAGAGGGCCGCCGAACCGGTTAGCGTTCGCGGCTCAGGCACTGCGAGGCCCGCGGCGGCGAAGTCGCCGAAGCTGGCATGCCGCTGCCAGAGGAGCAGGTCGCTGCCGTCGGTGCGGCCGTCGCCGTTGGCGTCGCCTCGGCGCCAGTCACCGGCGCGTCCGTAGTTGGCAAGAACGTCGCCGAGGTCGCCGCCGTCGCACCGACCATCGAGGTTGAAGTCGCCGATCGTGGCGCCGAGGCGGTGCTGCACCAGGAACTCTACGTCTTGTTCGCTAATCATGCCGTCATCGTTGAGATCGAACATGGCGCGGTCGCCGGTGGGGGGCGTTCCCGCGGCGGCGCGGAGCATGTCGATATCGGCCGCGTTGTACCAACCGTTCAGGTCGAAGTCGCCCCGGGCGCGAGCGTAGTCCATGATCGCACGGTACTTCGGCGCTTCGGCGTCGGGCTGATCCTGGAATTCCAGGTAGCCCCAGGCGCCCCATTGAGAGATGGGCGCGACGCTGGAAAAGACGCTGACGCCGTCGGCGCCGACCGTTTCAAAGATCGCCTCGAGCCAGGCGGAGTAGAAGTCGTACATCCGCGGATCGCGCTGAGCCGCCATATAGTCGTCGTACCAGGGAACGGAGTAGCTTCCCGTGGTGACGTGCTGACCTCCTTCATAGGCGATCAACTCGACGCCGTACTGGTCGGCGAACTGTTTCCATAGCAGCCAATCGCCCGCCGGACCGCGCACCTGAAACGGCGTGCCGGGCAAGAACGTCGTCATGCGGGGATCGACCGCGGCTTCCAGTCCGGCGAACAAGTCGTCGATGATCTTGTCCTTGGTCGTCGAGGCGTCGTATGCGCCGGAATCGACGCCGACGTAAAACGCCGGCGATATGACGTCGAACTGCGGGGCGCCGCCGGCGGTCAATTCCTTAAGGAGAATGGGCGAAATGAACCGATTGCCCGCCTGAATGGCTGCCACCCGACGGATTCTGTCGCCCTGATGGGCGGCGTTGAACACGGCTTTCCAGGCGTCGAAATCGCGGCGCATCTCCGCCGCCCACTGTTTGGCGAAGTCTTGATCCAGGCCTTGCGGGTTGAGGCCGGCCGCCAGCGCTTGCTGCGTCACATACTTGAAGCCCTCGAAGTCGCGGTTCCAGACTTCGTTGGCGTACTCCACGTAGATCTTGCGATCCGCCGGAACGGGAGGAATCGCGGGATTGGCTTGTGCCGACGTATAGGGATTGCCCGCGGCGTCGATGCCGTACAGCGCCGCCTGCGCGAACTTCGTCACGTAGTCGTCGCTGGCGCGGGCTGGCATGCAGAACCACACGTCGCCTTGGGAGCGGCTCGCCAAGCGCAACTGCTGCTCAATCGGCACGCCGGCGTCAACGGTGTACTGGTTGGCTCGGTCCCGCGTCCGCTGCGACCATGCGTTATGCGTTGTGCCGTTGGCGTTGGCCCAGTCCATGAATCTCAGCGAGCCGAACGGCTTGACGGTGCGGTCGAGGAATACCTGATGAAACGGCTGCCCATCGCCGGCCTCGCCTGGACCGTATCCGGGCATGAGCACGCGTATATTCCGCAAGCGATTGTTCGCTGGCGACGAATCGATCCGCAAAAACAGGGTGTCGTGGCCGGTCGCAGCCGTAAACGTTCGCGAACCCGGCCCGCCGGCGGTAACGTACTGGTAGTCGCCATCGCCGCTGAGGGCAAATTGGCCGCTGCCTTCCCAGGTGATGGTGTATTGACCGGCCGGATAGTCGGGAATCCGGCGTTGCGTGGCATCGACGAGTTTAAGTCGCAGCAGCGTATTGGCCTTCTCGCCGGGCTGGAGGAGGGGATTGCCCAGCGCATCGACCGGCGCTGGCTGGCCCGCTTTGGGGCCGCCGTCGTAGACCCACGGATTGGCGCCCTTCATCAGGTCTACGAAGTCCCACTGCGTGGCGAAAGGGCCGACGCCGGCGACATTGGTTCCAATTGGAGAGCGGCGGCCCACGCCGTGATCTTGCGCACGGCTGCTGGCGACGCTAAAACACATTGCGATGATTATCGCCGCAAGACGAGTCATGCCGGTATTGCCCCTTGATTCGCGCTCGTTGGGCAGTCGCAACCTTGGCCCGGTTTCCTCACGCGGGCGGCCGAGTGAATGATCGTTTCGAGTCGGCCTTCCAACCGTCATCCGCTTCGCGTGGGCTCTCATCGCAGGCACGACTGTGGCGAATCCATTTTGCCGCTTGCGCCGCAGCCGCCGTGCGAGCCGCTCAGCCGCGAAGACCTATTGGGAGTTGCACAGCCAATGAGCCGTCGTGCCCTCAAGAGCAGCCCCGGGCTTTGCCCGGGGGTCGCTTACCACCAACAGCGAGCTTGTCCTGGTGGAGAGCGACCCTCGGCCAAAGGCCGAGGCTGAAGCGGCCCGCTGCAGCGGCCCCTTGGCAGCGCAATCGTCAATAAATCGGATCACTCCTGTGAGGTGATGGCGGGCTCCGTCGCTGCCTTAACCAAGGCCCTGCTCTTCTTGCGGCCGCGGTCGGGAGCCGAGGCCTCTTCAATGGCCGCGTATTCGCCGTAGCCGTACTGGTGGCCGTAGCCGTAGCCGTATGGATCGCCGTACCCATACGCCGCCTGCTTGCGGAGCGGCACGCTGTTCAGCACGACGCCGAGCCGATTGGCATGGACGCGCCACAGTTCGTTGCGGGCGCCGATGGCGCTGCGGCGAGTCGAACGCTCGGCGCGGAGCACCAACAGCGTGGCGTCGCTGACGGCGGCTATCACCCGCGCGTCGGCCACCGGCAGCACGGGCGGGGAGTCGATGACGATTCGGTCGTAACGGGTCTTGAGCGATTCCAACAGCTCGGCGAAGTAACCGTTGTTGAGCAGTTCCACCGGATTGGCGGGCAGCGGCCCGCAGGGGAGGACCTCCAGCGACGATTCGCGCAAGCGGACGATCGCGTCGCCGACGGGCATCCGCGCGCTCAAGACGGTCGCCAATCCCTTTTCCGTCGAGAGATCGAAAATCGTATGCTGCGAAGGCTTGCGCAGGTCGGCGTCGATGAGCAGCACCCGCTGGTCCGCCTGGGCCATCGCCAGGGCGAGGTTGCTGGCGATGGTCGTTTTGCCGTCGCCGGGCATTGGCGACGTGATGGCCAGCACCTTGACGTCTTCGCCGGCCATGCCGAAGTGGAGCGCCGTGCGCAACGTGCGAATCGCCTCGGCCACCGACGAGCGCGGAGCCTGCAACACGAGCTGGCCGGCCAGGGCGCGGTCGGCCGAGGCGCTGGACTGCGGCACCACGCCGAACACCGGAAGCTGCACCACCTCGGAAATCTCGTCGACGGACTTCAGCCGGTGGTCGAGCAGCTCGCGCAGCCATGCCAGGCCGAACCCGACGACGCCGCCGAGCATCAGGCCGACGGCCAGGAACCGCGCGCGGCTGGGGTACGAGGGAATCGTGGCCGGGCCGGCGACTTCGAGAATGCTGACGTTCATCGCGCCGAATTCCTCGGTGAGGTTCACCTCCTTGATCCGCTCATCGAGAATGTCGCACATGTTCGCTGTGCGCTCGTAGGCTTCCTGCAGCGAATTGAGTTGGACCAGCAGCGAGCTGGCCTGCGTGGCCGCGGCGAAGGATGCGTCGTACGCAGCCTGGAGCTCGCTCCGCTTTTGGTCGAGCAACTCGTACTGCTGGCGCACCGATTCGACGTAGGCTTCGATGACGATTTCCTGCATCTTGGTTAGCTTGTCCCGCAGCTCGGCCAAGGACTGGCGGAGCAGTTTGACGCGCGGATGACCTTCGCCCCAGCGGGCCCGCTCGGACGCAAGCGCTTGCTCCACTTCTTGCACTTGCCGTTCGAGCTCGATGTCGCGCAGGGCCTGCTGGTCGTCGCCGGCCATATCGAGCAGGAAGGGTCGCTGCTTCGGCGTGTCGTACATCGACTTGACGCGGTGGAACAGCGCCTTGGCCTGCAACAGCTCGATCTCGGTGCTATTGAGCTCCTCGGCCAGCGACGAGAATCGCTGCGTCACGACGTTGCCTTGCTCCAACTGCACGGCCAGTTCCATGTGCTGCTGGCGAAAGTCGTCGAGCGCCTTGCGACACTCGGCCAGTTCCGCGTCGCGCTTGTGCTTTTCGTTGCGGAGGATCGTCAGCACCTCGACCGTGTTGGTCTTGCGCTGCTCGGCGTACTTCGAGACGTACGCATCGACGATCGAATTGACCAGTTGCGCCGCGTCGGCCGCGTTGGGCAGTTCGGCCGAGACGTTGATGATGTCGTCCTGGCTCCCGACGCCGACGTTGATGTTGTCGCGGAGGAACGCCACGCGGTTGTCGACGCCGTGAAAGGTTTCCAGGTTGGCGTTCTCCGGGGCGTCGGCCGCGGCCGCCAGCACGGGGGTTGAACGGATCAGCTCCGCCTGGGTGTATAGGTACGTCGCCGACTGGACGACCGGCGCCTCCGACTCCAGCACCCGCGGCAGCGCGCGTTCGACGTAGAGCCGCGAGACGCTCGTATATCGGGGCGTAACCCGCTGCACCGTCGCCCACGCCGCGCCGCCGCCGACAAGCGTCGTCAGCAGCAGCAGCCAGCGGTTCCGCCACGCCAAGGCGAGCGGGCTCACCTCGCGGCCGGTGCGCGCCGCGCGGCCATGGGGGGCGCCGTAGGAAGTCGGCTCGCCAACTGAAAAAGAATCGGACTCGATGAGCGACGACATCGGCGGAGGCGGGTCTTTAGCGGAGGGCGTGGCCAGATGCCGCGGCAGCGGCAGGCCGTCTGGCTTGCCGTCGCCGAAAAGCCGAAACAGGGCGCCGCACAGCACGCGGCCGTTGCCTCGGCATTCCGTCAGTCTACTCAGGGTGCGCACGGCCGACAAACAACCGGCGCCGCGCGCCGCCGCATAATTCCTGCAATCGGCGCCGGTTATAACGGCCAGCGGAACTTTTCCTCGATTCGCCCTTCTCCGCCCGTGGCCAGAGATCGAAGGCCTAGCTTTAATAAGACCTACACGGCAACGGGCGGCAGCGGCGCCGCTGTCCCTCGACGTGCGGTGAACCGCAAGGTAGGGCCCCTTCCCCGGCCGGCTTTGCAAAACGGGCGGGCCCGCCGAACTGGCAGCATGCTAGTGGCGGGGCCAGCTCGCAATCGTTGCTGAGTCCCGCGGGCGGCGCGGGCGGCCAGGCGTTTGGCCAAAGCGCCGCCAATTGATATCGTTGTAAGCATCGCTTCACCGCTGGACGACGCGAGTCGAACAGCGGCGGCGGCATCGGTGTCGTGCACCGACGGGGACGAAGTTCGCGCCCGCCTGCCGGCAACGCAAGACGCGCATGACCCACCTGAGCCGCCGACCGCGAATCCTTTTCGTCAATCGCTCGTACTGGCCCGACGTCGAAGCGACGGGCCAGCTCCTCGCCGAGCTCTGCGAAGACCTCGCCGCCGACTTCGACGTGCACGTCGTGTGCGGCCAACCGCGTAAAGTGGTCGAAGGCGTCCATTTTCGGCCCACCGGCCAGTCGATCCGCAACGGCGTTACGATTCATCGCGTTAGGCATAGTCGCTTCGACAAGGCGTCGTTCGCCGGCCGGCTGGTGAACATGCTCACCTTCCAAGCGGCGTGCACGTGGAAGACGCTTCGCGCGCCGCGGCCGGACGTCGTCGTCACCGAAACCGATCCCCCCCTGCTCTGCCTGCTGGGAGGACTGCTAAAGCGGCTCCGTCGCACGCCCCTGGTGTGCTACCTGCAAGACGTGTACCCCGACGTGGCCGTCGCGCTGGGCAAGCTCCGGCCCGGCCTGGTCGCCCGCACGCTGCGGCGGGCGTTCTTCGCCGTCTATCGCTCGAGCGACGCGGTCGTGGTCCTCAGCGAAGACATGCGGCGGCTCATCGCGGCCGGCGGCGTCGACGCCGAGCGGATTCACGTCATTCGCAACTGGGTCGACCTCGACGCCGTCTACCCGGTTAAACAAGACAACTCCTTCCGCCGCGAACATGGCCTGGTCGGCAAGTTCGTCGTGATGTACTCCGGCAACATCGGCCTGAGCCAGCGGCTGGAGCAAGTGATCGAAGCGGCCGCGTTGCTTCGCGACCGCGACGATATCGTGCTGGCCATGGTCGGCGACGGCGCCGACCGCCGGCGGCTGCAGCGCGTCGCCGCCGAGAAGAATTTGCCCAATGTGCGGTTCTTCGATTACCAGCCCAAGTCGCAGTTGGCCGAAAGCCTCTCGGCCGCCGACGTGCACCTCGTCGTGCTGCGGCCGGAAGTGAAACAACTGCTGATGCCCAGCAAGCTGTACGGCGTGCTAGCCAGCGGCACGCCGGCGATCGCACTGGCGGACGCAGAGTGCGAACTGGCGGCGACGGTGAGCGAGAACGATTTGGGCCTGGTGACGGCCCCGGACGACACACGCGCACTGGCCGCGGCCATCGAGCGCTATGCGGACGAGCCGGAGCTGGTCGCGCGGCAAGGCGACAACGCCCGCGCGTACGCCGCCGGGCATTGCAGCCGGGAGACGAGCGCCGCGGCGATAAGCAGCCTACTAACGCGTCTAGTCTGCCAACCCGTCGCACTGCCAATACCCGCCGGCCCTCAATCCGCCGTCTGCGGCCCCGCCCGATAACTCGTATGCCGCGCCAGTGACTGGTACCTCCGAACATCCCGCCAAGCTGCGAACGCGGATTATCCGCGGCGTCGGCGCCACGGCCCTGGGGCAGGTGGCGAACGCCGCGATTCAGCTCGTCAGCCTGCC
>QEVI01000159.1 GCA_003576855.1 Planctomycetota bacterium
CTTGTTCGCCGGTGAGCGTCATGTGGGCTTTCGCGACCAGTCGGGGTTGTGGTGTGAGCGTATGACGCCTGGCGCCGCCGCCTGCGCCGATCGATCGCCGGCCGTCACCGAAGTCGCCGGGCCGATCGTCGGCAGCTCCGCAAACTCGGCCGCCGGGCCGAGCCGGCCGCGACGCGTGCGCGTCGGGTCGCGCGCGTCGTCCTTCGTCTGGTCGTACACGGACAACAGCTTCTCGCGGTCGTACAACAGCTCGTCCCGCGATTCCCCCGTGAGATCGTAAATGTGCGTCAGCTCGATCGCGTCCACCGGGCAGGCTTCTTCGCACATGCCGCAGTAAATGCAACGCAATTCATCCAGCACGAACGACGCCGGGAACTTGTCCCGGTCGGGCCACTCCGGCGGCGCGGCGGCGGCTTCGATCGCGATGCAGTTGGCCGGGCACGCCGTGGCGCACAGCATGCACGCCACGAACTTGACCCGGCCCTGCTCGTCCCGATTGAGCCGGTGAACGCCGCGATAGTGCAGCGGCAGATTCGGCTTCTCTTCGGGATACTGCTGCGTTACCGGCTGGTAGTTGGCGACGTGCCGGATCGTCGTCTTCAGGCCTTCGACGATCGCCGGGAGAAACGTCGCCTCCCAGAAGCCCATCTCCGGTTCTTCGACCCAAATGACGTCCTGGTTGTCAGTTGCAGCAGCCATGGATAAAGCAGTCTAAAACGTCGCGGGCCGCTGCGGAAGCGGCGCCGATTGCGGTCACCCGGCTTTTGCGCTGATTCGCCCGCCGCCCGCCGTCGCTCCGAGAGGCGCCTTCCTTGGATTCAAGGCGGCCCCAGCCGCACGGCGTCCCGGTCCGCTCGACGGCGCCAGCGCGCCCGCCGCGCTAAATCCCCGCCGCAGCCGACGGCGGCAGGTTCCTTGTCAGCCGGGCGCCGTGCCGATGGCGAATCTCCGCCCGCTTGACGCTTACCCCGATAATGCCCGCGATGCAAAACAGCCCCAGGGATATCGGCAGCAGCCACCACCGGTTCCACCCGAATTGCAGCACCGTCATGACGGCGATCATGTTGGCCAGCGACAGCGGAATCAGCGCCTTCCACGACAGGTTCATCAACTGATCGAAGCGGAAGCGGGGAATCGTCCAGCGAATCATCATGATCAACACGATCACGCCAAATACCTTTGCCGCCAGCACCAGCACCTTGACCAGCCAGGCCCCCGCGTAGGCCGATTCCGGCGTGGCAATCCACGGGAAGTGCCACCCCCCGAAGAACAGGATCACCGTCAAGAAACTAGTCGTAATGACATGCGTATACTCGCCCAAGAAGAACAGGGCGAACTTCATCGAGCTGTATTCGGTATGGAAGCCGCCGACCAGTTCCTGTTCGCATTCGGAAAGGTCGAACGGAAGCCGATTCGCTTCCGCCAAGGCGCTGGTGAAGAAGATCAAAGCCGCCAGCGGCTGCGTCCAGATGTACCAACTCCAAATGCCGCCAGTGGCTTGCACCGCCTGCACCCGCTCGAGGTTCAGCGCGCCCCCCAGTAGGGCCACGCCCAACACCGACATGCCCAGCGGAATCTCGTAGCTGATCACCTGCGCGCTGGCTCGCAACGAGCCCAACGCACTGTATTTGTTGTTCGACGACCAGCCGCCGAGAATCACCCCGTACACCGCCAGGCTCGTTATTGCAAAAATGAACACAATGCCGATATCGATGTTCGGCGCAATGACGAACCGCAGATACGGCAAGTGCTGATCCGTCGGTCCGAACGGCACGACGGCGAACGCCAGCAGCGTCGTCAGCAGACCGATGCAGGGCGCCGCCAGGAACAACACCTTGTCCGCATGGGCGGGAATCACGTCCTCCTTGAGCAAAAACTTCAGCCCGTCGGCCAGCGGCTGGAACACGCCGAACGGTCCAACGCGATTCGGACCGCGGCGATCCTGCATCCACGCCGAGAGCTTGCGCTCAAGCAGAATGAGGTACGCCACCGTGCCGAGGATCGCCCCGACGGCGACGGCAATGGTAATCACCGTGGTCAACAAGTCGGTCATCGTGTGTTCGTAAAACCTGGGCGGCTAAGCGCCATGTCTCGGCCAGTCCACTTTGCGTTAATCAATTTCGTCTCGACGCCTAACCGATCGAAGCGGCTGCTCCGGGGACCCACCGCTATTTCGCCGCGGCCACGACGCTCGGTTCCGGCGCCCCGTGTTCATTCAGCAAAACGCCGAACTCGCCAAGCACGCCCTGGGCCAGCGCCGAGAAGGCGGGGACCTTCTCCGCCATCTCCTTGCGAATCGCCGCAACGGAATACAAGCCCCGGCGGCCTGAAAGCTCCCACAGGATGCGCCCGTCGGGCCGGGCGCCGTCCGGCGAGCGAATCGCGCGGTGAATCTCTTGCGCCAAACCCTTGTAGTTGACAAACGTGCCGTCGCGTTCGGCAAACGAGCCGCCCGTCAGCACATAGTCGGCCTGCTCCGAGAGGGGCGACGGCAGGATGTCCTGGACGACCGTCAGTTGGGCCTTGGCTAGCGCCGCCGCCTGGGCCTCGTCGAGCCAGCCCTGCGGGTCGCCGCCGACGGCGTACACCGCCTCCAGCCCCGCTTCGGCCTGCGCCAGCACGTCGCCCATCGTCGCCGCGGCGCCAAAATGCTCCAGCACCATGCTCACGCCGCGATGGTTCGGGCACTTTTCGGCATGGATCGTAAATCGCACCGGCTCGAGCGGCCGCCCGTAAAAATCCTTCGGATACGTATCGTCCTGGCCGGTCACGCGCACCGGCCCTAGCGCCAAGCGGAATTTCGGCGACAGGCTCCGCAGAAAGCTCGCCAGCATGTAGGCTTCTTCGCACGTCATCCACGGCGAAAAAATCGCCGCGCACTTCTCCGGCGCGCGGGCGGCCGCTTTGGCCAGCGCCTTTTGCAGCGATGGAATGACGTCGTCCCAATCTCGTGTTCGGATTTGCCCGTTCTTCCGCCGAACAGGAAACGTTAACCGATTCTCAACGTGAATGTACTTCCACCCAAAGCGGCCTTCGTCGCACATGAAGTGCCCTTGCGACATCGGGTTGGTGCGAGGCTTCAAGCGGTACACGCGATCGTCGTTCTGTTCGACCTGGATGCTGCAGCCCGTGCTGCAATTGGGGCAGACGCTGCGGGCTTCCTTGAGCCACCAGACCCGCTGCTTGTAAAGGAAATCCTTGCTGCATAGCGCCCCTACGGGGCATAGATCGACGACGTTGCCCGCCAGCAAGTTGTTGCACGGCCGTCCCGGAAAGACGTCGATCTCCTCGTCCGAGCCGCGGGCCACTACCTGCAGCTCGCTGGTGCCGCTGTACTCGCGGGTAAAGCGGACGCAGCGCGTGCACATGATGCACCGATCAGTGAACAGCGTTATCTGGTCGCCGATGTGGTCCTTATCCGGCTTGATGTTCTTCGGCTCTTGCAGCCGGCTGTAGCCGCGGCCGTACTTGTAGCTGTAATCCTGCAGGCCGCACTCGCCCGCCTGGTCGCAGGTCGGGCAATCCAGCGGATGGTTCAGCAGCAAATACTCGAGCGTCGCCTGCTGAGCGGCCTTCACCTTCGGGCTGTCGGCGACGACGACCGTGCCCTCCTTCACCGGCGTCTGGCAGCCCGGCACGAGCTTCGGCTGCATCACCACCGTGCCGTCCGGCTTCCGCTCGCCGACTTCCACCAGGCACATGCGGCAACTGGCGACCACCGACAGCGCCGGATGCCAACAGTAGTGCGGGATCTCGAAGCCGATGCGCTGCGCCGCCTGGATGCAATTGAGCCGCTCGCCCTCTTTTAGCTCGATTTCCTGGTTATTGACAAAGGCCGTCGGCATGAGATTGGAAACTTATTCTGAGTATTTGCCACAAACGCCGCGACGGGTATGGGAACGCTGATAATCACTAGGGAATACTGATAACCACTAATCCTCACTAATAACTATCAGCGGATATTAGCGGTCATTAGTGTTCCGGCTCTCTCGTATAGCGCTTTCGCGTTCCCTCTAGCCGTCCTGTTCGTTCTACCGTTTGCGGTTTCAGCGACGTGGTTTAGTGGAATTAATTGCCTTCGGAGGTTCAGTGGGCGGCGGCCATGAGCTCTTGCGCGGGCGTCACGGCGCGGCGGCCGGTGGTGATGTAGTCCTCGAATTCCGCGCGGAACTTGTTGATCGCGTTCTTCACGGGCCAGGCCGCCCCGTCCGACAGGCCGCAGATGGTCGTTCCGGGGATAATGCCCATCGAACCGGCCACTTCGAGCAACGTGTCGAGGTCTTCCAGCTTCCCGTGGCCCGCCCGTATCCGCTCGAGGATCCGCGTCATCCACTTGGTCCCCTCCCGGCAAGGCGTACACTGGCCGCACGATTCGTGCGACATGAAGCGGCAGCAGTTGTACAAGACGTCCACCATGCTGGTTTGGTCGTCGACGACGACCACCGCGGCCGTGCCCAGGCCCAGGCAGCCGGCCTTCAGGGGGCCGTTGAAATCGAGCGGCGTGTCCAGCTCATCAGCCGTCAGAAACCCCATGCTGATGCCGCCAGGGACCACCGCCTTCGCCCGGCGACCCTTCCAAACGCCGCCGCCGTGCTCCTCGATCAACTGCCGCGCCGTCACGCCCAGCGGCAGCTCGACGCAGCCGGGCTTGTTCACATGGCCGCTGATGCAATACAGCTTCGGTCCGAAGCTGCCCAGGTCCCGCGGGTTGGCAGGGTCGGGCGGCACGCCGATCGACTTGAACCACGCCGCGCCGCGGTTGATGATGTGCGTCACGCAACAGAGCGTTTCGACGTTGTTGACGATCGTCGGCTTGCGGAAAAGGCCTTCAATCGCCGGAAACGGCGGCTTGATCCGGGGCCAGGCCCGCTTGCCTTCCAGGCTTTCGATCAGCCCCGTCTCCTCGCCGCAGATATACGCCGCCGCCCCGCGATGCAGGTAGACGTCCAGGTTGAAACCGGCGCCGAGGATGTTCTTGCCCAGCAGGCCCGCGGCGTAGCACTCCTTGATCGCCGCCTCCAGAACCCGGTAGCTGCGGCCGTATTCGTAGCGAAGGTAGATGTACGCGGTGTTCGAGCGAATCGCGTGGCAGGCGATGGCGATCCCCTCGATCAACTGGTGCGGATCCTCCTCCATCAGGATGCGGTTGTTGAACGTGCCTGGTTCGCTCTCATCGGCGTTGACGCACAGGTAGATCGGCCCGGAATGATCCTTCGGCAGAAACGTCCATTTCAGCCCGGCCGGAAAACCCGCCCCGCCGCGGCCGCGCAAGACCGAGTCCTTCACCGCCGCGACGACGTCCGCCGGCGCCATGCCCAGCGCCTTCTTAAGCGCAGCATAACCGCCGTCGGCTCGATAGCTTTCAAGCGACGTGCTGTCAGGCTTGTTGACGCGGGCCAGTAGGACCGGTTCGAAATCAGGCATCCCGGCAAGTATTCAGGGTTCAGGATTCAGGGTTCAGCGGCCCATAGCCGCGGCTCAACGAGCCGCCGGAGCGGGGCCCCCATACGCTACTCTCCAACAATCTGCTCCACGTCCTCGGCGCTCACGTTCATGTGACACTCATCGTTCACCAGCACGCACGGCGCACCCTCGCACGCGCCGAGGCACTCGGCGTACTCCAGCGATACGCGACCGTCGTCCGTAGTGCCGCCCGGCGCCACGCGCCACTTGTGGCTGAGCGACTCAAGCAGTTCTTCGCCGCCCCGCAGCGCGCACGACAGGCTCCGGCACACCCAGACGCGGCGCTTGCCCAACGGCCGGTCTTCCTCACGGAAGAACTGATAGAACGACATCGTGTCGTGGATCTCGGCCGGATGGATCTCCAGCAGCCCGGCAATCTCCTCGATCGCCGCGTGCGGCACCGACCGCAACTCGTCGTGCACAATGTGCAGCGCCGGCAAAACGACCGCCCGCTTGTCCGGATACTTCGGAAACTCGGCGCGAATCCGCTCGCGGATTTGTTCAGTCAGGATCATTATTGTTGAAAGTCATTGAACCACCGAGGCACGGTGACGCGGACGTTAACGAACTCGCGGACGCTTGCATAACAGGGCGTTCACTAAAGCGGGTCGGCGGCAACGAACGCCAACAGCCCCCTTTCCTCCGTGTTCTCCCGCGGCTCCGTGGCTCTGCTTCTACCTGTCCAATTCCGCCGCGATGATGTTCAAACTCCCCAGCACCGCCACGACGTCGCTTAGCGAATGGCCGCGGATCAGGTGCGGGAATATCGCGAAATGGATAAACGACGGCGGCCGCGTGCGGGCGCGGTATGCCCGCGTCGTGCCATCGCCGACGATATAAAACCCCAATTCGCCGTTGGGCGATTCCGTCGCCCCGTACACTTCCTCCAGCGGCACGGGAAAGCCGCGGTTTGGCATCAGCACCTCGAAATGCTGGATCAGCCCCTCGATGCTGCGGTACACGGCCGGCTTGGCCGGCAGCGTGACGTCGCTCAGATGATCGATGTTGATCGGTCCGGCCGGGATGTTCTCCACCGCCTGCTCGATGATTTTCAAGCTCTCCTGCATCTCCTGCATACGGACCATGTAGCGAGAGTAGCAGTCGCCGCCTCGAGCGCAGACGACCTTGAAATCCAGGTCAGGGTACGCCAGGTACGGCTCGTCCTTGCGAAGATCGCGAACTACGCCGCTGGCGCGAGCCAAGGGCCCCGTCACGCTCCAATTGTTCGCGTCCTCGGCCGTCAGCACGCCGATCCCCTTGGTGCGGTCGATGAAGATGCGGTTCCGCGTTAGCAGCCGGTGCAATTCGGCGTGCACCGGCTTAAAACCCTCGACGAACTTGCGAACCTTGTCGGCCCAGTCGTTGTTCACGTCGAACAGCACGCCGCCCACGCGGGTATAGCTCGAATGGAACCGCTGGCCGGAGGCGTATTCGGCGATATCGTAAATCCGCTCCCGCTGCGTAAAGGCGTATAAAAACGCCGTAAACGCCCCCAAGTCCAGGGCCACCGCGCCGACGTTCAGCAGGTGATCGTGAATCCGCATCAACTCGGCGAGAATCGTGCGTACGTACTTGCACCGCGGCGTGACCTCGATTCCCAACAGCTTCTCGATCGCGTGGTGCCACGAAATCTCGTTGGCCATCGGCGAGATGTAGTTCATCCGGTCGACGATGGTCACGTACTGGTTGAAATCCAGATGTTCGCCCAGCTTCTCGAAGCCGCTGTGCAAATAGCCGATGTGCGGCGTCGCGTCGAGCACGTTCTCGCCGTCGAGCGTCAACACCAGCCGCAAGGTCGTGTGCGTCGCCGGATGCTGCGGACCGAAGTTGAGCGTCCACAGGTATTCCTGATCAACGGCGCTGGGATCAGAGGTTTCGGCGAGCTCGAGCGGCATGTTGGCGGTTCAAGGCGTTCGGGCGTCGGCCGAACGCGTGTCTTACGATTTGTTACTGCACGTCTTGGGACGACGACTGCGGGACGGTCCGACTTACGATTCGGCGCGAGTAATCACCGGGAAATTGTGCCGCTCGCCGAGCCCTTTGCGCGGATAATCCTTCCGCAGCGGAAACGCCGTGAACTCCTCCGGCATCAGAATCCGTCGCAGGTCCGGGTGTCCGGCGAACGTGACGCCGAACATGTCGTACACTTCTCGCTCCATCCAATCGGCGCCCTTCCATAGCGGCACGACGCTCCGCAACTCCAACTCCGGAGGATTGAGCGCCGTCTTAACGATCAGCCGCTCCTTGCTCGACATGTTGAGCAACAGGTAAATCACGTGGAATCGATCCGTCGCGCCGGGATACTCGAGGTAATCGACGGCCGTCACGTCAACCAGCATGTCGAACCCGCGCGACTCCTTCAGCCACGCCAAAACAGCGTAAAGCTTTTCCGCCGGCACATGAATGCGACGATTGTCGCGAAACGCCGATTCGGCGATCTCCGGCCCAAATTCCGCCTGAAGCTCTGCCAGTGAAACCATATCGTTGGTTGGTCCTACAGCGTTTCGCGGCTCGCTACGCGTTCACTGCACGCGCGGCGGGTCGTAAATCTCCAGCCCCTCCACGGGCACGGCTTCGCGCCGGCGGCGCAGTTCGTCTACGTCGAACGGCGGCGGACCGGTCGGCTTCGTGCGAACCACGAACTCCCGGCCGTTCAGCGTCCCCGTACGCTCGATCTTCTCCTGCATTTCAATCACGGCCGCGATCAACTGCTCCGGCCGCGGCGGGCATCCCGGCACGTACATGTCCACGGGAATGAACCGGTCGATGCCCTGCACGACCGCGTAGGTGTCGAACACTCCGCCCGTGCAGGCGCAGGCGCCCATCGAGATGCACCACTTGGGCTCAGGCATCTGCAGCCAAATCCGCTGCAACACCGGCAACATCTTCATCACCACCCGCCCGGCGACGATGAGCAAGTCGCACTGACGCGGGCTGAATCGCATGACCTCCGCCCCGAATCGCGCAATGTCGTGCCGCGAAGAAGCCGTCGCCATCAGCTCGATGCCGCAGCAGGCCGTCGCGAACGGCATGGGCCAAAGGCTGTTCTTCCGCGCCCAATTGGCCGCCGCGTCGAGCCGGGTGAGAAACACGTTTTCGGGTAGTCCTACCGCCACTTGAACACCCCTTTACGCCACGCGTAAACGTAGGCGATCACCAGCGTCGCAATGAACGCCAGCATGACGCCGAACACGGCGCCGCGGAGCTCTACCGGAATGCCAGCTTGTCCCGCATCGCCGTCGACGAACGCGCTGACGGCCCACGGGTAGAGAAACAGCAGTTCCACGTCGAAAACCAGGTACAAAATCGCCACCAGGCAAAACCGCACATTGAACGGCTGCCGCGCGCTACCGACCGGGTCCATGCCCGATTCATAGGGCATGGCCTTGACGGCGGTCCGCTTTCGCGGGCCGATAACGTGCGTGAGAACCAGGTTCGTGACGACAAAGCCGACCAGAATGACGGCGTACACGAACAATGGATGGAACGAAGGCATACAAACTGGGTAAACCAGGTTACCCGGCTAAACCCTCTCAAAGGCGGGCAGGGTAGGCGGAACCACGATTGTAGACGTTTAGCGCGGCGCCTCACAAGCCGCACTTTCCGCAGGTCGGCTTATTTGACCCGCCGCAGCCGAACAGACTACTTCCGCCTACGCCTGCAAGTGCTGCGTCACCGCAGGTTTTTTCGGGTACCGGTATTTAGCCCGCCCGCTTGCGGGCGAACCGGCCCACCCCCCGCTGCTAAACGCGCTCGCCGAAAACACGACCGTGACGCAGCACTAGCCCAACTCGCGGCAATCGCCGTGCCGCCCGCCCCCGATCGCGGCAGACGGACGTCGATTGGCAATGCTCGCCGTCCGATGCGCCGCCACCGGCGCTTGCGGGGCGCCGCAATACCTTCGCGGACCGCCACTTGGCCAAGCGCCCCGAGCTTGAAACCGGAGCCGGCCGCCCCGCTGCGGCCTCGAAGCGCTTCGCATCACCACTGAGACGCACGCACCGGATGCTCGACTTGCGTGCGCAGGCCGCAAACCGGGCAATCCACCTCGTAATGCGTTTCGTGAAGCACCTGGCGCGCTTCCCCTTGAAGGATGTCCACCTCCGTGGTGTATCGGTAGTCGATCCGGCGAATCAATGCCTCGGCTCCGCAGCGGCGGCCCGCAGGGTCTCGGCCGTCACAAGCGATCGTGGCCGGCTCCATCAGAACGGAGCCTTCGCTCAACCAGGCCATGTCGATCTCCCCCCAAAGCAACCAAGTGCTCCTTGCGGCGAGCGCGACCTAATCCCTGCGGCAACTCCGCATCACGAAGCGCGGTGACGCCTGCAATTAGCGGGACGGCACGAGTCGCTCAGGATTCGGCCCCAGTTCGGCTCGCTTGAGCATCGCACCCAGCGCTTCCATGGCGCGTGCGGCGGCCGCCTTGGTCGCCAAACGGTCATCGCGCAGGCCGGCCTGGCCGCCGTCGGACGACCCCGTCAATCGGCGCTCAGCCGTTTGATCCGCACATTGCGAAATGCTACGGGATCCTGGTGCCCGGCAAAGCCGAAATGCCCGCGCTTCCGAGCAGCCCCAGCGTGATCCTGGCCGTCAAGCGGCTTCTTGAGCGCTTCGCTGACGCGCCCGTCCAGGATGGTGAACCCGTTGAGTCGAACGATGATGTGGTCGCCGTCGACGACCGTCTCCTGGTAGTTCCACTGGCCCACTGGCCGCAGAAACCCGCGCTTCGCCGCAATCAAGCCGTACACGCTGCCGTGCGTCTGGTAGTCTTGCAAGTCCGGGTAGTGCTCCGGCGCGTCGTCCAGCACTTGCAGTTCAATCGCTCCGAACGCTGGGTTGGTCTTCGCGTCCGGCGTGCGAATGGCCAGGCCGTTGTTCCCGCCGGGCGGCAGCTTGAACTCCATCCGCACGATGAAATCCTCGTACTCCTCCTCGGTGAGCAAGTTGCCGCCGCGACCTTTCTTGGCCTGCACGGCCCCGTCAACGACCTCGTAGTCGTCCGTAGCGCCGATCCAGCCGCTAAGATCCTTCCCGTTGAGCAGCGGCTGGAACTCGGCGTCGCCGCCGCCGATTTCCGCAAGGATCCGATTGGCCTCGTCGGCCGGGATCTCCCGAACGAACACGTTCCTGAATCGCGTTTCGCTACCGTGCGTCTGCAGATGGATCGGGCCGCTTTTGAACACGGGCATCGACCGGTCGTAGTAGTTCTCCAACACGACGTTGTCCACAACCTTCTTGTCATTGAGCACAACGGTCACGTACTGGCCGACCATCCGCACGTACATCCGATTCCACTGGCCCACCGGCTTGTCGGCCACCTGGGTTGGAAAGCGTTCGTGCTGTTGATTGTTCCACAGGCCGCCCGACCCTTTGTCCGAGCCGTGCTGGTGGGCTTCTTCATTGCCCGGATCCCAGAGCTGGACTTGCGGGCACCCGCGCAGATAGACCCCGCTGTCACCCTTGGGGGCCAGCTTCCAGTCGATCCACAGCTCGAAGTCGCCATAGTCCTTGTCAGTGACCAGGTGCGGCTCATGGCCGTCGTTGACGATCTCGCCGTTGTCGACCTTCCAGTGCTTGGGGATGTCAGCGTCCCACTTGGCTTGCTGCTCGGGGGAGATCTTCCTCGGATCGACCGTCGAGCCCCCCTTCCATCCGCTTAAATCTTCGCCGTTGAACGCCGCCGTAAACCCCTGCGGCGGTTGGTTCAACTCCTCCGCAAGCGTAACTGCCGTAACCTGCGCAAGGCACGCTGCCGCCGCCGCTGACACAAGAACCAGACGCATAACTACTACCTCGTTTGAACAAGAGTTGCGTAACCCTGGAGGCTGCCACTATACCCCATGGCGTACTACCAGTGGAACCAGATGGAACCGGGCGCGCGGCTTACCACGTCAGCTTGAGCAGCACGCCCTGTCCCGGCGCCAGCCACACGTCTTCGCCGCCATAGGCGCCGAGTCGACCGTCATACGGCGAGACCTTTTCGACCTTCGCCGGCGACTTGCGAAACTGCGGGCTGCACACGGCGGAGTTAGCGAAGTCCCGATTGACGACCATCACGTACCGCGCTCCGTCTTCGTGCGTAAAGTCGCCGACGAGCATGTTTCCGCCCAGGCCGGCGACCAGGCTCTCATCGTCCGGCCCCGCGCAGCCGGCCGGAACGTCGCCAAAGTGGTACACGCGGTCCGATTTCAACTTCACCAGCGTCGGTCCGAGTCTTGTGGCCGAACTGGTCGATCGGCCCCAACCGATAATTGCCGATCATCGACGTGAAATACTTGAAATAGCCGATCCCCCGCACGCCGTAGGCCAGCGACGTGTACGCCTGGAACCTCAAATCGGCCGGCGACGACTCGCGGTAGTTGAAGTGGGCAGCCGCCAGCACGATGTTCCAGATCGGCAGTCCGTGCCGCAGTCCCGCGCGGCGCACTGCCTCCAGATTGGCGAAGTACCCCTCACGCAGCCCGCCCCCTTCGAACGGCGCGTAGTGATCGTAACTGAGGATCGTCGGCTTGCACTCCGCGATGAACTTCTCCAGGTAAGCGTCGTAGTCCGCAGCGCCAAGCTGGCCCATGTCGGCGTAGTTGGGAAACAGATTGATGTACGGCCACGCCCCAGGATGCAGTTCCTTCACCGCCTCGGCTACCTTCGCAAGCCCGGGGAACAGCGCCGACGTCGGTTCGTCCCGCAGATAATAGCCGTAGACCGCCGGGTGATGCTTCACCAGTTCGACCACTTCCGTCACCTGCCGGCGGGCCTGGGCGGCGTCTACGTTCGTCCAGTCGTAACCGCTCGTCCGCACGTCGCTGACGATCGCCTTCAACCCGGCGGCGTGGCAGTTGTCGAGCGCCGCCGGCGGCACGAAGCCCGCGATGGTCAGGCCGCACGCACGCATCTCGCGGAATACCGCCGGATCGTTCGGCGGCGTATCCCATGCCATTAGCTGAATCAACTGGTCGGCGGGTTCGTCGGCGCCTGCCGCCGCTAAGCCGCTAAACGCCACTAACGCAACAAGCCCCGCTCGCAACAGCTTCATGTTTCCCCCTTACATAGCCGAGCCATCCTGGCTCGCGCCCAAGCGTCCATATTCAAAAACCATTAGTGTTGAACGACTCCGGCCCCAGCGTGCGGCCTGATTGCCGCATGCTCGTTCGCGCCGCAGGCCGCGTCAAGCGGCGATTTCAACGAAAATCGCGCGACTTGTGACGCAGCTCCTGCAAGCCGCTGCGCAGGTCTTCCAGCCGCCGCACTAGGACGTGGATCACTTCGTCCTTCCGTTCCAGCCGGCCCTCGGCAATCAGGGCGGAAGCCCGCCGCGCCGCTTGTTCGTATTTTTTCCACGTATGGCTGTGGATAATGAGGTTCACGATTCCCGTTTCGTCTTCGAGCGTGACGAACGTGATCCCCTTGGCCGTCCCCGGCCGCTGACGCATCAGCACCAGCCCCGCCACTTTGATCGACCGGCCGTTTCGCTGGTACGGCAAGTCCTCCGCCGGCACGATGTTCAGCCGGTCTAATTCCTCGCGGAAGAACGACACCGGATGCTTTCGCAGCGACAGCCCGGCTGCGTGATAGTCGGCATACACCTCCTGCTGCGGCGACAGCTTGGGCAGCGGCGGCGTTGAGCTATCCGTAACTCCCAGCGCGGCGAACAGCGGCAATTCCTCCGCCCCAGGCGTTTGATCGAGCGCCTGCCACAACGCCGCGCGGCGATGGAGCTCGAGCGACCCGAAGGCGTCGGCCTCGGCCAGCCGTTTTACTGCCCCGCGCCCCAAGGCGGCTCGCGCCGCAAGATCGGCCACCGAGGTAAACGGCGAAGTTCGGGCCGCCATGATGGCCTGGGCATGGGCTTCGGAGAAGCCCCGGACCATGCGTAGGCCAAGGCGCAAGTGCGGACAAGGGGCAGGGAGCGGGGGGCAGGGGGCAGTAGTCAGTGAATAGCATGTACCCCCCCTTCCCCCTTCCCCCCTCGCTTCCAACGTGCAATCCCAATCACTCCCATTAACGTCCACCGGCAACACCGTCACGCCATGCGCCTGCGCATCGCGCACTAACTGCGCCGGCGCATAGAATCCCATCGGCTGGCTGTTGATGAGCGCCGCGGTGAACGCCGCCGGGTAGTAGTGCTTCAGCCACGACGAAACATACGCCAGTTTCGCAAAACTCGCCGCGTGCGACTCCGGAAACCCATACTCGCCGAAGCCGCGAATCTGCTCGAAAAGCTGCTCGGCGAACTCCTGCGAATACCCCTTGGCCAGCATCCCTTCGATCAGCCGCTGGCGATATTCGTCGATCAGCCCCGGCCGACGCCAGGCGGCCATCGCCCGCCGAAGCTGGTCGGCCTCGCCCGGCGAAAATCCCGCCGCGACGATCGCCAGTTGCATCGCTTGCTCCTGGAACAGCGGCACGCCCAGCGTGCGGCTCAACACCCGCCGGACTTCCTCGCTGGGATACACCACCGGCTCTTCGCCATTGCGCCGCCGCAGGTAGGGGTGCACCATCTTCCCTTGAATGGGCCCAGGACGCACGATCGCCACCTCGATCACCAAATCGTAGAAACGCTGCGGCCGCAGCCGCGGCAGCATGCTCATCTGGGCCCGGCTTTCTATCTGGAACACGCCCACCGTATCGGCCCGGCAGATCATCTCGTACACCGGCTTGTCGTCCGCGGGAATCGACGCCAGCGACAGCCTCCGCCCCGTCGAACGCTCGACCAGTTCAAAACACTTCCGAATCGCCGTCAGCATGCCCAGCGCCAGGCAATCCACCTTGAGAATGCCCAGTTCGTCCAGGTCGTCCTTGTCCCACTGGATGACCGTGCGGTCGGCCATCGCCGCGTTTTCAATCGGCACGAGCTCGCTCAACGGCCCCTGCGTAATCACCATCCCGCCGACATGTTGCGAGAGGTGGCGGGGAAAGCCGAGCAGGTCGTTGACCAAGAGCACCAGTTGCCGGCCCAGCCGCGAATGCGGGTCGAGGCCGCTTTGCCGGCACCGTTTCTCGAGCTGGTCTTCGCCGTAGCGGTCGACGTTCTTCGCCAGGGCGTCCACCCGATCGAGCGACAGCCCCAACGCCTTGCCCACGTCGCGCACGGCGCTCCGCGGCCGGTACGTAATGACCGTCGCCGCCAGCCCGGCCCGCTCGCGGCCGTACTTGCCGTACAGGTATTGCAGCACCTCCTCGCGGCGCTCGTGCTCGAAGTCCACGTCGATGTCGGGCGCCTCCTGGCGCTGCTGGCTGATGAACCGCTCGAACAGCATCTCATGCTCGTTGGGATCGACCGCCGTTACCCCCAGGCAGTAGCACACCGCCGAGTTGGCCGCCGAGCCGCGTCCCTGGCACAAGATGCCTCTCGACCGGGCGAACTGCACCAGGTCGTACACCGTCAGAAAGAACGCCTCGTAGCGCAGCGTCTCGATCAACGCCAACTCATGCTCCAGCAGCCGACACACCTTCGCGGGAATCGCGCCGTTGTAACGATGCACCGCCAATTCCCAAGCCAGGCGGCGGAGGTACGCCATCGGCGTCTCGCCCGGCGGCGCCAGTTCCTCGGGATACTCGTAACGCAGTTCGTCGAGCGAGAACCGGCAACGATCGGCGATCTCCGTCGTGCGGCCCATCGCGCCCGGCACGTCGTGGAAGATCGCCCGCAGTTCCTCCCGCGAGCGAAGATGCCGCTGGGCATTGGGCAAACGACGCTCCCCCAGTTCGGCGACCGTCGTACCCAGGCGAATCGCGGTAAGCACATGCTGCAGCGGCATCCGCTCCGGCCGGTGATAGTGAACATCCCCGGCCGCCGCCAGCGGCAATCGGCTGACCTTGGAAAGCCGCAGCAATTCCTCGCGACGTCGCTCGTCGCTGGCGCCGTAGTGGAATTCCGCCAGCAAGTAGCAGCGGTCGCCAAAGAGGTCGCGGTAAGCATGCAGGTCTCCCTGCGAGCACAGCGGTTCATGCGCCTCCGGGACGACCGCGGCTAGCAGTCCTGCGCTGTGTCGGGCGACGTCTCCCAGCGCCAGGTCGCACTCCCCTTTCGCCACTCGCCGGTGGCCGACGGTGAGCAGCCGTGCCAGCCTGCCGTAACTCGCGCGGTCCGTCGCCCAGACGACCAATCGAGCCGCATCGCGCGGCGTGAGCTCCGCCCCGATGATGAGTTTCAGCCCCAGCTTCTTCGCCGCTCCGTGAGCCCGCACCACCCCGGCCAGGCTGTTGCGATCGGTAATCGCCAGCGCCCCATACCCCAACTCCGCCGCCCGCACCGCGAGCTCGTCAGGATGCGACGCCCCCTCCAAAAAGGAGAAATTCGTCCGGCAATGAAGTTCCGCGTAGCGCATGGCAGTAGCAGCGACCAGCCGCTTGCGGCGTAGCGCCCGTGGCAGCGCCGAGTCGCTTGCGGCTTAGCGTCTCTCCCCTTCACCCAAAAACCCCGTGTAAAAACCACCTCCCGTCTTGACGTCGGCGATACAGCCAATACCGCTCGCCCTCGGTGGTTTCCACGCGAAAGTAATCCCGCCACACGCTCTGCGAACGCCACCAGCCCGTTTCGATTCGCTCCGGACCCCAATGCCGCGCGATCGTGTGCTGCCGGCCGCCGCGGCGGAACTGAATCGGCGGCCCGTCGGGCGCGACCGAAATGGTTTCCA
>QEVI01000160.1 GCA_003576855.1 Planctomycetota bacterium
TGATGAACGTCAACCAGGGAGGCGCCAACCAGAACGGCTCGCCGGGCGAGCGGGTTCCGTACTTCCAATTCGTGTTCTTGCCGTTTAACGCCCAGCCGGGGGCGCCGACGATCCAGGCCCCCAAGTGGGACAAGACCAGCACGTTCGCCTTCAACATCGGCGTGACGCAAATCACCAACGGCAACGACCAGGACGACGTGGACACGGCGACGCCCGGTCCGGACATGACGTTAGACGTGATCGGCGGCAATCCGGCCCTGAACATCGTCCCCACCCGCATGAACAAGGGCGATAACTCCGTGCACGTCAACGGCGCGCTCCCGACGGCGGCCGACGGCGTCATGCTGACCACCGTCAGCGAAGGTTTCCGGGACAACTCGTCCACCGGCGGCGCTGCCACCTTCGGCGTCGCCTCGGCGAGCCTTACCGGCGAGTCGGCGCTGGCCGGTACGCCGGGCCAGTGGGAAGTGCACACCCACACCGCCTCGGTGCCCGCCGAAGAACTGAACGTGAACTACGCGGTAGCCTTCTTTGGTCGCAACAGCGGCTTCCGGATGGCTAACAACGTCGTGACCGACGCCTCGGGCAACGGCCATCTCGACCTGAACCTCTCGGGCGTCAACTCCGAGACCGACGGCGTGCTGATGGTGAACTCCGAAGGCAACTTCGCCCACATCGCCACGGCCAAGCCCAAGGCGGGAGGCGCCGGCTGGGACGTCGATGTGCGGACCGTGGGTCTGACGGATCCCGGGCTTAATACGACGACCTCCGTTCCCAACGGGCAGGTCAACTACGTGTTCCTGCCCTATGACAGCGAAAACCTCGTCGCCGGCCGCGTCAACGCCGACGGCTCGATCATCAACTCCACGGGCATCGGCACGGGCGCGGGCCAGTTCACGCTGACCCGCTCCAGCGACGGCCAGTACCTGCTGACCGTCGCCGGCAAGACGCCCAACACCGGCATGCTGCTGCTCACGCCGGCGGCCGGCGCCGACGGCGTCGCCGACAACACCTTGGTCTACGAACCGGCGGGCAATGCGTTCCGCATCCTCGGCTTGGACCTGGTGACGATCGAAGAGAAAGATGCAGGAGCGGGCATCACGTTCGAGGACACGGCGTTCTCCTTCGCTTACATCGACTACCTGGCGCCGCCGGAGTCGACCGGGCCGGGCAACTTCCTGGCCGCCGACTTCAACGAGAACGGCGTCGTCGATGGCGCCGATCTGGCCGCTTGGAAGAACGGCTTCGGCACGGGCGATTCCAAGGCCGAGGGCGATGCGGACGCGGACCTCGACGTCGACGGCGCCGACTTCCTCGCCTGGCAACGGCAGTTCGGCCAGTTGCCGGCGGGCGCCGCGACGGCAGCCGCCGTGCCGGAGCCGCAGGCCGTGCTGCTGGCCCTGCTGGCCGGCGCCGCCTTGGCTGGCTGCCGCCGCCGGCAGTCGTAACTACGCAGGCGTCGCTGCCGGGGCGCGGCGTCGCGCCTCGGCAGCGGGTTTTATAACTGAGCGGAGCTCGCAATAGCCGGCTCGCCAGGCGCGGTGCGCGCTGGCCCGACCGCACATACGAAGGGTGATACGGACATGGGAATCCAACACACACGCGCTGGCCGACCCCACGGGAGGCGTCGCGGCTTTACGCTCGTCGAACTTTTGGTGGTGATAGCCATCATCGGCGTCTTGGTGGCCTTGCTGCTGCCGGCCATCCAGGCGGCGCGCGAAGCGGCCCGCCGCGCCCAATGCACCAACAACATGAAGCAGTTGGGCCTGGGGGTGCTCAACTACGAATCGGCCAAGAAGTTTCTGCCCCCTTCGCACACCACCTCGCCGCGACACAACTTCGTCGCCTACATCCTCCCTTATCTCGAACAATCGAACATCGCCAATCAGCTCGATCTGACCAAGCACTGGGACTACAACGATCCCAATTCCGGCGCCATCGATAACGCCTCGATCACCGCCAACGGCTTCGATACGATGCGCTGCCCGACCACGCCGAACCTGACGACGCGGGCGGCCAACGCGGCCGACTACGCCATTGCCATCAAGATGAACAACGGCAACAACAAGGCCAAGAAGCTGCTGCTGGCCAGCGGCAAGATCACAGACCGCGGCGCCGATTCGGACGACGTCGACGGCCCCTGGTCGAGCATGCTGCGGGTCCGCTTCCGCCCCAACGGCGACTACATCCCGGTGAAGTTGAGCCAGGTGACCGACGGCACGTCCAACTCCATGATGATCTTCGAGGACGCGGGACGCCCGGAGAAATTCGACCAGAACAAGAGCCTGGTCGATGGCATCACCAACGCCGAATCCACCAGCGCGGCCGTGGCCACGGGGCGCAACTGGGCGGATCACCAGTCGTTCTTCGACGTCCACGAGGTGTGCCCCGCCACCACCGGCACGCAGATGATGAACTGCACCAACGACAACGAAATCTTCAGCTTCCACAACGGCGGCTGCAATTTCACGATGGGCGACGGCTCGGTCCGCATGATCCAGGAGAGCATCGATGCGGAGGCGTTCGTCTCGCTGTTCACCCGCGCCGGCGGCGACGTCGCCGAGCAGCAGTAACTTCGCCCTCAAGCGGCGATAATCGTCCTTCACCAGCCGGCCCATCGGAAAAAGAGGCGGATCGTTGAACGTCAATGCCAAAGCCATCGGCGGCGCACTTCTCGCCGCAGCGCTCGCTGCCTGTTCGTGGGCGCGGGCCGAGGTGATCGTCACCGAGATCATGTTCAACCCGCAGGGCGTTGATAAGGACCTCGCCGCGACGCCGCCGTTCGATCGCGAGCGGATCGAGATCTTCAACGCCGGCCAGGCCGCGGTCGATATCAGCGGCTGGCAGATCGGCGATTCGCTCGACAACAACTGGGCGACCCCGTTTCCCGCCGGCACGACGCTTGGCGCAGGGCAAGCCCTGGTCGTCACCGGCGACGCGGCGTCGTTCGACGCCAACTGGGGCCGCGGGGTCAACCGCATCCAGGTCGGCTCGTTTCCGAACCTCGCCAACTCCGTCGGCGCGTTCGAAGCGGCGGCGGTGCGCGACAACCTGGGCGTGATCCAGGACGCGGTTCGCTTTCAGGAAGCCGGCTGGCCGACCGCCAGCGGCTCCGACGGCAACACGGTGTTCGCGCTGCCGCAGGGACTCAGCGCCGGCGCCAACGATTCGGCGACGAACTGGCGCCCGGCGTCGCAAGGCGTCTACGGCGCCCGCTTCACCAACCGCGGCGGGCAGGGCGAGAACCACGGCTCGCCGGGTTACGTAGCGACGCAGTCGCAGGCGCCGTTCGCCCCCTCGGCGGACGCCGCCTGGTCGATCGTCGTGTTTCCCGATACGCAGAACATGTCCAAGAGCGCGGTAAACGCGCCCATTTTCTCGCAGATGACGACGTGGGTCCGCGACAACCGCGAGGCGTTCAAGATTCAACTGCTGATGCAAGAAGGTGACATCGTCAATCGGAACAACGACCCCGCGCCCAGCACCGGCGAACTGCCGTCCAACCAGCAGTGGGCCAACGCCCGCGGAGCCATGAGCATCCTCGACGGGCACGTGCCGTATATCATGGCCGTCGGCAACCACGACCTTGGCATCACCAGCGCCCAGAACCGCAATACGCAGTTCAACGATTACTTCCAGGCTTCGCAGAATCCGCTGGTGGACCCCGCCAAGGGGGGCATCCTCAAGGGTTACTACCAACCCGGCAAGCTCGAAAACGCCTACTTCGAGCTGCAGGCGCCCGACGGCCGGAAGCTGCTCGTCTTCTCCTTGGAGTTCTGGCCGCGACAGGAAGTGGTCAACTGGGCGAACGTCATCGCCTCGCAGCCGAAGTACGAGGACTACACGGCCGTGCTGCTCACGCACTCCTACATGAACTGGAACGAACAGCGGACCAACTCCGATCCGGACAACTACGGCGTGGGGGGCGATTCGCACGACGGCGAGCAGCTCTGGCACGAACTGGTGAAGCTGCACGGCAATTTCGAGATGACCTTCAGCGGCCACGTCGGCGGCGACGGCGTCGGCTACCTCAAGAGTACGGGCGTCGAAGGCAACGCCGTTCACCAGATGCTGATCAACGCCCAGTTCGAAACCAATGGCGGCAACGGCTGGCTGCGAGTCGTTGAATTTCTCAACGACGGCAAGACGGCCCGCGTTCGCACCTATTCGCCGTATCTCGGCCTGTACCGCACCGACCCCGCCAATCAGTATGAAATCGTGCTGACGCAATTGCCGATGACGCCGGGCGACTTCGACGCCGACGGGGCGGTCAACGACGAGGACCTGACGATCTGGCGGGAGAACTTCGGCACGTCCAGCGGCGCCAGCCGCATCGACGGCGACGCCAATGGCGACGGCGCCGTCGACGCCCAGGACTTCCTCCTCTGGCAGCGAGCCGCCGCGGCGCCGCCGGCCAGCGCCGCGGTGCCCGAGCCCGCGACGCTGGTGCTGCTGGCGACGGGGCTGGCCCCGGCGGCGCGATCGCCCCGAACCGCCGGCCGCCACGGCCGCCGCTGACGCCCTCCGGCGGGTCGCGCGGCGAACAATTTACTTGCCCGCTTGGATTGGACGAGACTTAATGGAGGCATTGACAGTGAAGACCTGTCTTCGTGATTCGACGCTCGATCTCACTGGCTTCTCGTCCGAAATCGTGTCGCGGCGAATCGCCGCCACGGCGGTCCTCATCGCCATGTCGTTGTTCTTGCCGGCTTCGCGCGCTCGCGCGCAGTTCATCATCGCGCATCGCGGCGCCTCGCACGATGCGCCCGAAAACACGCTGGCCGCCTTCAACCTCGCCTGGGAGCAAGGCGCCGACGGCATCGAAGGGGACTTCTATCTCACATCCGACGGCAAGATCATCTGCTGCCACGACAAGGACACCGAGCGCACCGCCGGCGTCAAGCGCGTCATCAAGGAAACCACGTTCGACGAGCTGCGGGCGCTCGACGTCGGGCTGTGGAAGGACCCCAAGTATCGCGGCGAGCGGATGCCGACGCTCGACGAAGTAATCGCCACCGTCCCCGACGGCAAAATGTTCTTCATTGAACTGAAGACGGGGCCGGAAATCGTCGATTCGCTTATCGCCGCCCTGCGAAGCTCGCCGCTCAACCTCGAGCAGATCGTCATCATCTGCTTCAACGCCGAGACCATCGCCCAGTGCGAACGGCAATGGCCGGAGCTGCGGACCCATTGGCTCACCGGTTACAAGGAGAACAAGCAAACCGGCAAGCTCGAGCCGACCCGCCCGACGGTTGAAAAGACGCTACAGCGCATCAAGTGCGACGGCCTGGGCTCCAACGCCCACCCGGAACACGTGGATCAGGCGTTCCTCGACCAGCTTTGCAAGTCGGGATGGTGCGAGTTCCACGTCTGGACCGTGGACGACGCCGACGTCGCCCGCTTTTACCAAAACCTGGGCGCCTGGTCGATCACCACCAACCGCCCGGGATGGCTCCGCGAACAACTTTGGCCGCAACAAGCGCCAGCGGCGGCGAAGTAGGCGTCCACGCGAAGGGAGTCAACGCGCGGCTACCGTGCGCGCGGGCGGCGGGCGCGGGCGCCCCTGGTTCTCCGAACCAGGGCCGGCGCAGCCGGCAAGAGGTTGTTGACTCGGAGGCGAACTCCAGCTTGAGCAAACCTCTCGGAACTGCGCCACGCGCGGTTCGAAGAACCGGGGCCGCCCGCGACAGCAAACGGCGTTTTACGTCGATACCGCCGAGCTAATCACCACAATCGCCATCCGCTTATAGTTTTTCCACACTGCTGCCGACGTAGCAGGACGTGGCAAAGCATCCGCTGGAAACGAAATACGGCCTGTCGTCAGCAGAGTTGCTGGACGCCATAGAGTCGCGCTTCCGCCTCAAAGTGGCCGTTGAAGGGGCGGTTGCTGAGTTCCAAATGGCGAAGCATTTCGGACGGGCTGGCGTCCGCTATGAAGCTCACGACCTGGATGGGCAGCCCGACTTCTCTATCTGGCTTCCCGGTCGAGAAAAGCCGATCCTTGCTGAATGCAAGAACGTCCGCGAAAGCGGGAAGGAAGGCGGCGAAGCCTATCGAGTCGGCGGCAAGGTAGTCGCGTACAAGGTCGAAACTCAAAAGACGCGGGCGGCGAAAGGCGACCCGTCAAGCCGCTACTACGGTTTGGAGCAATATCATATACTGGGCGTCTGTCTCGGAAAGAAAACGGGCGACTGGTCCGACTTTCTTTTCGTCCGCACGATCGACCTGGAGCGCCATTCCGCCCACTCGCATAAGCTCGCGGTAATGCAGCGCGTTCCGCTGCCTACTGCCGACAATCTGCTGCCGTGGTATGCGGATATTGGCGAGCTGCTTCGCCACTTTGACGACCCGCCATGCAGCCCATCTACTCCACTTCGTTAGGCGAAGCGTATTGCGCAGATAGTCTTGACTTCATGCGCTCCCTGCCCGCTGGCAGCATCGACTTGGTTTTGACTTCTCCGCCCTATGCTCTTCACTTCAAGAAAGAGTACGGCAACGCGGACCAAGCTGAGTACGTCGAATGGTTCCTGCCATTCGCGGAAGAGATTAAGCGCATCCTGAAACTGGACGGCAGTTTCGTCTTGAACGTCGGCGGCGCTTGGACGCCGGGCGCTCCGTTGCGGTCCCTGTATCACTATCGGCTATTGCTCGCCTTGTGCGACCGGATCGGCTTCAATCTCTGCCAAGAGTTCTTTTGGTACAACCCGGCGAAGATGCCGGCCCCGGCGGAATGGGTCAACGTCCGCCGCATCCGGGTCAAAGATTCGGTAGAGTACATCTTTTGGCTATCGCCTACGCCAAACCCCAAGGCCGACAATACGCAAGTGCTCCACGAGTACAGCCCCGACATGAAGCGGCTCATTAAGCGGGGTATTAAGCATACTAAGCGGCCATCGGGTCATAACATCAAAGGCACGTTTGCCGCCGACAAGGGCGGCTCGATTCCGCCGAACCTGATTGAATGCGGAAACAACGAGAGCAATAGCTACTACATCAAGGCATCTAAGCGGCGAGGTCACAAGATTCACCCCGCACGATTCCCGGCAGCCCTGCCGCAGTTTTTTATCAAGATGCTGACGACGCTCGGCGACACGGTGCTAGACCCGTTCGCCGGATCCAATACTACCGGCTGGGTTGCGGAGTCGATGGGCCGTCGCTGGATCGCGATTGAGCGCGACCAGCAATACGCGGAAGACTCCGGCTTGCGGTTCCACGATGCGCCGGTCGAGTCGGCGAACGGTCAAGGGACGCTGTTTTAGGCCGAACGCTTATCCACCGGAGCGTGGGCGGCAAGCTCCCGGACCTTTCGTCATCTTCCGCCTTCGCGGCCTGCCGTTCTAGCGGGTGAATCCGGTTTTTCATCGCTGAGCTAATCGCGAACACGCGGGCGCCCCTGGTTCTTCGAACCAGGGCCGGCGCAGCCGGCAAGAGGTTGTTGACTCGGACGCCGACTGCTTCTTGAGCCAACCTCCCGGGACTGCGCCACGCGCGGTTCGAAGAACCGGGGCCGCCAGAGGTTAGCTCGTAAACGCCGCGCGGGTTCGCTCGACAAGCGCGTTGTCCGGCTCTTGCGAATGGCACAGATGGTACGCGCTGGCCGCCAGGTAGCGGTCGCGCCAGTGCGGCGAGACGAGGCCGTAATCCTCCAGCGCCGCGGAACTGAACTTGTAATCGTGGGCGTCGTTTCCTTTGAGGAACGTCAGCACGCGGGCGGCGTTGATGATCTCGGTCGCGTCCTCCGGCGCCTGCACGCGGCGGAGGATCATCCGCGAAGCCGCGTCGCGATCGCGGCCAAGTTCGGCGAAGATGGCGTCGATCGCCGGCGGCTCGTCCGCCTCGGCGGCGGCCAATTCGTCGATCTTGTGCTCCTTGAGGCCCCCACGGTTCTCCATTTCGCCGCGGAACATCGGCAAGAACGCCGCGTTCTGCAGCATCAGCAGCAGCCGCGTCCGCGGGTCGGACGAGGTCTCGTAGGCGTGCCGCAGGGCGTTGGTCGTCGTCATGGCGTGCAGCGCTACGATGCCGGGCTGCCGCATCAACAGCTCGCCGGCGGCCAGGTGGAGCGCGTCCCAAATCGACTGGGGCGACGCGCCGCGGTTGAGCGTCTCCGCGACCAGGTCGCACGCCTCGTCGTTCGACCCGCTGCGAAGCGCGGCGAGCGCCTCGGCGGCGGCGGCGTCGCTGGGGTCGCCGTCGAGCCAGTCCGGCCGCACGTTCTCGACGAGTTGCTGATTGCGCCGGTATGGCCGGTCCGCATCGGCGTCGCGTTTGGCGGGGTTGTCGCCCTCGTGGGCCAGCAGCGCGTAGGCGAGCGAACGGAGCACCGGCTCGGCGTGCCGCCAGCCGATGCAGTTGAGCGTCCGCAAGGCGTTGGCGACGTAGATCGCCTTGTGACCGATCGAGCGGAAGTCGCGCATGCCGTAGCGAAACAGCAGCTCGAAGACCGATCCCGCGCTGCCGCTGCGCGCCAAGCGGGCCGCGGCCGCGTCGGCCGCGGGTTCGTCCCAGTCATCCATCGCTTGGACGAAGGCCCGCGGAGCCTTGCTCGCCGGGGGAAGGGCCGACTCATCGACCGGCTGCATGGTCCAGTCGCCCCGCTCCTCGACGTCGCGCTGGGCGGCCGACTTGTAATAATCGAGCGCCCAGAAGATGGGCAGCCAGCGATGTTCGGCCGGGGAGGCCATGCTGGCCAGATGCGCCGAATTGACGACCAGCACCGCATGAAACTTGAATCCCACGGACGGCCGCGGCTCGATGTTCTTGACGCCCGCCAAGAGGAGCCCGGCGAGCAGATCGCGGTAGCTGAGGCCGCTGCGAATGCGCGCAGCCGCTTCCTCGATGAGCCGCTCCCGCGGAGTTTCCTCGATCCAGCGCACCAGCGGCTCGATATCGGCCTCGAGTTGCAGTCGCCGCTCGACGCGGGTTTCTTCGGCCGACACCGGCGCCAGGCCGGCGAGAAAGCCCAGTTCGCCCAGGCCGGCCAGCGAACCAAGCGTTGCGCTGCGCCGCATGAAGTCCCGCCGCGTGGTCGTGGCCATGGCCGTGCTCCTGTTGATCGATCGAAGTGCAACGGTGCGCGCAGTCCATGCGGGCCGATCAGCTAGCCGCCCGGCTGCTTCTTGCTGATGCAGAACAAATGGTTCTCGCCGCGAATGAAAATTTCGTCGCCGACGATCGCCGGCGAGGCGTCTACCGGCTCGCCGACCGTGTTGGTGCTGAGGACCTGCAGCTCGTCGCCGTCGCGGAGGACGAGCGTCGTGCCGTCGCGGCCGGTGAAGTACACGCGCCCGGCCGCGCCCACCGGCGAGGCGTAGATGTTTTCGATGCCCGGCAACCGCTGCTGGTCGATCATCGCCTGGCCTGTCTGCGGATCGACGCACGACATCACGCCCGTGTTGCCCTTGGTGTAATACAGCCGGCTTCCGTACAGCAGCGGCGAGGGGACGTACGGGCCCGATTCGTCCTTGCGCCAGGCGACCTGCTCCGTGCCGGTGACGTCGCCGCGGGAGTCGAGCCGCACGGCATGGATCGCCGGCTGTCGGTGGCCAGTCATGCAGATCGCCAGGCCCTGGTGGGCCACGGGCGAGGCGATGGGGTTGCTTCCCTGGCCGCCGCACTCCCAGATGACTTCGCCCGTTTCGAAGTCGTAGCTTCGCGTACGGTTGGTTCCGTTGATAATGACCTGCGTGCGGCCGGCCGCCTCGACCACCAGCGGCGTGTTCCAGGTCGTCGGCTCGTCGCGCTCGACCTGCCACTTCGTCTGGCCGGTGTCGGCGTCCAGCGCGTAGAGCATCGACTGCCCCTCGTGGTCCCAGGGCATGAGCAAGGTACGCAAGTGGAGCGTCGGCGAAGCGCCCTCGCCGAAGCTGTTGCGGGTCTGCAAATCGCCCAGGTCGCGGGCCCACTGCAGATTGCCGTCCAGGTCGTAGCAGTAGAGGCCTTGCGACCCGAACGTGGCGTACAGCCGTTTACCGTCGGTCGTGGGCGAACCGGAGGCGTAGGAGTTCGTCTGATGCATGCCTTCGTGCGGCGTCGCCTCGCGGGCGATCCGCTGCCACACAACCTGGCCCGTCCGGCGATCTAGGCAGAGCACGATGAATTGGTGGACGTTGCGCGGGCCGTCGGCGCGGCGGCCGAAGCCGAAGCGGCGGCCGCCGGGCCGCGGCTGCGACGGCGATTCTTCGGCCGCTGAGGCGGCCTTGGCCGGCGCGTTGCCGGCGGGCGCGGCGTCGGCCGGCTGTTCAGCGCGGCCGGTATCGACCGCGGTGAGCACGAAGATGCGATCTTCCCACACGATGGGCGAAGCGCTGCCACGGCCGGGGATGGGCGTTTTCCATTGGACGTTGGTTTCGGCGCTCCAGGCGACCGGCGGATCGCCGTGGGGGGCGACGCCGGTGGCCAACGGGCCGCGCCACTGGCGCCAGTTGTGCTCGTTGTTCTCCACGGCGGCGGCGGGCGCCGCGGCGACTCCTACGCACAGGAACAGCGCGACCACGATACGGAGCGTCATGACGCCAACCTTTCCCACGGACGGCCAAGAGCTTGCCCGAACGGCGCACGCCGCGCGTCCTCGCGGAGCGCGGCGCCTCCAGCAACGGCAGATGCCAGCAAGCTACCGCAGTCGACGGCCCAAAATCAAGAAAAAACTCCGCGGCACGGCGCCGCAGGTGCGCGAGACTTCGTAACGGCTGCCGCGGATGGCCCTGGTTCTTTGAACCAGGGCCGGCGGAGCCGGCAAGAGGTTGTTACGCGGACTGCGTTTTAAGCCTCCTGTGGCTGCGCCACCCCGGTTCGAAGAACCGGGGCCACCCGCGTCGCCCCATCAAGGACGAGCGGCTGTTGATCCTTTGGCAACAGCGCCCACGCTGGCCCAAATGGACCGGGCCGCTTTCTGGAACCGCTGCTTGAATTGGACTCGGGAACGCTCATTCCGTAACCGGCTCTAAATGGTCTTCTCCGATAATCTCTTGCTCAACGTAATTGCGAAACGCCCGCGGCGATGTGAAGAACCGAAAACCTGCTTGGCTCGCGGCTTCCTCAGCATCCTGTCCTTCGCCCAAGAGAACTGCTACCGGTTGGCTTAGACCCTCCTGCAAACCCTGCGGCCATGCGAGATCCAAAATCGCCCTTACGTCGCCGGTCTTTTCGTCAACTAGCTCGTAAGAGAGCTCGCCCGCTGGCAACCCGTGCTTGGTAGCCCAGATGTTGCATCGGATGAGTCTCGCCTCCTCTTCATCGTCATCTATTCCACCTGGAACAGACGCCGCGGCTCGTTCGACTATCTGGATTTCTTCCGGAGATACCGCCAAAGGGATGCTTCCGGCCGACAAACGCATTAGAAACTCGTTGGCCGCTTCCGCCAGCAGCTTGCGACGCTCATCCAAAAACTTCAGGTAATTCTCGGGCTTCCATAATTTAGGATCCATAGGAATCCAGTGACTCGCAATCGACCCTGGAGTGCGTTTCTCATACGCCGGAATGTATTCGGCCGGATTTCGCTTCGTGACCTCTAGGTTCGTTTCTTGAGTTAGAAAAGTGAAGTTTGCGATCGCGTTCACCTGCCGCTTAGAGCGTGTCTTCAAATTGCGTGATAACATAAAAAACGCTACGACTCCGCCGTTTTGGTTTCCTGGTCAAGGAAGACGGAGCCGTAGCGATGAA
>QEVI01000161.1 GCA_003576855.1 Planctomycetota bacterium
GAGGAGAAAGCGTGCCCATGCCGACCGCCCCGTTTGATCTCACCGGGAAGACCGCTCTGGTGACCGGCGCCAGCCGGGGGCTGGGCCAAGTTTTCGGCCGAGCGCTCGCCCGCGCCGGGGCCGACCTGGTCGTCACCAGCCGCACGCTCGACTCGCTGACCCCGTTTTGCCACGAGATCGAGGCGCTCGGCCGACGCGCGCTGCCGCTGGAGCTCGACGTCCGCAATCAATACAGCATTGAGCGGATGTGCAGCGAGGCGCTGCAGTCGTGCGCGAAGATCGACGTTCTCGTCAATAACGCCGGCTGCAACATCCGCAAACCCGCCTTGGAAGTCACCTGGGAGGATTGGAACACGATCGTCGACACGAACCTCCGCGGGGCGTTTTTCGTCGCCCAGGGGATCGCCCGGCACATGGTCGCGCGGCGATATGGGCGCATTATCAATATCGGCTCGTACACCAGCGTGGCGGGCTTCGCGGGCTTGGCGCCGTACGGGGCCAGTCGCGGCGGCATTCGCCAATTGACGATGAGCCTCGCCGACGATTGGGGGCCGTTCGGCGTGACGGTCAACTGCCTGGCGCCGGGGTGGTTCAAGACCGACCAGAACCGGGCCCTCTACGAAAGCCCCGGCTGGCTCGATTACATCACCGACCGCATCCCGCTGAAGCGGCCCGGCGAGCCGCGCGACCTGGAAGGGGTCATCGTCTTCCTGGCCTCCGACGCCAGCCAGTACGTGACGGGCCAGACGTTACTCGTCGATGGAGGAATCAGCACCGGCGCGGTTCGCGTTCCCCCGCGTACCTAAACCGGCCCTGCTGGTCGGGCGCTCGGCCAGGATGTCTGGGCTATACTTTCGCCGCGGCCGCGTGCGGGTGCTTGGCCATCAGTCGCAAGGCGTCGTCGATCTGGTCCGGCGTTTCGAAGCCGATCGTCATCGCGTCGAGGAATTCCAGCCCCTGGGCGAATTTCATGCACGCCTCGCGCTGGTCGGCGAGCGCGCCCTCGCCGAAGATCTTCATGCCGATGATCGCCTTGCCGGCGGCCTTCGCCTGCCGCAGCACGGCCACGACCTCCTCGCTCGAGGCGTCCATCTTCACGCCCTTGGGATTCACGCGGGCCAGGATCACGTCGACCCAGGGCTCGGCGGCGGCCGTCTTCAGGGCGCCGAAGTCGTGGCACGAAACGCCGACCGCGCGGACGCGGCCGCGCTTCTTTTCGTCGTCCAGGGCCTTCATGTAGGGTTGCATCTTCTCGGGCCACTTGTCGTCCATCAGGCAGTGGAGCAGCACGACGTCCAACCGGTCGGTCGTGATTTCCTGCATGAAGCGCTCGACGGCCGAATGGCACGCCTGCTGGCGCCAGGCCTCGCTGGTGCGATCCTCAGGGCCGTCGTCGCGCCACCAGAGCTTGGTGAGGATCGTCAGCTCGTCGCGCTTCAGCGTCCGCAGGGCTTCGCGGAAATAGACATGCGTGCCGTACAGGTCAGCCAGGTCGTAGAAGCGTATGCCGCGGGCCCAGGCGTGGTGGAACAACTCCACGAGCTTCTCGAAGCCCATGCGCGTCTGCTCCGACTGCCGTCGCCCGCCGCTGACCCCCGTGCCCTGCCCCAGCCGAGACATCTTGATGCCGGTGTTGCCCAAGGTGATCATCGGGGGCGCCGGCACGTCAGCAGCCGCTTGCGGCGTCGCCGATTCCGCGGCGGTGACGGCGCTCCACGTGGCGGCGGCGCCGACAGACGCGCCGATGAATGCTCTGCGGTCGAAGTGGGTCATGGCCGGGCCTCCTGGAAGTTGTGGCGATCGCCGACCCAGTATAGCGAAAACGGCGCCGCAACGCGCCCTGCCCCCTGCCGACGTCAGGATTCTTGGGCGACTGGCGACTCGCCGCGGTCGCGAAGCTTCGCGGTCGCAAACGAACCGCGACCCCGTTGCCCTCGGCCGCCTACGGCTGGGCCACGGGCCGCGCTTCTGGATCGATTTCCGGCAAGGTCGCCTCGGTCCCCTCGGCGGCCATCGCCGCGATGTGCACCACGGCTTCCCCTTCCTGCACCAGCGGGTTGTTGGTGTGGCCGATGATCAGCCCGTCCTCCGGCGAGGCGAGCGGGGCGGCGTCGTCCCCGAAGGCGTCGGCGACGATTCCCAAATGCTGCCCGGCGACCACCGCCGCGCCAAGTCGCACGTCGAGCCGGACGATGCCGCTGTTGAGCGCTCGCACCCAGGTGGTCTTCGCCACCAGGGCTGAGTGGGGGCCCTTGTGACGGGGCCGTTTTTCGCGCATGCCCAGGGCGTGCAGGACCCGCAACACGCCGTCGCGGCCAAGCTGAATGGCGGCGTCGTCGAACCGCAGCGGCTCGCCCGCCTCGTAGACGATCGTGCGGATGCCCGCCGCGGTCGCCGCTTTCCGCAGCGACCCGTCGATCGCACCGGCGTGCATGATGACCGGGGCGCCGAAGGCCTCGGCCAGGCGCCGCGTCTCGTCGTCGTGCAAGTTCGCCCGGATCTGCGGCAGATTGGTGCGGTGGTTCGAGCCGGTGTGGAGGTCGATCCCGTAATGGCACTTCCGGACGACTTCCTGCATGAACAGCCACGCCAGCCGGGCGGCGACGGAGCCGCGCTCGGAGCCGGGAAATGAACGATTGAGGTCGCGCCGGTCGGGCAAGTACCGCGACTGCGCGTTGAAGCCGAAGACGTTGACGATCGGCACGGCGATCAAGCAGCCGGCCAGCGCTCGCGGTTCGGTGCGATCGAGCACCTGGCCGATGATTTCCACGCCGTTGACTTCGTCGCCGTGAACGGCGGCGCTGAGCCACACGGTCGGCCCCGGCTTGCTGCCGTTGATGACCATGATCGGCAGTTGCAGCCCGGTGCCGGTCGGCAGCTTGGCGACGGGGATTTCCAGCCGGCGTCGTTCGCCCGGATTGACGAACACCCCGGCGACCTCGATCGGCTGGTTCTTGGCTTTCGGCGGACTGGCGGTCATAGAAGCGGTCTGGCAAGCGTTATTCAGCCGCGGGGCTTGCCCCGCAGCGGCCGCAACCGGCGGCGCTACATCCGTTGGGCGTCGCAAGCGCCGACGCGCGCTCGGCGCCGCAGGCCCCGGCGCGATCGAGCAGGGTCATCCCTTGCCCTTGTCGCGCTGTTTGCCCGCTTTGGCGTTCTTTTCAATGAACTCGATGATCTTTCCGGCCACGTCGACGCCGGTCGCCTTCTCGATGCCCTCCAACCCCGGTGACGAATTCACCTCCATGACGACCGCGCCATGGGCCGAACGGAGGATATCCACGCCGGAGATGTTCAGGCCCATCGTCCGCGCCGCGCGGACGGCGGTCGACCGCTCCTCCGGGGCGATTTTTACCTTTTCGGCCGTGCCCCCGCGATGGAGATTGGACCGGAACTCGCCCGGCGCGGCCTGTCGCTTCATCGCGGCCACGACGCGGCCGCCGACGACGAAGCAGCGGATGTCGCTCCCGCCGGCCTCCTTGATGAACTCCTGCACGATGATGTTGGCTTCCAGGCCGCGGAAGGCCTCGATCACGGCCTGGGCGGCTTTCTTGGTTTCGGCCAGAATCACGCCCACGCCCTGGGTCCCCTCGATGAGCTTCACGACCAGCGGCGCCCCGCCAGCGACGCTGATCAGCCCGTCGATGTCCTTGGTCGAATGGGCGCAGCCGGTTACCGGCAGGCCGATGCCGTCGCGGGCCAGCAATTGCAGGCTCCGCAGCTTGTCGCGTGAACGGCTAATCGCCTGCGACTCGTTCGCCACGAACACGCCCATCATTTCGAATTGCCGCACCACGGCCGTGCCGTAGAACGTGTTCGAGGCGCCGATCCGCGGAATGACGGCATCGACCTGCAACGGCGCGCCTTGGTAGACGACCTGCGGCCGCCGGGAGGTGATGTCCATGTAGCAGCGGAGATAATCCACGATGCTCATTTCGTGGCCGCGCTGCTTGCCGGCTTCCTTCAATCGCTGCGTCGAATACAGCGACGGCCGGCGCGAGAGGATGGCGATCTTCATGCTCGTCTCCGTTTTTTTCTCTTCGTGGGCTTCTTCACGGTTGCTTTGGATACGCGCGGCTTGCTGACGACGTACGATCGGCTGGGATCGACCAGGAACTTGCCCCGCACCGCCTCGCGGCCCAGCAGCATGCGAAAGCCCATCTCGTCGCGCGACGCCAGCGTCAGCTCGATCGGCCACTGTTTGCCGTCCAGTTCGATGTCCGCCAGGATGACCGGCCGGTGCGTAATATGGCCGCTGGAGCTGCGAACGTGGCGGTATTCCAGCACGGGGGCTTCGGCGTTGAGCGTGGTTTTCGTGTCGCGCTGCAGCGGGTGGATGACGAAGCTGACCCACGCCTGGCCGTTGCGCTCGAAGGACTCGATGTTGAAGGCATGGAGCGACGAAGACCGCGCGCCGGTGTCGATCTTGGCCTTGATCGTCTCAATGCCGATCGCCGGCAGGGCGATCCACTCGCGCCAACCGCAAACGGCTCTACCAGGCTTCGACGACGCGGTCATTGAATCGAGGCGGAGTTGTTCTCAACTGCAGCGGCGCCGTGGAGCGCAGACGGCGACGCAGCCGGCTCCGAGGGCCCATGGACAATCGCCGACGAGCGGCCTCGCGGCCTCGGCGTCAAGGCGCGAGCGTCCCCTCACGACCCGCCGATTGGAAAAGGATAGCACGCACCGCGCCAGCGGTGGACGGCAAAGTCCGCCGGGAAACCGCGGCGCCGATGCCGCGGCCGCGGCCGTCACGGCGCTTGGGCCGCTTCACGGCGCTCCAGAAACCCGTCGCCATTGGCGTCCAGCGCCCCGAACTGGCCGTCCGTGCCGAGGAATTCGCGCCGGCTGACGTCCCCGTCGCCGTTGAAGTCCGCGTGGCGAAACCACGCCGGGGCCGGCGCACCCGCCGCCGCCGCGCCGGGCTCGGACGGCGGCGGGTAGAACGCCTGCTCGCCGCCCCGCTCGCCGCGTAGAAACGCCGCCACGATGACATGCGGCGCCTCGTCGCCGCTGACCTGGCCGTCGCCGTCGGCGTCGACGGTCAGCAGCCGCTCGCTGCCATGGGCGATCTCCCGCGCCGAGAGCCGGCCGTCCAAGTCGGCGTCGAGCAGTTGGAACAGCCCGTCGTATTGGTCGTGGACCATGACGCGCACCTGCCGCAGGTCGAGCGCCGATGGCCCCCCGCCCTGCGCGTCGTAACGAGCCTGCTCCACGGCCAGATCGTGCGCCGAGATGACCACACGGGCGTCGCCGATCGTCGCCATCAGCCGACTGGGCGCCGCCCGCACGAGCGAGGTCATCGCCGCCGAGCTGGCGACCACGTCAATCGACGCGGCTGGCTGCCCGGGCCGACCGGCCGCGTCGAATTCGATCGCCAGTTCCAGGTGCGGCTTCTCGGTGACCAGGCCCCCTAATTCGCTGGACTGCAACCAGTCGTCCCCATTTTTGTCGAGGGATCTACTCAGGGCGGCCGACGCCCCAAAGCTCGCCGGCTGCAGGTCCTGCCGTGGTGCATAGCGGTCGCCGAGCAAATACGCCCAGCGCTCGGCGTCGGCGCCTGACTCCAGGTGAATGGCGGCATGAGGCCTTGATCCGCCGCGGCTGGCCGCTGAACCGGACGACGCCCCAGTGACTTCTTCGCGCAACGGCGCGAGCTCCGGCGGCGTGAGCATCTCGTCGTCGTCGGCGTCGAGCGTCCTTAAGCGTTGGGGCGCGCGGTGCAGTTCGTCGCTCGAAGCCAGGCCGTCGCCGTCGGCGTCGACGAGCGACCAAAGCCGGGAGGTCGCACGCGGGTCGGGGCGATACGAGCCGCTGCTGCGCACGGCGAACGCAGTAGCCGTTCCACTTGAATCGCGCCCCAGCCACGCGGCCGCTTCGCCGCGCTGAACGACTTCGTCACGGTTGAAATCGAAGCGCTCGATCCACGCCATGCGCTGGCGCGGCGGAACGAGCCGACCTTCCGGCGCCTGGGACTGGAGGAACGGCTCATTCGCGATGAGGGCGGCCCACGTCGGCTGGGCCGCGGCGCTGCCTGGCGAGGCCGCCGCCGCCAAGACCTGGTCAATCAATTCGTCAAGGCCCTTGCCGAGCGGCTGGCCGTCCAGGGTCACGGCCACGGCCAACAGCAGCGGCCCCGCCGGCGTCAGCACCAACAGGCGCTCGCCCGCCGCCGCTTGCGGCCCGGCGGCATCCCCCGCCGCTTGCGGCTTAGCGCCATCCGCCGCCGCGCTCCCGTTTCGCTCGGCGACCGCCGGCGCCTCCTTCGCTGCCGCCGGCTCGACGGCCACGGGCCGCGGCGCCTCGTTTCGATCGCAGCCAACCATCCAGCCGCATATCAACGCCGGCAGCCAAACCCGCCTCAAGCTCCACAACCGGCAATATGCTTGGCAGCGTCGCAACATCATGCTCAACGGGGATGCGGCTAATCGGTTCGCTGCACAACCTTGCACAAACGTGCGGCCAACAGCACCGCCGGCTTGGCGCCGACCCGCGAGAACCGCCGGTTCACGCCAACAACGCGTCGATGGCCGTACCCTCGGCGAGCTTCACAGGCCGGCCGGCGTCGGTGATGTTTTCGTGGTCCGGCGGCACGCCTAAGGCCGCGCACAGCGTCGCCAACACGTCGCCGATGCCGACCTGGTTTTCCTCGACGACCATGCCGTCGGCGCTGGTGCGGCCGTACGCCTCTCCGCCGGCGATGCCGCCGCCTCCCAACACGCAGCTCCACGCCTGCGGGTAGTGGTCGCGGCCGGTCATCTGGTTGATCGCCGGCGTCCGTCCGAATTCGCCAATCCACAAGATCGTCGTGCTGTCGAGCAGCCCACGCTGCTGAAGTTCGGTCATCAGCGTCGCCCACCCGGCGTCGAGTTCCGCCGACAGCCGGCGCACTTGGGTGAAATTGTCCTGGTGCGTGTCCCAGCCGAGCCCGCCGGCGCCCAGCGCCACTTCGACAAACGGCACGCCCCGTTCGACCAATCGCCGGGCGAGCAAGCATCCCTGGCCGAACACGCCCGGGCCGTACCGGCGGCGGGTTTCTTCGGGCTCCTGCTTCAGGTCGAATGCAGCCCGCACTTCAGGTCGCATCAGGTCGGCCGCCTTGCGATAGATCGCATGGTGCGCATGGAACGCGGCATCGTGGCGCAACGCGAGGAATTTGTCTTCCCATGCGCGCCATAATTGCGTCCTTCGCGCGGCTTGCAACTCGCTGACGCCCGCCGGCAGGTCGAGGTCGTCCAGCGTTAAATCGACGAAGTTCGCCTGCGGCGCCGATTGAACGGCGGTCGCCGGCGCCGGCGGCTGACTGCCGACAATGGCCGGGGCGTAGCTGGGGCCGAGAAAGCCCGGCCCAAACGCCGCCGGGCTCACCTGCTGCGGCGGGGCCACGCTGACATACGCCGGAAGACTTTGTGCGGGCGTCGCCAGCTCTTTGGCCAGGGCGCAGGCGATCGACGGATGCGCGACAGGGCCCATCGGCGGCTGCCCCGTCCGTACCAGGTGCGTGCCCCGGTCGTGGTCCCCTTCCTTCGTGCTGAGCGAGCGGACTACGGCGAGCCGATCCGCGTGCGCGGCGAGCTGGGGCAGGTGCTCGCTGAAGCGCAGTCCCGGCGCCGACGTGGCGATTTCTTGGAACGGGCCGCCGTTGTTGTGGCCCGGCTTCATGTCGAACGTGTCGGTCTGGCTGGGCCCGCCGGCCATCCACAGCAGGATGCAGCTCCGCCTTCGCCGGGGATCGGCCGCCGCCGCGGTCGCTAGCGCCGGCAGCCAACGCGCGCAACACGCGCCCAGCAGCCCTGCCCCGGCAAGGCGGAGCACTTGTCGGCGATCCAGTAACTCGCTGTTCATCGAGCCTTTAGCCTCTCCACCTCGTTTGCAGCCGGCGAACATGCGGCCTCGGGTCCGTGGAAGTCGATGTGTTGCGTCACGCCGTCAATGGTTAAATGCGAACTCGGTGCTATTGAGCAAGGCCCACAGTGCGTCGCTGAGCACCTGTCGCCGTTCCGCCCCGTCCCGGCATTCGGCCAGGGCGGCTGCGAGCGACGAGCGCTCGATGGCGTCCGGCGGCCGGGCCAGCGTGGCCAAGAGCAGCACTTCGATCCGCTCCTGGTCGTCCATGAACGGGGCCTCCAGGGCGCCGAGCAGGCTGCTGGCCTCGGGGGCGGCGGCGGCGTTTACGGCGTCGCCGTTCATGAGCAACAGCGCTTGCAGCGTGCCCGCCCGGTACGCCGTCGGATCGCCGGGCGGAGGTCGCATGCGCCGCACGAATTCCGACCGCCGCGCGTCTTCCTCGAGCTGGCCGGTCGCGTCGATCGTCGGCCCGGCCGCGGCGCTGTCGCGCTGAGGCGCAAGCAGCAGGAGACTGTCGTAAAGCTGCTCGGCGGTGAGCGGCTTGGGCAGCATCCGGGCGAACAGCTCAGCGGGGGGCGCCTCGCCCGAAGAGCGGCTGGAGCGCTGATAGACCCGCGTCAGGGTCAGCGTGCGCCACAGCTCCTGCAAGTCGAAGCCCGATGCCACGAAATAATCGGCCAGCGCGTCCAAGAGCACGACATTGGGCGTTTTTTCCGATGCATCCATGATGTCGTCGAGCGAGCCCGCCAGCGGGCGGCCGAACAGATGCTCCCACGCCCAGTTCACGGCCGCGCGGGAAAAGTAGCGGTTGTCGCGCGACGTGAGCCACAGCACAAGTTGGGCCCGGCGAGTAACGCCGGCGTCCTCCGGCGCGACTTCCCCGCCGGGATACCTCGGCGGCACGACCTCGCCGGACGCCGGCAACTTCGCTTCCCCGGCATGCAGATCGGTAAGCCGATAGGCGGACTGCGCGCCCATGGCCTCGGGGCCCTTCACGCGGGCGAAGAACGCGGCGAATCCCCAAAACTCGCGCTGCGACCAGTTCGCATACGGATGATCGTGGCATTGGGCGCAGTGAAGTTTCAGGCCCAGGAAAAGCTCTGCGGCGCTGGCGGCGATCTTTTCCGGCGCCACGTCATGCGCCTGGAAGTAGAGCGCCGGGCCCAATTCGTCGCCGCCCGTGGCCAGCAGCAGGCCGCCGACCAGATTGTCGTACCGCAGGTTTTCGGCAAACCGGTTCCGCAGCCACTTCTGCAGCGCGGCCGCCTCGCGACCGCGGGCAGCATCGGCGCCGTGCGGCAGGATGCGGTTCCGCCACGTCGTGGCCATGTGATTGGCATAGCCGCCCGAGGCGAGCAGCCGATCGACCAGCTCTTCGCGCTTGCCTGGCGCATCGTCGGCGAGAAAAGCCCGCACGGTCGAAACACGCGGCACGACGCCCGCCAAATCCAGCGAGACGCGGCGAAGAAACTCGGCGTCGGTCGCCGCCGCCGACGGCGTAACGCCCTGCCGTCGCGCCTGCTGCTCAAGCACCGCGTCGATGCGATCCGCCATCTGCTGACGAGCAGTTGAGTCCGCCGCTCGGCCAGGCGGGGGCGATACGCCGCCCCCCGCGAGGATCAGCGCGCTCGAAACGGCGAGAAAAGTACGCATGGCTAACGACGGCTCGCGCAGAGTCGGCCTTGGCAGCGAGGCTGTCAGTATACGGCCTGGGCGGCCGTGAGGGCCAAGGGTTGCTCGATTTCAGGATTAGCCGCGCGGCCCAAGGGAACTCGCACGAAATTTGCTCACTGTGGCGAGCGACGCGACTGTATGAAGCGCATTGCCTTGCGCGAGCAAAGCCCCGGAGCCGTTGATGTTGACCCGAGCGTTCAACCACCGCCTTCCAGCGACCTTGCCGGCCCAGGCAGACGACCGGGCCGGCATCGAACGGCTCGCCCGCTGGATGGATAGCGCCTTCACGCTGCCGGGCACGAATATCCGTTTTGGCTTCGATGCGCTCATCGGGCTGCTGCCCGGCGCCGGGGATACGATCGCCACGCTTGTCTCGCTATACATCCTGGGGATCGCCCAGCGCGCCGGCGCCTCGAAAGCCACCCTGCTGCGGATGGGCGTCAACATCGCCGCGGACCTGCTGGTCGGCGCCATTCCAGTGTTGGGCGACCTGTTCGACGTTTACTTTCAGGCGAATCGCCGGAACGTGGCCCTGCTCGCGCGGCAGATGGCCGCCGCGCCCGGAGAAGTCCGCCGCCTCGAGCGCCGCGACCGGTGGTTCGTCTGGATGGTGATCGGCGTTCTGGTTTTGATGTTGTCGGCCTCGGTGTACGCCGCCGGGCGGCTGGTTGCGTGGATTGGCTCGGCGCTATTGGGCAGTTGAACGCGTGGTCGTGCTTCGCAGACGGCGCCCGGTTGTGCTAGCACGGCGCACTCGTCTTCTAGCCTGTCGCGGCCGCGGCTATAACCAGCGCCCCGCGATTCTCGCTTTCAACCTGCCCGTGGAGCAGCATGCATGCGCCTGGCCGTCTTCTTGCCAAATTGGGTCGGCGACGTCGTCATGGCGACGCCCGCCGTGCGAGCGCTGCGCAAACTGGCCGGCGGCGGCGTACTCGTCGGCGTGATGCGGCCTTACGTGGCCGACGTACTGGCCGGCAGCGATTGGTTCGATCAAACGATCGTTTATCAAAAGGGAAAGCAGGCTAACGATCGACGCCATGGCGGCGACGCGTCGCACGGCTGGCCGGCCGTGCGCGAGCAGCTTCGTGCCGCTCGACTCGACATGGCGGTGTTGCTGACCAACTCCCTGCGAACCGCATGGATGGCCTACCGCAGCGGCGCCCCGCAGCGCGTCGGCATGGTCGGCAACCTGCGGAGTCCCTTGCTCACGGTGCGGGCGTATGCGCCGCGGCGGAAGGGCAAACCCGTCACGCTGCCGGCCGTCAGCGGGTATCTCCACGTGGCGCAAGCGGCGGGCGCCGCGCCGGAGTCGCCGGCGCTGGAGCTGGCGACGACGCCCGAAGACGAGCGGGCGGCCGACGCCGTCTGGAAGCGGTTCGGGTACGCGGCCGAGGCTCGCGTGGCGGTGTTGAACACCGGCGGCGCGTTCGGCGCCGCCAAAAACTGGCCCGCCGAGAACTTCGCCCAACTGGCCTTGAAACTCGCCGACCAGCGAGACATGCACGTGCTTTTCAATTGCGGCCCTGCCGAGCGGGACGCGGTCCGCCGAATCGTGGCCGGCGTGGGTCACCCGCGAATCAACAGCCTGGCCGACGAGCCGGAGCTGCCCATCGGCCTGACCAAGGCCGTGATTCGCCGCGCCGCGACGCTCGTGACCACCGACAGCGGCCCGCGGTTCTTCGGCGTTGCGCTGGGCGTACCGACTGTGTCGCTGTTTGGGCCAACGGATGAATTGCTCACGCAAACCGGCGCGGCTAACGATATTTGCGTCGGGCTGGACCTCGCCTGCCGCCCCTGCATGGCCCGCCTCTGCCCGCTCGTTCACCACCGTTGCATGACGGAGCTCGGCGTCAACCAGGTTTTCGCCGCCGTCGACGAGGCCCTGCAGACAGCGGCCCATCGCGGTAGAATCGCCGCTTGACGGCGAGGCGCCCGCAGGACCGGCATCGACGCGGTTCTGCGGTGGCGCCCGCTCGCGGTCTTAGCGCAAACAACCCTGCTCGGCGGCCCCACA
>QEVI01000162.1 GCA_003576855.1 Planctomycetota bacterium
TGGCCATTATCGGCGAAAGCGGCTGCGGCAAGACGGTGCTGCTGAAGACGATCATCGGCCTGGTACGGCCGACGGAAGGCCACGTCGAGTTCGACGGCCAGCGCCTCGACCGCCTCGATGAGAAGCAACTGAGCGACCTCCGCACGCGATTCGGATTCGTCTTCCAGAACGCAGCGCTGTTCGACAGTCTCACCATCGCCGAAAACATCCTGTTTCCGCTGAAACAGCACCAGCCCGGTCGCAGCGCCGACTTCGACCGCGCCATGCTCAGCATGTTGACCGAAGTGGGCCTGCCGAAGACCGTCCTCGGCAAATACCCGGCGGAGATCTCCGGCGGCATGCGGAAACGCGTCGGGCTGGCCCGCGCCCTCATCATGCGGCCCGAAGCGGTGCTCTACGACGAGCCGACCACGGGCCTGGATCCGATCATGAGCGACGTCATCAACGAGCTGATGATCCGCACGCGCGAGCATCACCAGGTCACCAGCGTGATTGTCACGCATGACATGACCAGCGCCCGCAAGGTGGCCGACCGCATCGTCATGCTCTATCCGCTCAACCGGCTCGACCCGGCGGAGTCGCAAATCCTGTACGACGGCCCGCCGGAGAAGCTCGACGCCACAAAAGACAAGCGCGTTACGCAGTTCGTCCGCGGCGAGGCAGGCGATCGAATGGAGGAACTGGCGGAGCAGGCCGAAGGAGCATAGAGGTCGAAGGTCGGAGGTCAGGTTTCACTCGCCTGTGTCTGACCTCTGATCTCTGATCTCTGACTGCCGCCTCTCCCCACAACCATGAACGAACGCACCAAGCAGTTCCGAGTCGGCGTCGTGGTCTTCGCCACGATTGTCATCTCGAGCATTCTCATCCTGTGGAACAGCGACTTCTCGGCGCTGCCCTTTCAGGGCCGTTACCAGGTGTCGATGGTCGTCGACCAGGCGCCGGGCGTCATGCCGGGCACGCCGGTGCGCCGGCACGGGCTGCTGATTGGCCGGGTGGAAAGCGTCGAAGACACCCGCGAAGGGGCCCGGATCACGCTCGCCATCGACGAAGGAAAAGAGATCCGGACCAACGAAATCGCCCGCATCCGCAGTTCACTGGTGGGCGACGCCATTATCGAGATCGTCAAAGTGCGGCCCGATGCGCCGCCCGCGGCGGCGCCCGCCGACGGCCCGGGCGCCGTGGCGGACCCGTCGGCGCAAGCGGCCCAATTTGCCGTCAGCTTTGTGCAGGCGGCGCCGTCCGGGGAGCCGGCGATCGTCCCGCCCGGCGGCACAATCGAAGGGGTGTACGTTCCCAACCCCCTGGACATGCTGGGCGACATCCAGGCGGACCTCAAGCAGTCGGTGATCGCGCTGGGCGCCGCCGGCGAGGAAGTGGCGGAACTGGCCCAGCGGATTAACGACGTGCTGGGCGAAAGCGACCTGGCGCGCGTCAAACGGCTGGTCGAATCCACCGATCGCGCCATGAACGAATTCGCCGCCGTCACGCGCAATCTCAACGACATCGTCGGCGACGAGGCCTTCAAAACGCAGCTCAAGGAGGGGTTAGGACAACTGCCGTCGCTGGTGGCCGACGCCCGCGCGATCCTGGAAGGCCTGGAGCGGGCCGTCAGCTCGGCGGACGAGAACCTCAAGAACCTTCAAGGTCTCACCGGGCCGCTGGGCGATCGCGGGCAAGCCATCGTCGCCACGTTGGAGCAGAGCATCCGCAATCTCGAGGAGTTGCTCGGCCAGGTCGCGCTGCTGACGCGCAACGTCAACCAGAGCGAAGGAACCCTCGGCCTGCTGATCCGCGAGCGGAAGACCTACGATCAACTGCAGCAGACCCTCGCACAGGCTAACGCGGCGATTGTGGACGTGCGGGCGCTGGTCAACAACCAGTACCTCCGCATGCGGCTGGAGCAGATCCTCGACAACGTCCGCGTGATTACCGACAAGCTCGCCCGCGATCCGGCCCGCCTGGCCCGCGGCATCTTCGACCGCGAAACGCCGATCAAGTGAGGCGAGCAGGGTTCAGGGTTCAGGATACCGAAGCCAGCGAGCCGGGGCGTCTCGCCCCCGGCGTGAAACGGGCAGCGGGCAGGAGTCAGGAATCAGCCCATGAACAGGTCTTGTGCGACGTTTCCGTTCCTAACCCCCGAACCCTGAACCGCGAACCCTTTACTGCGCCGGCAACGGCTCCAGCGTGCGGCCGCCCGGCGGCAGGACGCCGGCCCCGGTCGAGGGCGGCACGATTACGCCCGGCGACACGCTCTCAGGCGCCAGGGTCGGGCCCGGCAACAGCGGGCCCGTCGGCGTTTGTGCGGGCGCTGCAATCGTCGGAGGCGCCGTAATCGGCGTGGACCAGGGCAGCGTTCCGCCTGCCGGCGCCACGGCGCCCTGCTGCGTTGCGGCTCGCAACTGCTCGCCGCGCGCGATGAGCTGGTCGCTCGGCACAATCACCTGCGGCGTGAGATTGAACGAGACCGTGCGAAAGTCTTGAATCTCGTTGGGAACGACGTTCTCGCTGATGAAGTCGAGGCCCGGCCACTGATACCAGGGCGCTGGAATGGGCTGGTTGACGGTGAGCGTTTCGAAGCCGGGCTTTACCAGGCGGATCTCGCGGGTTCCGTAGTACACGAAACTCGTCGCGCAGGGTGTCGTGCCGACCGGCTGGTTGTCCACGTACACGGTGGCGCCCGGCGGATTGCTTCGAATCAGCAGGCGGCGGCGCACGCACCCCGGCGCTACGGCCGTCGCGAAGATGGCCAACACCAGCGCGGATCTAAGCCAACTTGTGCGTAGGGGGCGATCGGCCATGTACCACAGCGGCAAGTTCAGCAGTACAAGAAAAACAGGCGCGGAGTGTAGCGATCCCCGCCCAGCCACGCCACGCCGATAAACAGCCCGGCCATCCTGGCCGGCGCAGGACGCGAACAGCGCCAATCGCGGCGTTTTCTACGGGCATCGAGCCAGAATGCCAGAATGGCCGAGCCGTCTTCGCTGTTGCTAGCGGCGATGGCGACTGATTAAGATGGCCTTGCTGAATTCCCTCGGATCGGGGCGCGCCGCCGTGTCGAAACCGACGACCAAAATCACCCGCACGACGGCGGGCTTGCGGTGTGCGGCGGTGAGCGACCTGGGAATGCGCCGCGCCAGCAATCAGGACTCGCTGGCCATGCTGCTGGCTGACGACGAATCGCAGTGGCGATCCCGGGGCCACCTATTCGTCGTGGCCGACGGCATGGGCGCTCACGCGGCTGGGGAACTCGCCAGCCAGCTCGCGACCGATAACATCCCGCACACCTACCAGAAACGACGCGATCTGCCGGCCTGCGAGGCCATCGTCGCCGCCGTCCAGGACGCCAACGGACGGATTTACGCCAAAGGGCAGAACACCGTCGATTTCCACGGCATGGGTACGACGTGTAGCTGCCTGGTGCTGCTGCCGGAAGGCGCCGTCGCGGCGCATGTCGGCGACAGTCGCGTGTACCGACTTCGCGGGCACGCCCTGGAGCAACTGACGTTCGACCACAGCCTGGTGTGGGAGATGGCCGCCGCCGGCCAGGCCTCCGAGGACGAAGTGCCGGCCTACGTGCCGAAGAACGTCATCACGCGCTCGTTGGGCCCTCATCCGACGGTGAAAGTGGACCTGGAAGGCCCGTTTCCGTTGCACGCCGGCGACAAGTTCTTGGTGTGCAGCGACGGCCTCACCGGACCGCTCAGCCCGCACGTCATCGGGATGATCCTCGCCTCGTTGCCGCCGGAAGACGCGGCCGACACGCTGGTTGACCTGGCGAACCTGCTCGGCGGGCCCGACAACATCACCACGGTCGTCGCCGAGATTTCTGATCCCCAGCTTTTGGGACAAAAGAACGGCCGAGGCTGGACCGACGTCGTCGCCCCGATCCCCAACGGCGGCCACTCGCGCGAGGATTGGGCGTTCGGCGCAGCGCTGCTGCTGTCGCTGGCGGCCGGGGCGCTGCTAGCGGCGCTGGACTACGCTAAGGCGGCCGTCGGGTGCGCCGCCGCGGCTGTGGCGATTGCCGTCGCCTGGGCGCTTCGCCGCTCCCTGGGCAGCGATGGCCTTGGTTCGGGCATTCGCGGCAGCCACGGCAAAGCGCCCTACCGCAAATACCAGGTGGCGCCCAGCCCGCAGAGCATCGAGATGCTCAGCGATATCGTGCGGCAACTCGAAGACTTGGAGGCCCAGCGGAGCTGGCCGTTCGATTGGCAAGGCGTGCATGCGGATCGGCATCGAGCCCACAAGGCCATCGCCGCCGGCGATTACCCGGCGGCGGTCGTCGCCTATTCCAGCGCGGTGCGGCGGCTCATGCAGGCCGTGCGGGCCCATCGGCCCGATCCACTGAGCGATTCGGGCATCAACCTGGGATAAGGCGGCCTTGCTAGCAGCGGGTCGAAGCAGGCCGCGCCGTTACTGTTCTTGCCGGTTTTCCAGGCCTCGGTGTAGACTGCTCGCCCCGCTAGGGTCTCAGGAAGAGACCGCCGCCGCGCCGCTGGCGCGCCGAGCCCGCCTGGTGCGACAGGGAGGTCGCTGAGGGTGCTCTCGCATTGGCCAATTCGCACGAAACTCCGGCTCGGCCTTGGCCTGCTGCTGGTGACGGTGCTAGCGCTGTTCGGCAGCGCCATCTACGGGCTCTATGCGTATCGTAGCCTCGTCAGGGGGCTGCTGGCCCGATCAACCGACCTGCCGGTGACGTCCGACATTCAGAAGTCGGTCAGCGATCTCCGCGTCACGCTGAGCCAGGCGCACGAGCGGCTTGAATTTCCGCCGTTCGACGAATCGGCGCCCGACAAGGAAACCGGCTGGCTGGGCGGCCAGTTTCACATGCAGCTTGGCCAGCTCAACGACGCCCTGGCCCGATACCGCGGGCAACTCGACTCCACGCCCGATGAACCGGTGTCGCAACTGGCCGACGACAGCGGCGAGCGCCAGACGCTGGCGAAAATCGACGCGCTGCTGGTCGGCATTCAGCAGGTAGCGCAAGGGGCGAAGTGGGATTGGCTGCTCGACGAAGGCCAGATTGGCCGCCTGCGCGACCAGGTCGAAGTGCTGCATGCACTGGCGTCGGAGTTGCCGAGCCATCTGTATTCGCGGATGCACGAGCTCGGCTGCGACGTGCGGTCGCAGTACCGCACGGCGATCATTACCGCCTGGTTCAACTTCATGACCGCGCTGGTGCTGCTGGCGGCCGCCCATCGGGTGTTTTACCGGTGGTTCGCCGATCCGCTGCAAGCGCTTGTGGATGGGTCGCGGATGGTCGCCGCAGGGCATTTCGACCATCGCATTCGCCTGCCTGGCCGCGACGAGATCGGCGAACTGGCCGATGCGATGAACGCCATGACGCAGCGGTTTTGCGAGATCCGCGACGATCTCGACCGGCAGGTGCAGGAGCGGACCAGCCAGGTCGTCCGCAGCGAGCAGCTTGCCAGCGTCGGTTTCCTCGCGGCCGGGGTTTCGCACGAGATCAACAACCCGCTGGCGTCGATCGCCTTGTGCAGCGAATCGCTCGAAAGCCGGCTGGAGGAATTGCTCGCCGGCGTGGGCAAGGACCATGTCGAAGAGGTGGAGGTCGTTCGCAACTATCTGCAGATGATTCAGCGCGAGGCTTTTCGCTGTAAGCAGATCACCGAAAAACTGCTCGACTTCGCCCGCCGCGGCGACAGCCAGCGCCACACGACCGACCTCCGCGAATTGGCCGCGGGCGTCGTCGAAATGGTCCAGCACCTCGGCCAGTACCACGACAAGCACATTGAACTGGCGGCCGGACCGCCGGCCATCGCTTCGGTGAACCCGCAGGAAATCAAGCAAGTGGTGCTGAACCTGGTCACCAACGCCTTGGAGAGCCTCGACCCCGGCGGCCGCGTCCGCGTGGCGGTCGAACGCCAGGGGCACGCCGCCCGCATCGTTGTAGAGGACAACGGTTGCGGCATGACGGACGAGGTTCGCAAGCACTTGTTCGAGCCGTTCTTCACGCGGCGCCGATCGGGCCAGGGGACCGGCCTGGGGCTCTCGATTTCGCACCGCATCGTGCAGGAGCATCGGGGCCACATCGAAGCCCACAGCGACGGGCCTGGACGCGGTTCGCGGTTCATGGTATCGCTCCCCGCGGGCAACGAGAACAAGGAGACGCGTCATCGCTACCAAGCCGCTTAACGCGCACGGGCTGACCCTGCTGTTCGCCGACGACGAGCCGTCGCTGCAAGAGCTGATGAAGCTCGAGCTGCCCAGGCTGGGCCACAAGGCGACGGTGTGTCCCGACGGACTCACCGCCGTCGCGGCGCTGGAGAAAAACACCTATGACTGCATCATCGTTGATCTCGACATGCCGGGACTCGACGGCATCGGCGTGATCGCCCGGTGCAAGGAACAGTCGCCCGAAACCGAGGCGGTCGTGCTCACCGGCAAAAGCTCGCTGGAGACGGCGATCGCGGCGCTGCGTCACGGGGCGTTCGACTACCTCACCAAGCCCTGCCGCTTGATCGAAATCGAGTCGCTGCTAAAGCGCGTCGCCGACAAAAAGCGGCTGGAGCAAAAGGCCCGCGCGCTGGAACACACCGTACGACGCTTGGAAGGGTCGCCAAGGTTGATCGGCAGCACGCCCGCGATGCAGAAGGTGCGGATGCTGATCGAGCGCGTGGCGCCCACCGGTTCGACCGTGCTCGTCCTGGGCGAAACCGGCACGGGCAAGGAGCTCGTCGCCCGATCGCTCCACGACCACAGCACGCGGGCCGACCGGCCGTTCGTGGCGGTCAACTGCGGCGCGCTGCCCGAGACGCTCATCGAGAGCGAGCTGTTCGGACATCGCAAGGGCGCCTTCACCGGCGCCGACGATCATCGCATCGGGCTGTTTGAAGTCGCCCACGGCGGCACGATCTTTCTCGACGAAATCGGCGAGCTGCCCAAGGCGATGCAGGCCAAGCTGCTGCGGGTGCTGGAAAGCGGGGATATCCGCCGCATTGGCGAGAACAAGGACATCACCGTCGACGTGCGCGTGGTCTGCGCCACGCACCGCAATCTACCGCAGATGGTCGCCGCGGGAGATTTCCGCGAAGACCTGATGTACCGCATCAATACGTTCGAGATCACGCTCCCCGCGCTGCGGGAACGTCTCGACGACGTCCCGGAGCTGGCGCAACACCTGTTGGCGCGACATCGCCGCGGCCGAGGGGTCGGCGACGGCCTCGCCGAGGACGCCATCGCCGCCCTGCGGAGCCATGTCTGGCCGGGAAACGTCCGCGAACTAGCCAACGTCATCGAGCACGCCACCATCCTCTGCGACAGCGGCCCGATCCGCCGCGAGCATTTGCCGCAGCGGTTCGATTCGCGACAACTGGTCGGCGCCGCCCGGCAAAAGCCCGGCGTAATGACCCTTCGCGAGCTCGAAATGGAAGCGATTCACGATGCGCTGGAGCGCACCGGCGGCAACAAGCCCAAGGCCGCCGACCAGCTCGGCATCAGCCTCAAGACGCTCTACAACAAGCTGAACCAGACGGGAACGCTGGAAAAATCAGCCTAAGTGTGGCTCTCACGTCCATCGCGAGCCCAGCGCGGGTGGGACAGGGCCTGTCGAAGCGATCAGGCCGCGCCTGGTACGCAGGATTGACCTCTGTAAACGATCGACCGTGAGAATAACGAACGACGCCGTTATCGCTCCCGTTCCCTTGACCGGCATCAAGTAAGACGTTATCTTACCAACATGAAGACATCGATGTCGAGCAAGGGCCAGATCATCCTTCCCGCCGAACTGCGCAAGGAGGATGGGCTCAAGACCGGGCAGCGATTTGCCGTCGAGCGGGTGAAGCGGGGAGAATACCTCCTCAAAACGATCGAGGAGCCTCCCGGCGACATTGCGGAGTGGCTACTCTCCTGCCCCGTCAAAGGCTGGTTTACGCCGATACCATCCGAGAGCACCGATACGCTGTGAAGTATCTCGTCGATACGAATGTCTTAAGCGAGCTCACCAAGCCGCAGCCTCAGCCCCGCGTCGTGGAGTGGCTGAAATTCCACAACGACGACCTCGTCGTTAATCCCGTTGTGCGCGGCGAACTCCATTTCGGCATCCTGCTCTTGCCGCCGGGCAGAAAACGCCGGCAGCTTTTGGAGTGGTATCGGCAGGGCGCCAGTCGCTTGCGAGTCGTCGACTTCGACGCCGAAACGGGCGATCACTGGGCGACCCTGCTCGTCGAGCTTCGTCATAAAGGGCGAGCCATGCCCGTGAAGGACAGCCTCATCGCCGCCTCCGCGCGCCAGTACAACCTGGTTGTGGCCACCCGAAACGTCGACGACTATAACGCAGCAGGAATTCGATTGGTCGATCCCTTTACGGCATAAACGCCCGGCGGCTCGCACCGATTGCCGTCCGCGACTATTGGGGGCGGCGCGGGCCGCACGAGGAACCAGTTGTCGCACGTCTTCCTATAACCCTACAGGCGCCGCCTCGGAGATTTGTGCCGTTCTGATGCAAGTTCGTAACTCGGCGTAATGCTTGGTGGGCATCCCAGCCTACTCTCGCAGCCAGCGAGGGCGAGTACCTTACCCGACCTTGCGAATCACGCCGGTCACCACGCCGAGCACTTGCACGTCGCGGGCGTAGATCGGTTTCATCGAGGAGTTCGCCGGCTGCAGGCGGATGCGGTTGGTCTCGGGGAACCAGTACTTCAGCGTCGCTTCTCCCGCGTCATTTAGCGCGACGACGATGTCTCCCTTGTGGGCCGTCTTTGTCTTGCGGCAGATGACGATGTCGCCGTCGGCGATCTGGGCTTCGATCATCGAGTCGCCGCGGACCCGCAGCGCGAAGCAGTTTTTTTTTGCGGGAAACAGGTCGTCGAGGTTCAGCCGCTCGGCCTGCTCGATGGCTTCGGCGAGGCTGCCGGCGGCGATCTGGCCGACCAGCGGGAACCCTTCGTCCTTGCCCACGTCGGTGAGCTGGATCGCCCGCGACATGTTCGGCTCGCGGGAAATGATCCCCTTCTTCTCCAGCGCTTTCAGATGGCACATGACGCCGTTGGGGGAGCTGATGTCGAAATGATCCCCTATTTCCCGCACGGTGGGGCCATATCCCCGACCGCGGATCTTGTCCTTGATGAATTCGTAAACGGCGCGCTGGCGGGCGGTGAGTTGGTCGAGCGACATGGGTGGCCTCGTAAAGGACGCAAGCGGGGGCGTTGGTTTATGCTGCAACTGGGAACCGCAACACGGCTTTGAGCGTCGTCCTGGTCGTTTGCGACTCCCCGTGACGCCGGCGGCTTCGAGCCGGCGCGCCTTTCACGCAATAATAATATACGTGCGTACATGAGGCAAGGGTGTACATGTACGAAATGGAGGCGTTTTGGGAAAAAAGCCAGCCGCCGGCGGCGGAGGGGGCGGAAAATGGGTTGGCGCGGAATCCGTCCCCGCCCGGCCGACCCCTTAAGCTGCCAAAACGCCGGGGCCGGGCTCCGCAGTAGCGCCCCGTCTCCAAGTTGCCGATGCATTGGAACGGTGCGAAAATTGCTAAGCAGCCGGGGAATCTTCCATCGCCCAGGCCGCTACAGAGGCTGGAGAGCTATGGTCGTTCGCCGTTTACGCCGCTTGGTATTGCTTCTCGCCTTCGCCGCCGTTTCAGGCGGAAGCCCGCTCGCCACGGCTCAAACGGCGGCGCCGGCGGCGCCGAAAGCAATCCCCGAGACGCTGGAAATCCCGGCGGAGACGGCGGCCGTGCTCAAGGCGAAATCGCCTCGGAACGCGGCCGAGCTGAAGCTGATTCAAGCGCAACTGCAACGGGTCATCGAGCGGTGCCTGCCGGCGACGGTTTCCGTCGAAGTCGGCGGCGCCGCCGGCAGCGGCGTGATCGTCAACCGCAAGGGGTTGGTGCTGACGGCGGCGCACGTCGTCGGCCGAGCGGGCCGACGCGGCTGGGTCGAACTCCCCGACGGGCGGCGACTGCGCGCGACGTCGTTAGGGGCCAATCACGACGTGGACGCCGGCATGATGAAGATCAACTCGCCGCCGCCCGATCTGCCCTTTGCGCCTCTCAGCAAGCGGGGCGACTTGGAACCGGGCGAGTGGGTCGTCACGATCGGACAGCCGGGCGGCGTCATGCAGCATCGCACGCCGCCGGTGCGCTTCGGCCGGGTGCTGTTCCTCGGCGAGGGCGTCCTGTGCACCGACTGTGAATTAGTCGGCGGCGACTCCGGCGGGCCGCTGTTCGACATGCGGGGCGAAGTCGTCGGCATTCATAGCAGCATCGGCCCGCTGGTGACGCACAACTTCCACGTGCCGGCCACGTCGTTCCTCGAATCGTGGGACCGGCTGCGAGCGGGCGACGTCTGGGGAGGACAGCTCGAGCGGGAAACGGAGCGACCGCAGCTTGGCGTGTCCGGTCGAACTGAAGCGGGCCGTTGCCTCGTTACGCAAGTTCTGCCGGGCCTGCCCGCGGAGAAGGCCGGCGTGAAGGCGGGCGACGTCATTACGTCGGTCGACGGCCGCGCGATTTCCACGTTCGACGAACTGGCTCGCATCGTGTCCCTCAAGAAGAAGGGCGAGAAGCTGGAGCTAAAGATCGACCGCGGCGGCGCCAGCGTCGCGATAACGGTGGCGTTCGATGACGGCGAGTAAGCCGCCGAATTGGCGAAAATTCTTGACCTTGGCAGCAAGTAACGGCAAAAAAGGGGGACTGCCGGCGCTCGGCCGGCTCCTCGACGCTCGGCGCGAAATCCTATGAAGAAGTGCGGCAAATCACGGCTTTGGGCGGCGGCTTTCTCGGTGGCGCTGAGTTTGCAGCCGTGGGCGCCGGCCCGCGGCGACGAACCGCGGTCGCCCGATCCGCTTGATCCGAGCGATCCGTTCGCCATGGACCGGCTGTTCGTGCCGAGGTGGCGACTCACCGACGGCCCGCAGGTGCGCGCGGCGTTTCGTGACGTGGTCGCGCCGGCGGCCGCGGCGACCGTCTCCATCCACTGCGACGGCAAGCATTCGGCCCTGGGGGGCATTGTGCGGTCCGACGGCTGGATCGTCACGAAGTCCACGCCGCTGTGCGGAAAACTGACCGTGGTGCTGCCCAGCGGCGACCAGGTAGCCGGCACGAAGATCGCCGAGAGCCGCGAGCACGACCTGGCCCTGGTGAAGATCGAGGCCAAGAACCTCCCGACGCTAGACCTTACGACCACCGACGTCCCGGCGGTCGGCTCGTGGCTGGCCAGCGTGGGGCGTTCGAAAGATCCCGTCGCAGTCGGCGTGGTGAGCGCGCCTCCGCGGAAGATTCCGCCGCAGTCGGGCGTCCTGGGAGTCGAACTCGACGAAGAGCGGCCCTTGGTGGTCCGCGTGTTTCCGGAAAGCGCGGCGGAAGCGGCCGGGCTCAAGGCGGGCGACCTGATCACCAGCGTCAGCGGCGCCAACACGCCCACCCGCGCTAAGCTCCGAGAAGTCGTCGGGGCGTTTAATCCCGGAGACGAAGTCGAATTGCACATCGAGCGCGACGGCCAGCCG
>QEVI01000163.1 GCA_003576855.1 Planctomycetota bacterium
TCGTCGGGCACTGGCGCCGGCGCCGGCGCCGGATCGAGCGCCGCCAGCGGCGTGGGCGCCGGCGCTGGCGTCGGGGCCTCGGCCAGCGGCCAAACGGCGGGCACGGTCGAAAGCGGCAGCGTCGGCTCCTCGACCAACGCCGATACCTCGACCTCGGGCAACACGGCCACCGGCGCCGACCGCGGCACATCCATCGGCACTGGCGGCAACTTTGGCGGCCAGGCGGCCACCGGCGCCGATCGCGGAACATCCATCGGCACGGGCGGGAATTTTAGCGGCCAGGCCGGGTCGGCCACCGGCGCCAGCGGGGCTAATTCCGTGTCGGGCGATGCCACGGCTGGCGGCACCGTGGGCGCCAACGCCAACTCCGGCGCCAGTAACATCGCCAATTCCAGCAACCAGGCCACCCTCAGCGGCCAAGGCACGGTGAACGGGCAGGCCGGCGCGGGCCTTAATGGAACCGGCGCCACCGGACAGACCGGCAGCTCGGCGACGGGCAACATCAGCGCCGGCGCCGGACTCGGCGCCCAGCAAGCCCTGCAGGCCGACGGCTCGGCCGGCGTGAGCGGACAGGCCAATCTCAACGCGACGGCGGGCGACCGCAACGCGCGATGGCGCTTCCGCCAGCACAATGGCGAATGGTGGTACTACACCCCGCAGAATACGTGGATGTACTACCGCGACGGCAATTGGACCGCCTACAACCGGTCCACCTACCAATTGCCGCCCGGCTACCAACGTTTCGTCCCCTATTCGGGTCAGGCGTATAGCCGCGGTTATGTCCAGCCCTACGGCAACGCCTACGGCTATCGCCGCGGCATGCAGTACGGGACGGGCTATCGGGGCTACGTCAATCCCAACTACGGCTACGGCTATGGATACGGCAACGCCTATGGCGGATACGTCGATCCGGGCTATGCCGCGGGGGCGAACATCGGCGGCGCCATTGGCGGCGCCATCGGCGGCGATCGCGGCGCAAATATCGGCGGCGCGATCGGCGGAGCGCTCGGCCACGGCCGATAGACGCCCCGGGCGGCGCCACGGTTGTTCTTTGACACCTCAAAGCACGTAGAGACCAGGTTCTCGAAACGGGCGGCCCGCCAGCGTTGCGGTCCGCCCGTTTTTCGTGGTCGCGTGCCTGCCATCGAGCGGTACTCTATAATGGCGCTGGAACGCCGTCGCGCTGCTGGCCCTTGGCTAGGGCGTGCGCCGGCCGATCGCCTTGCCGTATTCCCGCCGGGGCTGCACGTTAAGAGATAATCAGCCCTCCCCCGCTCCCCTCCCGCCGCTGGATCGATAGCTTCCATGTCGATTGCCACGCCCATCGCGCCGGTTCGCGATTTGCAAGCCTACAAGTCGCTCTCCAACGACGAGCTGCAGGCTCGCATCAACGCCGTGCGCCGCCAATTGGGTCCACGGCTGCTCATCCTGGGCCATCACTATCAGCAGGACGAAGTGATCGCCTTGGCCGATCTCACGGGCGACAGCTACCAGCTTAGCCAGATGGCCGCCGCCAGCCGCGATTGCCGCTACATCGCCTTCTGCGGCGTCCACTTCATGGCCGAGACGGCCGACATCCTGGCCAACCGCCCGGAGAAGCTCGCCGAGCGCGACGGCCAGCGCGTGACCGTGATCCTGCCCGATATGGCGGCGGGCTGTTCGATGGCCGACATGGCCGCGATCCATCAGATCGAATCGGCGTGGGACCAGCTTGCCGAGGTGATCGACACGAGCGACGTCACGCCGGTCACCTACATCAACTCGGCGGCGAGCCTCAAGGCGTTCGTCGGCCGCAACGGCGGCATCGTCTGCACTTCGAGCAACGCCAAGGCCGCGCTCCAGTGGGCCTTCGCCCGCACCCGGCGGGTGATGTTCTTTCCCGATCAGCACCTGGGCCGCAACACGGCTATGGGCATGGGCGTCCCGCTGGATGAAATGCCGCTGTGGGACCCGTACGCCGACGAACTTGGCGGCAATACCGAGGACCAGATCGAGCGCAGCCGCGTCATCCTGTGGAAGGGCCACTGCAGCGTTCACCAGATGTTTCGCCCTGAGCACGTCGCGGCGTTCCGCCAGAAGCATCCGGGCATCAAAATCCTTGTCCACCCGGAGTGCCCGCGCGAAGTGTTCGAGCTGGCGGACGAATCAGGGAGCACCGGCAAGATCATCAAGACGGTCGAAGCCGCTCCGCCGGGCACGAAATGGGCCATCGGCACCGAGCTGCACCTGGTGAACCGCCTGAAGCAGCAGCACCCCGAACAGGAGATCCATTTCCTGTCGCCGGTCGTCTGCATGTGCGCGACGATGTACCGCATCGACCTGGCGCACCTGGCCTGGAGCCTTGAAAATTTGGCCGCCGGCACGCCGGTGAACGTCATCGAAGTCGATGAAGAAACCGCCCGCTGGTCGCTGGTGGCGCTGGAGCGGATGCTTGAAGTGAAGTAGCGGCGTGGCGTCGACCGCTCCGGCGGCTCGTTGAGCCGCGGCTATTACCGCTGTAGCCGCTTAACGAGCCGTAGCCGCCGCTCAACGAGCGGCCGGAGCGGCTAGCGAACAACATCCCCTCGTCTTGCGCCAGTGTCACTTATACACTCCCCGCCGCTCATCCCACTTCCACCCGCCATGCGAGGGCAGGTACGTATCCAGCAGATAATCGAAGTGCTGTTGGTCCTTCACGCGCCGCTGGCTGGTCCCCTTAGTAAGCCACTTCCGCTTCGCCGCGTCCTTCGCCAATCGCAGCGACAACGATTTCTTAACCCCTTCCGCCAATCGTGACGGCGGACGCTCATCCGGCCAGCTCAGCAGCACATGCACGTGCGTCGCTTCCGTCGTAACGGCGTGCAATCGAAACCGCTGATGCTCGGCGGCGACTTTTAGTTCGTCGACGAGCAAGCGCTGCAACCGCTCCGAGAACTCGGCTTCGTCAAGCTTCATCTGCTTGCGATAGGCGTCGGCCAGTCCCTCGTCGGCAGGCTGCAGGCCGTGCTTCCAATGGACGAAGCCCTCCGGGCGATGGGGCAGCCAGGAGCCGTACGCGTGGAAGGTGAAGAGGAAGCAGGGCATTGCGCACCGCTCCGGCGGCTCGTTGAGCCGCGGCTATTATCGCTGTAGCCGCTCAACGAACAATAGCCGCCGCTCAACGAGCGGCCGGAGCGGCTACTTCGCGTCCTTGGCGCGGCAGTAGGCGATCATCTCGGCGACGCTCATCGACGACCTGTCGACTTTCACCACGCCGCCCGCCTTGGCAGCCGGGGCGGCGGGAGAAAAAGCGGCCGGCTGCGACGCCGCTGCAGGTCGAGCGGCCTCCGCCGGAGGCGCCGCCGCTGGCGGCTTAGCGGCCGGCGGCGCTTCGGTCGGCGTTGATGCCGTGGCCGTGGCCGTAGCTTTAGCTCGTGCGGCGGCGAGAATATCCGCGGTCGACATCTTGCCGCTGGCGGGTTTGGCAGGTGTGGCGGGCCTCGCTCCGGCGGCTCGTTGAGCCGCGGCTGCCGGTTGTTGCGCCACGGCTGCCGGTGGTTGCGCCGCGGCTTCGGTCGATTTGCCGCCGCGGGCGGCGGCGAGGATGTCGGCCGTCGATTTCTTCCCCGCCGCTTGCGGCTTAGCGGCCGGGGCCGCCGTCCCTCCCTTGCCGCCGGCGCCCTGCATCCGCGCCAGTTCCAGCGGCGAAAGCTTCTTCGCTCCGGCGGCGGCCGTCGCCTTGGCGTCGGCGACTTGCTTGGCGCCGGCCGTCGGCGCCGCTTTGCCCGCCGGCTTGTCATGCTCGCGCTTCGGCTCGGCTTTGACCGTCGCCTCGGCCGGAGGGGCGTCCACGATCGTCAGGCAACTCAGGTCGATGTCGTGCCAGCCGACGTTCTGATGGTAGTCGAGGAACTGCACCAGCGCCCGGCCGTTCATGTTGACCGTCTTCACTTGCCCGACGACATTGCGGAACCGCGCCAACTCCGGCCGCGAAGGATCGACCTTCACGTACTTGTCGGTGTACTGGTTCTTGAGTTGTTCGACGGTTTCGGCGAAGTTCGACATGGCGTACGGCAATCGGCTGGCGACAATGGACTGGCGCCCACGCCGCGGCGGAAGAGCCGCCCAGTCGGCCCGGCGCCGGCGGCGTGGAACCTGCAATTGTGGCCGAACGAACGAAGCCACGCAATGACGCGGGGAAGTGCGCCGGGGGAACCGCGGCTGCCCGCTCCGGCGGCTCGTTGAGCCGCGGCTACCCGGCGTTGAGCCGCGGCTACCGGGCGGTGCAGGACCGGTACCTTAGCCGCCGCTCAACGAGCGGCCGGAGCGGTCGAGAATCCACCCCCAGCCGCCCCCCCTTCAATTGCCAACCGCCCGCCGCCCACGCATAATCGCACGCTGAACTCACTTATCCGCCTGCCCCACTTCGACGAGGCACGATCATGACGCACGCTGCCCCCGCCGGGTCTACCGCTTCCACATCCAAACGGGCCACGCTCGCCCTGCTGGTCGCCTTGGCGACGCTCGCGGCGGCCAGCGGCGTCTGCCGGGCCGAGGAGTACCTCACCGGCATGGAGTGGCAGCGGCCCCCCGTCGTTACGCCGGGGACGCCCAGCACCAAGGACAAGCCAGGGACGCCCCCCTCGGACGCCGTCGTCCTGTTCGACGGCAAAGACCTTGCCGCCTGGGACGGCGCCGAGACCTGGAAAATCGAAGACGGCGCCATGGTGGTCGGCCGCAACATGATCGAAACGAAGGAGCACTTCGGCGACTGCCAACTTCACATCGAGTGGTCGGCCCCCACGCCGCCGGTCGGCGAGAGCCAGGGTCGCGGCAACAGCGGCGTCTTCTTCGGGCCTTATGAGTTGCAGGTGCTCGACTCGTACGAGAACGAAACGTACTACGACGGCCAGGCGGGGGCGATCTACAAGCAAACGCCCCCCATGGTCAACGCCATGCGCCCGCCGGGCCAGTGGAACGTCTACGACATCCTCTGGACGGCGCCCCGATTCAACGACGACGGCAGCCTGAAGTCGCCGGCGTATATCACAGTGCTGCACAACGGCGTCGCCGTGCAGAACCACTTCCAGCTTTTGGGCGACACGCCGTTCGACCGGCCGCCGCAATACGCCAAGCACGACCCAAAGCAGCCGATCCGCCTCCAGGACCACGGCAACCCCGTGCGATTCCGCAATATCTGGGTGCGGGAGCTGAAGGCGCCCGAGGGCAAGCGGACCCGCGAGCCCTACTTGCGCGACGGCGACAAGGAAACGCCGCTGGCGAAAACGGCGAAGTAAGCCAAGCCGCTCGCGGCTTAGCGGCGCCGATTCTCAGCTAGGGGTCCAGCCGATCCTGTAGCGCCAGCGAATGGTGCTCGGAAAGGTGCGCGGAAGTCCAAGCGGCGGCGGCAGGATTCGTCGTTGCGCCGCTCCGGCGGCTCGTTGAGCCGCGGCTGGAGGGCGTTGCGCCGCGGCTGTCGGCGTTAGCGCGACAAACAGCAGGCGCCGGTCGCGGCGGCAGGCGACTTCGCCGGAAGGCAGGTCGATCCACTCGGCCGGCGCGACGGCATCCAGCGCGATGCCGAGCGGAGCGGGCGGCTTCTGTACCCGCACGGCGACGTCGAACTCTAAATAGCGTTGGTTCTCTTCAGCGGCTGCTCTGACGGTCATCGACCAGTGGGCGCCTGCCGCCGCCCCGATGAGCATCAACTGGCGGCCGCCGGTCGCATCGGCGATCTCGCGGATCTCCTGCACCGGCGGACTGAGCGGCCCGTCGCCGCTGCCACGCTCGTCGACAGAGACGGCGATCGGCACGGCCTCATCGCCGTTCACGCCACAGATCGTGTGACCGTACCGGTCCCCGCGCCATTCAAAAGACAGCCGAATCCCTCGCCCCAGCTCGTCCAAGGCATCGAGCGTGATCGGCGAGTTGCAGTTCATTGATTGCTCACGCAACGGCGCGGAGGCGCCAAGGAGGCAAAGCGGTCAGCTTTCAGCGGTCAGCTTTCAAGCTAGAAAGGTTCGTTCTTCGAGGGGGGCCAAATAACTCAACTCGCTTGCGTCTTCCTCTGCGCCTTTGCGCCTGCGCTTCTGCGAGAGATTCCCTCTCAACGACAGCGCACGGCAAGCCGCTTAATCTTCGTCCTCGGCCACCGGTTGCCCGGCCCGCCACCGTAGCACGGCGTCGAGAAAGCCCTGGATATCGCCGTCCATGACCGCGTGGAAGTTGCCCTGGCCGTATTTGGTACGGGCGTCCTTCACGCGCTGGTCGGGGTGCAAGAAGTAATTGCGAATCTGCGAGCCGAAGCCCGTCTTCGCCTGCTGCTGGTACTTGGCCGCCTCGGCCGCCTCGCGTTTCTCTTCCTCGATGCGCGCCATCCGGGCCCGCAGCATCTTCCACGCCGTGGCCCGGTTCTTGTGCTGCGAGCGCTCGTTCTGGCACTGGACGACGATGTTCGTCGGCAGGTGCGTCAGGCGGATCGCGCTGGAGGTCTTGTTGACGTGCTGGCCGCCGGCGCCGCTGGCGCGAAACGTATCTTCGCGGACGTCGTTGGGGTTAATGTCGATCTCGATCGCGTCGGAGATTTCCGGCGACACGTCCACCGCGGCGAAGCTTGTCTGCCGCTTGCCTTCGGCGTTGAACGGGCTGATCCGCACCAGCCGGTGCATGCCGGTCTCGCCCTTGAGGTAGCCGTAGGCCATCGGGCCGCGAATGGCGATCGAGGCGTGGTTGATGCCCGCCTCTTCGTTATCCTGCCGGTCGATCAGTTCGATCGAGTAGCCGTTCTTCTCGGCCCACATGATGTACATCCGCAGCAGCATCTCGGCCCAGTCGTTGGCGTCGGTGCCGCCGTCGCGGGCGTTGATCGTGAGGATGGCGCCCGCCGCGTCGTGCGGGCCGTTCAGCAAGGCCCGCAGCTTCAGGTCCTCCAGCAGCTTTTCGATCCGCTGCACTTCGCGGGGGGCCTCGGCGGCGAACGACTCGTCCTCGGCAGCCATCTCGATCATGGCCGCCAGGTCGTCGCTGGCTGCTTGGGCCTCTTCCAGCGGCTTGATGATCGACGCCAGCGATTTCCGCTCGCCGACGATCTGCTGGGCCCGCTCCTGGTTGTCCCAGAACGAAGGGCCGGCCATGTCAGCGTCGATCGTTTTGATGCGGGCCCGTTTGCCGTCGTAGTCAAAGAGAGTCCCGCAATTGGACGATCGTCTGGCGGATCGCTTTGGCGCGGTCGTACCACTGGCTGTCCAACATCAGCGCGAGACTCCTAGATAGCCAAGCCTCCGTGGCTCGGCGCGATTTGGCAAACGATAGGCAATAGCCGCCGGCCAGGATGGCCGGGCTATGTACTATAGGGCGAATCGACTTGAAGGACCAGCGGCCGTAGACTGCTCTGATGGCGCGCGTAGTCCTGGCCATGTCGGGCGGAGTCGATTCCAGCGTCGCGGCCCATCTGCTGTTGGAGCAGGGGCACGACGTGATCGGCGTCTTCATGCGCCACGGCCATCAATCCCCCGTCGCCTGCGCTACGCTCAAGTCCGCCGCTACTATCAACTCCACCCCTAGCCCCGACCTAGCTAGGTCGGGGCTGCCGCCGAGTCGGTCGTCGACCCACGAGCTGCCCGTCATCCAGCGGCTTGATCACAAGCAAGGCTGCTGCACCGCGGCCGACGCCGAAGACGCCCGCCGCGTGGCCGATCGCCTGTCGATCCCCTTCTATGCCCTCAACCTCGACCGCGAGTTCGACCGGATCATCGACTACTTCGTCGACCAGTACGCCGCCGGCCGGACGCCCAATCCCTGCGTGCAGTGCAACAACTGGATCAAGTTCGGCAAGCTGTTCGACTACGCCGACGGGGTTGGCGCCCAGTTCGTGGCCACCGGCCATTACGCCCGAATGGCGACCGACTCGACCGGTCGCGCCACGTTGCTCCGCGGCCGCGACGAAGCCAAAGATCAGTCCTACGTGCTGTTCGGGATTAAGCGAGAACTGCTCCCGCGGATGTTGCTGCCGGTCGGCCAGTACGAAAAACGCGATATCCGCCGGATCGCCGTCCGTCTTGGTCTGGACGTCGCCGCCAAGAAGGACAGCCAGGAGATTTGCTTCGTCACCCGCGGACGCTACGACCAGTTCGTGAAGCAGCATCGTGGCGGGGACGCCGCTTCGCGCGGCGGGGAGTTCGTACTGACCGATGGCCGGATCGTCGGCCGGCACGACGGCATCGAGGGGTTTACCGTCGGCCAGCGTAAGGGGCTGGGCGTCGCCCTGGGCGAGCCGAGATTCGTCGTGCGGATCGAGCCCGACACGCGGCGCGTCGTACTCGGCAACCGCGACGAACTGGCCCGACGGGTCCTCACGGCGACCGACTGCAATTGGCTCGTAGACCCCCGCGAGGCGCCTCCGCGCTGCTCCGTGCAAATCCGCTATAACGCGGCGCCGGCGATGGCCCGCATCGAGCTGGACGCCGACGGGCGGCTTCGCGCCGAGTTCGACGAGCCGCAATTCGGCGTCGCCCCGGGGCAGGCGGCCGTCTGCTACGACGGCCCGCGGGTGCTCGGCGGCGGATGGATCGAATAACCGGCCAACATGGCCGGCCCATATAGCCGAGCCGTCCCCGCTCGGCGAACAGGCCCACGTTTTGGTCCCGGCGGCGACGTGGCCGCCTGCCCCGCTGTTCTAAAACGTGCGCCAATGCGCTATCATGGCGGGGCGTCACCCTTGGGTCGTATCAGGATTCCTTCCATGCTTCCGCTTGTTCGCTCGCACGTTCTCGCCGAATTGACGCCGCAGCAGATGGCCCTGGTCGGCGTGATCGTCGTGGGCGTCATCTTCTTTCTCGTGTTCATGGCCGTCGTGCTCAACTTCGGCGGCCTGTGGATCCGCGCGTACACTTCCAACGCGCGGGTCAGCTTCTTCGAACTCATCGGCATGAAGTTGCGGCAAGTGAACGCCTCGATGATCGTCGACGCCAAGGTCATGGCCATGCAGGCCGGCGTCGGCACCGACCCGGAAACAGGCATCACCACCAAGCGGCTGGAAGCCCATTACCTGGCCGGCGGCGACGTGCCGCGGGTGATCAACGCGATCATCGCCGCCCAGCGGGCCGACATCGACCTCGATTTCGACCGGGCCGCCGCCATCGACCTGGCCGGTCGCGACGTCCTCGACGCCGTGCGAACCAGCGTGTACCCCAAGGTCATCGACTGCCCCGACCCGGAGAAGTCGCCCAAGACGACGCTCAGCGCGGTGGCGCGCAACGGCGTCGAACTGAAGATTCGCGCCCGCGTCACCGTCCGCACCAACCTGGCGCAGCTCATCGGCGGGGCCACCGAGGAGACGATAATCGCCCGCGTCGGCGAGGGAATCATCACGTCGATCGGTTCGGCCGAGGACCACCTGCAGGTCATGGAGAACCCCGACCGCATCTCCAAGGCCGTGCTGCAGCGGGGACTCGACGCCCATACGGCGTTCGAGATCGTCTCGATCGACATCGCCGACATCGACGTCGGCGAGAACATCGGCGCCCGGCTTCAGGCCGACCAGGCCGAGGCCGATACCCGCAAGGCCCAGGCCCTGGCCGAACAGCGGCGGGCCAACGCCATCGCGCTGGAGCAGGAGATGCGCGCCAAGGTCGCCGAGAACCGCGCCGCGGTCTATCTCGCCCAGGCGGAAGTCCCCAAAGCCATGGCCGACGCCTTCCGGCAAGGCAACTTGGAGCGCAGCGGCGTTAACGGGGCGGGCTTGGCGAGCAGCCGATAGCCCGGGACCGCCGCGCCGCCGACCGCGCGGTCATTCTTCGAGGGCGTACTGAAAGCAGAGCCGTTCGGTTGCCTGTTCGTCGGTCAGTTCCGTCGCCAGTTGCCAACGATCGTCCCGGTAAACCAGCTCGAAGACGCTTTTGCGCTCGATCGGCTCGCTGAGCGGCGCGGCTTCAACCGGTGCTTGCTCGCCCGTGGCCTCGACGACGGGCTCGTCCCCCTCCTCGGCGGGATCGACCGCGGCGTCGGCCTCTTTGGCGGCCGATTGGTCCATCGCGACCACCGTGTGGATCGTTACCTCCGCCTTAAGCGGCTGACCTTCTTCGGCGGGGGTGAGAAGACGACTCGAAGCGGTGCGCTCCGAAACGATCCCCGACCCGGCTGCCGCTTGAGCGTCCTTCAGCGCGGCTTTGAGGCGATCCACCACCCGCGCCAGTTTTCCTTCGGGCGTGTCGGACTTCGGCACGGGCATTTGCACCGTGGGCGCCGCGGGGGACTGCGCGGTTTGTTCACAGCCGCCGATCACGGCCAGTCCCAACGCCGCCGCAGCGGCCACGCCGTGCACGCCCCAACGAGAGTGATTGGCGGCCTGGCGCCGCCGGAGTTGGCAAAAGATCATGAATTTCGCGGGCGCCGCGCAGGGCGTCTACTGTCGATTCCTCGCAACGCCATGCACATCGCGAGAGAATTGTAGGGGGATTGGGAAAACTGACAGAGCTCGGACCCCGTCGGCCTACAGGCCGCCGAAGGGATCTTCATCGGCCGCCGGGGCCTCGTCCGCTGCTGGGGCCTCGTCGCCGGACTCCGTAGCCGAGTCCGCCGGCGGGTTCTCGGCCGGCTCAGCATCGTCGGCGGCGGGCTCGCTGCGGCCAAACGGGTCTTCCTCGGTCGCCGACTGGCCGGCATCGGAGTCGGACGCCGCTTCCGTCGAATCGCTGCCGGCGGCCTCCGCAGGCTCGCCGCTTTCGGCCGGCTCGTCCGCGGCTGGTTCGTCCGTCGCCGCGGCGCCGAACGGGTCCTCCTCCATCGCTGCGTCTTCGGACGCGGGTTCATCGGCCGCTGGCTGTTCGTCGGTCGTCGCCTCCGCGGCGGGGGCGTCGTCCGCAGCGGCCGGCTCGGCGGCCGCGGGCTGCTCGCCGGCGGGGGACTCAGCGGCGCCGAAGGGATCGGTCTGGGAATCGGCCTGGAGCTGGTCCGCCGACGCATCGGCCTCGGCGGGTGCGGCTTCCGCCGCCGTGGCGTCGGCGGCCGGTTCCGCGGCGGCTCCAAACGGATCGGCCGCCGGCTCGGCGGCGGGTTCCGCTGCTGCGGCCGGGGCCGGTTCCGCCGGGAGTGCCGCGGCGCCGAACGGGTCGTCAGCCGCCGCGGCAGCGTCGGGCGTCGGCTCTGCGGACGCCGGCTGATCGGCGGGCTGGGGCGGTTCAGCAGGCGCCGCCGCGGGGGGCGCAGCCGGGCTCTCGCCGCCAAAGGGATCGATCGACGGCTCCTCGGCCGCTTCAGCAGCGGGCGCCGGGGCCGCCGGCGAATCCGCCGCCGGGGGCGCACTCTCAGGCATCGCGGGTTCCGCCGGGGCGGCCGCGGCGCCAAAGGGGTCATCCGTCGCCGGAGCGGTCGGACTGGGCGGTTCGGCAGGCATCGGGCTCGGCTGGTCGGCCGGCGCGGCTGGCGGCGCCAGCGCGGGCTCAGTCGGCGCGGGGCTGGCAGGTGCC
>QEVI01000164.1 GCA_003576855.1 Planctomycetota bacterium
CCGCCGTCGTCGAGCAGTTGGCGGACCGGTATGGCGGCCACGCCGCCATGGGAGGCGTCGCGCTGCAGCTTGCGGGCGACGGCTACGGCGTACTGCCCGGCCTGGAATGGGGCATGGATGACCAAACCGTTTATCGATTTGAACGCGCGGCGGGCCTGACGCTCGACGTAGGCGATTTGGACAACCATCGACGCCGCGCCAACAAGCTGCTGGGCCCGCATCTTGCCGCATGGAGCGAGTGGCGCAGGACGCAAGTCACGAAGTTCTATGCGGACATCGCCCAGGGACTGACGGCACGGCAGGCGAGGTTCAGGCTTTTTCTATGCACAGAAGATGTGCTCGCCGGCGCCGAGGCGGGCCAGCGCCTCCGCCAGGCTGTCGCCGGACGCGCTAGTTTGGAGGCGGCGTTTGACGAAATCGGCCTGGATGTACGTCAGCTTGCCGCCAGCCCCGGGATTTCACTGCTGCGCCCGCGTCGCCTGGGCGCAGTCGAATCGGTCGAGCTGGCCGCAGCGGACGAGCGAATCAACCTGGCGCCGGAGCTTGACGAGGCCCTGGCGCCGAACGCCCAGTGCGGCGAACTGCTGTACCACAGCGCCGCCAGGCTGCGGCTGCCCTCGTTTGACCAGCAAAGCCCCTTCGGAGCCGAAAAGACGCACCTCGTGCTGTCGAGCCCGTTCGTCCCCATGGGCCCGGACGGGCGACGCTGGCTGGTCAGCGCCCTGGCGTGCCGCGACTTCGACATGGTGGCCGCGGGCGCGGATACGCTGCTGCTCGCGTCGAACGAAGGCCTGGCCGAAGCCGTGCGCATCCTGAAGGAATTGCCGCCCCCCAGCGCGGCGGTTCGCACCGAGCGGCGGGCGCCGACTACGTTGCGTGTGTATCGGGCCCATGGCGGCACTACGGTATGCGCGCTTAACGAGTCGCCCTGGCCTGTTGAGCTCACGCTACCCCTTGAAATGAAAGCGGAGACGGCATGGCGGCAGCTCGGCGCCAAAAGCGAAGCTTCCGCCGAGCGAGGCGTTCTTGCCGCGGGCGCGAGCGCCTGGTCGCTGTCGTTGCCGCCCTACGGCATCGCCGCTCGCCGGCTGGATTCCACGGACGTGGAAATCGGCGCTGCGGCGCCGCAAATCGCCGAATCGGCTCGGGCGGACCTGGTGCAGCGCATCGCGGACATCGAACAGCGGATGCAGAACCTGGACGCGCTTCGCCCCTACAACTACCTGCAGAACCCTCAGTTCGAGTTGACGGGCGAAAACGGGCGGGTGCTCGGCTGGCTGCCCCGGATTGGCTCCTTGGGCGCCGTCGAGATGCACGAGGGCGAGGCCAACGTGCCCGGCGGGGCTGGCCGGGCCATTCACCTGCGGAGCGAAGACGCGACCGGCGTCGCGATCCAGAGCCACCTGTTTGCCGTCCCGGCGACCGGGCAGCTAGTCGTGCGAGCGCTGGTGCGGGCTGCTGAGGCGCAGCCGGGGGCTCGGCTTTACGGATGGGTCGAATACCAACTGGCGGGCGCGTGGCGGCAACGGTTTGTAGCGCTCGGCGAGGGCGGGTCGATCGGCGACCAGTGGACCGAGTGCGAGTTCTCGATCGACGACTTGCCGATTGCCTCGGGCGGCCAGATGCGCATCCAGTTTCACCTCGTCGGCGCCGGCCAGGCGTGGATCGACGACGTGCGGCTGTACGACTTGCGCTTTCCGAAATCGCAGCGCGAAGCGCTGGCCAAGCGGCTGTATGCCGCCAAGACCGCCTTGGAGGAAAACCAGCTCTTGGAATGCCGCCGGCTGGTAGACGGCTATTGGCCTAGGCGAATCATCGAGCACGTGCCGCCGACGGGCCTAGCGAGCCGCGCCGCCGAACCGCCCTCGGCGCCCGTGGGGGACAGGCAGTCGAAGGGCTTCAACGAGCGGCTTCGAACCATGGTTCCGCGCATCCTGCGGTAACTGTGGACGACTAATCCAGGTCACGGCGGTCCGCCCACGCCGAATGCAGTGCCGTCGCGGCGGAGGCGCACGACCTCTACGCCCCTCATCCGGGAGAACTCGCCGACGCCGCGGGGACGTCTTCCGAAAGCACCGCGCGGGCCGAGTGGCGGAGTCCTTCGTCGAGGGTCGGCGCCGGATGATGTATATGCTCGATGACCCGCATCGAGCGCCAGGGACCCCAGCGGAATCGCAGTAAATACACCAGTGCAATCAGCCACACGTCGATCGTGATGACGGCCCAGCAGCCGTAGACGTCGAAGTCGAGATACGTGGCGCCAAACCAGGTGCAGCCGGTCAGTCCCGTGGCCATCACCACGCTGGTTCGCATGATGAACGCCGTGTCGCCGGCGCCCTTTAGCGCACTGACGAAAATGATCGCCACGGCGTCGAAGAGGTTGTAGGCCGCCACGAACCGCAGCAGATGCACGGCCAGCGTCTGCACGGCCGGATCCGCCGCACGACCGTTTTCGCCCTGAGCGAGCAATCCGGAAAGGAACGTGCCCGGCGCCAGCACGAACGTGAGCGATATGGCGCCCATGTATGCCAGGGCCAGCACCAGCGTCGTGCGGGTCGCCCGCTCGGCCAGGTGCGCGCGGTTTTCGCCGAGGTGCTGGCCGACGAGAATCACCGTCGCCATGCCCAGGCCCCATACGGGCATGAAGGCGACATGGCTCACCGTGAACGCGGCGCTGGTGGCCTCCATGGCCAGCGGCCCCAACTGGCCGACCAGCAGCACGAAGATCGTGAACCCGCCCACGTCGAGCATCATTTGTACGCCGCTAGGCCCTCCGAATCGAACGAGCCGCACGAGCAGCTTGGGATCGAGCCGCATGCCTCGCAGCATTTGGTAGGTGCGGCGATTCCCGGGAAGCATCGCCAAGGCGAAGAACATCGCGGCTCGCGACCACTGGGCCGCGGTCGTGGCCCAGGCCGCTCCTTCCATGCCCCACGGCTCGAAGCCGCCTAGTCCGAGGACCAAAACGTTGGCCAGCACGTAATTGATGAACACCGCGACGGCGTCCACGAGCATGACGACCCACGTTCGCCCCCGGCCGCTGTAGAACGCTTCGAGGGCCTGCGCCGTCAGCATCCCTGGCGCCGCCCAGCACAAGATACGGAAGAAGCGAGTCTCCAGGTCTGCCACTTCCGGGCTATGAAGGGCGAAAAAATAGGGTGCAATGGGCCAGAGCAAAAAGCAGAGCGGTGCAAACAGAACCGCCAGCCACACCCCCTGCCACGTAACGCGGCCGATTTGTTCGGGCTGGTCGTCCCCGTGATACTGCGACACGAACGTACTGGTGTACGAGCAGATTCCCCAGAGCAAACTCAGGGACGCGAACCACGTGACCGACCCGTTGAAGCCGGCCGACATCGCCGCGCCCGACACCTTGTGCAGGATCCGCCGGTCGATGTAGGTCATCAGCGTCCACGAGATCGTGGACGCGACCATCGGCAGGGCGATGGCCAGCACTTCGCGTCCGCCGGCGGCGCGGGACCACCACGATCCGTCGTCGTGCTCGCGATGGGATAGCGGGACTTCCATGTGAAATCACAGGGGGGGTGAATTTCCACGCTCAAGCTGGCATGCTCGGCCGTCAATGCATGTTACGGCGTTGGCTTGTTCGCCGCGGGTTGCTGCCGGCGGCTCGCTCGGTTCTTCCTGAGGCCTAACGTCGAACCCGCGTAAGACACGCTCGCTGTGGGCGAGGTTCACGCGGCGCTTGTGACCAGGGGATTGGGCTCGTCCACCGCTGGATGGACGCCCGGCGCATCGGTCGCGTACCACTTCGCCAGGATGTCGCGCCAGCCGCCGGCCTGCTTGACCTGCGCAAAATCCTCGCGGACATCAACATGCCGAGGATGAAGCTGCGAGTACTTGATGCCGAATTTGCGCATCGTCGGCACGCACCGCTCGGCGCCGTACAACTCCTCGGCCAGTCGATAATGCTCGGCGATGACTTCCCGCTGCTCGAACAACGTGGGCGGGTCGGGCAGCGGCCGCCCGGCGGCGATGGCCCGCGCCTGGGCGAAGATCCAGGGATTCCCGATGGCGCCGCGGGCGGCCGTCACGCCGTCGACGGCCGTGTAGCGCATCATGTCGATGCAGGCGGGTGCGTTGAACAGATCGCCGCTACCCAGCACGACCCGCTCGCCGGCGTACTGTTTCAACTCGCGCAGGAACTCCCACCGCGACGGACCGTCATAGCGCTGCATCACCGTGCGCCCGTGGACGGTGATGGCGGCGACGCCGCGCTGGTAGGCGCCGTCGAATATTTCAAAAAACTTCTCGCGGCTCTCGGCCGAATCGTCGATGCCGCGGCGCATCTTCAGCGTCACCGGGATGTGCGGCGGTACGGCGCCGCGAACCCGCGAGACGATGTCCAGCGCGACGGCCGGTTGACTCAGGTGAAATCCACCGCGGCAGCGGCCGAGCACCTTCTTGACCGGGCATCCGAAGTTGATGTCGACGACGTCGAAACCCCGCGCCACGAGCCGCCGCGCCGCCGGACCGAACTGCTCCGGCTCGGCCCCCATGAGCTGCCCGCCGACGGGATGCTCTTCGTCGGCGACGTTCATAATATGGCTGTTCCGCGGACGATCGCGAACCTGCATGATGAAGTAGTCGAGCATCACCTCGCATAGCGCGTACGAAGCGCCAAGCCGCCGGGCGATGACGCGCATCGCCGTATCGCTGTACCCCGACAGTGCGGCCTGCACAACCGGGAAGTCGAGTTGAATAGGACCGAGCCTTAATGCACGAAAGGGCGCCTCGGCGCCGGGCGCCCGTTGAGCGCCGGGCGCAGCGCCGGCGCCGACGGTCGTGGCCGCAGAGGTGCGTTGCGCAAAAGCCAGGGGCGCGGAGTGAGACACGGGGCTCGTTTTCCGGGCGGGTGAGACGGCTTGAACCATCATTCTTAATGGTCGGCCCGCCGCGTCAACCGCCGTCGCGAAACGAGGCCGCGGATTGACTGCCCCGGCGGAAAGCGGCCTGTGCTACTGCAGTTCCTGTTACTGCACGCGGGGTGTTGTGTGATTGGCAGCTCTCCTGGCGAAAATGGGCCGGCGGAGGCGCCCGGCAGCCGGCCGCTGGGCGGCGATAGACGCCCGCGGCGGCAGCCGTCCCAGTAAGCATCCGGCCGTGCCGAGCGGCTGCGACGAGTTGTCACTTGGCCGCTTCCGCAGCGACCGTACGACCTGCGCCATGGGTGTGTTCGTCCTCGCCGCGGCCGCCCTGTCCGTTTAGCGCCATCTCGATCTCGCGCCGCACCTCCGGGTCGTGTTCGACGGCCTGACGCGCTTGGAGCACGCGGAGCGATTCGGGGCCGCCTGTGCGTCCCAGCGCCCAAGCGCAGGCGCCCCGTACGATCGGCTCGCGATCGTTCAGCCCAACGGCCAGCGCCGGCGTTGCCGACGGGTCGCGCTGGTTGCCCAGCACGATCGCCGCATTGCGGAGCAGCCCGCGGCGGTGGGGACGAAACAGGGGCGTCTTGCGAAACCGCCTGCGAAACGCGTCTTCATCGAGTGTGAAAAGATCTGCCAGCAACATGGGGTTCATCGACGCCAGCGGCGACAATCCGTCTTCGGCGCTGTACGGAGCGAATCGGTTCCATGGGCAGACCTCCTGACACACGTCGCAACCAAAGACCCATGGGCCGACCTGTGCTCGCAATTCAACCGGCATGGAGTCGCGCAGTTCAATCGTCAGGTAACTAATGCAGCGCGAGGCATCGAGCACGTGGGGCTGCGGGAATGCGGCGGTGGGGCATGCATCGAGGCAAGCCGTACAGGCGCCGCAGTGATCTGCCTCGAACGGGGCGTCGTACTGAAGCGCCTGGTCGGTGAGCAGCGCAGCCAGAAAGAAGTAGCTGCCGGCCTGCCGGTTGAGTAACAACGTGTTCTTGCCGATCCAGCCTAGCCCGGCGAGCTGGGCGAATTCTCGTTCCAACAGGGGCGCCGTATCGACCACGCCGCGTGCGACGGCGCCGGGCGCCAGCTCGCGGAGGTAGTCGGCCAGCCGGTGCAATCGCCCGCGAATCAGGTCGTGATAGTCGGCGGCGCCCCACGCATAGCGGGCCACGCGTCCCTCGCCGGGCCGAGGTTCTACCGGTTCGGCCGTCCGGTACGGCATGGCAAGCATCAGCAAGCTGCGCACGCCGTCGAGCACATGCCGCGGATGAGCATAAGCCTCATGTCGTTCGGCAATGTAGGCCATTTGGCCGGCATAGCCGCGGGCGAGCCACTCGGCCAGCCGAGCCGCTCCAGCCGGCGCAACGGCCGCGCAGGCGCCGGCTAGGGGAAACCCCAATTCCGCCGCCTTCAGCTTGAGAGCCGCCGTTAAATCCGCCGCATTCATCGCCTACATCGTACGGCGCCGCGAAAAACCGGGCGATCCGCTGCTTGCGGCCCGGCGCCGCCCAATTACGCTGGGAGATACTGGCTAATCATTTCGCGCTTCACGGCACAACATCCTCGGCTAAGGCGTCACATGATGAAAACTCGATCAGCGGTACTTGCCATCGCGATGGCGATCTCGATCCACGCGGCCGTTGTAGACCGCGCCCACGGGCAGTGCGGTGCGATGTGCGGCTACGCCGGGTATGGCGGGTTTTGGGACATTGGTCGCCTGTACGGCCTGCTTGCCGACGAAGTGCCGTACTACGCGGCGTTTCCGCCGGTGTACTATAGCTATCCTGTGCCGCGAACGTACGGCTACAGCCCGTTTGCTTATCCTCCGGGAGTGATGACGCCCGAGGTTGAAATCGTTGAGCTGCAAACGATCGAGAATCCCTACTTCAAAGGCGAAGAGGTCCCGCAGCCCAGCGCCGGCAAGTCGAGCGAGACAGGCAACGCGGCGGACCAAACGGCAGGCTCAGCCGTCCACGGCGCGCCGCTGGTAATCGACAATCCCTACGTCGCACCGAGCGGATTCCCAGTTGGCCGCAGTGCTTCGCCTTCGCTGGCCCAGCGCTAAGAGCCCCGCATAGCGCACACCGAGCATCGGTAAGCCGCCGACAGGGTGCCGGCGTGCGCCATGCCCGTCATCGCGCAGCCCCGCAGGTGCTAGCAAGACGTCGCTGCATTGCTCTGTAGCGCGGCGGCACGATCCGCTATCATTCACGCCCCACGTCGAGGATCGCGCGCTACCCTCCGTCGCTAGCCCAGGCAGAAAGGATGCTGCCGATGCGGTTTGCCACCGGTCTACACACGCTTGCCTTGTTTGCCGCCGTGATGGGCTGCCGGAGTCAGCCGGCGTCTCTCAGCAATCCGTTTTTGACGCCTGACCGAGTCCCGCCGCCCACGACGCAAATCCCGCCGCCGGGCGCCGCGACGCCGCTGTATGGCGGCGATCTTCGCGGCGGCGCCAGTCCGATCGCATCTCCGGCGCCGCAGTCGCCGGCGGGACAGTTCGCACCCCCGGCGAGCGTAACGCCGCCGTCGCCCTATCCGGTTGGCCCGGCGACGCCGCTGCCCGCTGGAAGCTCGGTCCCGCCGCCATCGGCCTGGCCGACTTATCCATCGCAGGCCCGTGCAAACGGGGCGTCACTCGACTTTTCGGCCGCGCCCGGGGGCGCCGTGCAACAGGCCGCGTTCAACGAACCGTCGTCGGCAACCGCTTCGTCCCCGCTGCAGCGATTGCAGAGTCGTGAACTGGCGCCGGGCCAGTTGATCAGCACGCCGGCCGGCGGCGTGGCGCCGTCGGCGGCGCCGGCATGGCCGGCCGCCGGCGGCGATGGTTTTCGGCCCCAGTCGAGCACATCGCAACCCGCGACAACCAGCGAATCGGCCGATGCCAAAGGCTTCCGCCCGCCGTCGCTTGGCGCCGGGCGGGCTGCTTCGTCGGCCGGGAAGGCGTCCCACGAGCGGTTCGCCGTCGGGCCTGCTCAGGAGTGGCTGCGCGGCCAACTGGAGTATTGGCCGGAGAGCGGCCAGTGGAGCATCCGCTACATGCCGGACGGCCAGGTGGATCAGATCGGCGGCCGAATTCTCATCGACAACCCGCAGGTCCTGGGCAACCTGTCGCCGGGCGAGTTTGTGGCCGTCGAAGGCCAGGTCTTCGGCCGGCAGGTGGATGACAGTTTCTACCAGCCGGTGTATCGAGTGTCGGTCGTTCAGCGGCAGCGGCAATGACCGCCGGGCGGGGGAGTTTGACTACCGGCGGCACGGCGACCTATTCTTCCGTTGCGACGGCGACTGCCCGGCCGCGGGCGTCGTCGCGGGTCCGCCGCCAGGAGCGGAGATGGCTGGCGTCTTGTTGTGGCGGGGAGTGTCGCCCCGGTGGCCAGCTTAGCGGCTTCGCTTGGGAGGGCGATCTGAACGCCCGGCTGTAACGCACATAAACCTGAGTCTTTTTGCATCTCTAACAGCCAATGTCCGCCGGCAAGACCGAGGCAGCCCGGGGCAACGACGTTTCTCGCGTGCCGCGGGGATTGGTGCGGACGGTGCGCGCCGCCGGCGGCGACCGGCTCGCCCGCTGGGCCGGGTACTTGCCCGCCATCGAAGCGCTGGAGCCAGACTTGCAGACGCTGGCCGATCACCAGCTACGCAAGGCGAGCCTGGGCTTGCGCTATCGCGCCCGAAGCGGCGAGCCGCTCGATCGGCTGCTGGTCGAGGCGTTCGCCCTGGTGCGAGAAGCCGGGCGGCGCAAGCTGGGCATGCGCCACTTCGACGTGCAGATTGTCGGCGGCGCGGCGGCCCATCACCGCTCGATCATCGAAATGCAGACGGGCGAAGGCAAAACGCTTACGGCGACGCTGCCGATGTACCTGGCGGCGCTGGAGGGCAAGGGCGCCCATCTGGCCACGGTCAACGATTACCTGGCTCGCCGCGACGCCGAGTGGATGAAGCCGATTTACGAAACGCTTGGCATGAGCGTCGGCGTCATCCAGGCGCAGCAGCCGCAAGACCAACGGCGCAAGGCCTATGCGAGCGACGTCACCTACGGCACGGCCAACGAAATGGGCTTTGACTTCCTGCGAGATCGGTTGCTGAAGCGCAGCCTGGCGGCGGGCCAGCACGACTTGTTCGGACAGATGCTCGGCCAGTCGGCCGCCGGCGGCAGCGACGAGCCCGTCCAGCGAGATCTCCATTTCATGCTCGTGGACGAAGCCGACAGCATCCTTATCGACGAGGCCCGCACGCCGCTGATCATTAGCGCCCTGCCCGGCGAAGACGAGCAAGTCGCCGCCGAAGCCTATCGCTGGGCGGCAGCGGTGAGGGACAAGTTCGTCGAAAACCAGCACTACGAATACGACCACGAAGACCGTACGGTCGAACTTTCTCTAGAAGGGCGACAGCTCGTGCGCTCGCTGCCGAAGCCTTCGGCCATGGACCGGTTGCCGCTATCGACCATTTACGAATACGTGCAGCGAGCGGTCAAAGTGGCGCGGGAGATGTTCCTTAATCGCCATTACGTGCTGCGAGACGGCGAAGTCGTCATCGTGGACGAGTTCACGGGCCGGTTGGCCGAGGGGCGCAAGTGGCGGGCCGGCATCCACCAGGCCGTCGAAGCGCAGGAAGGCGTCGAGATCACGTTTGCGACCAACCAGGCGGCCCGCATCACGGTGCAGGATCTGTTCTTGCGTTACGAGCGCCTGGGAGGCATGACCGGCACGGCCTCGACCAGCAGCCGCGAGTTGCGGAAGATCTACAAGATGCACGTCGAGTCGGTTCCGACCAATCGCCCGCCCATTCGCAAGCAATTGCCGACGCTCGCTTTCGGCACGGCCGACCAGAAGTGGAACGCCGTCGTACAAGACGCCTTGGAGCAGCTCGCCATCGGGCGGCCGGTGCTCATTGGGACGCGATCGATCGACAAGAGCGAGCACCTGGCCGAGCTGCTGGTCGCCGCGGGCGCCAGGCCGACGGTGCTCAATGCTCGGCACATAGCCCGCGAGGCGGAAATCGTCGCTGAGGCCGGCCAGCGGGGCAAACTCACCGTGGCTACCAACATGGCCGGGCGCGGCACCGATATCCGCCTTGGCCCGGGCGTGCTGGAACTGGGCGGGCTGCACGTGATCTGCACTGAATTGCACGAAGCCCAACGGATCGATCGGCAGCTCATCGGCCGTTGCGGCCGGCAGGGCGATCCCGGAACCTATCGCCAGTTTCTGGCGCTGGACGACGAGATTCTCCAAGCGGGCTTCGGGCCGAAGAAGGCGGAACGCCTCAAACGCCTCGGCGAAAGATCGACCGGACCGCTCGCCGGGCTGGAGGCCCTGTTCCGCAAAGCGCAGCGCCGCGTCGAACGGCGTCACTTCCGCGATCGCAAGATCATGCTTTACCACGAAAAAGAGCGGCAAAAGATCCAGCGACAAATGGGGCAGGATCCGTACCTCGACACGCCGGGGTAGAAGTGCTGTCAGCGGGTAGCCGTCTGTTACGGCCAGAAAGGGCATCCATTTTCTGCGTAAAGGTCGATTAGGTGGCGCCGGCCGGGGCGCGCACGGTTACGCTGCAGTATTATCGCTTTCGCCAGTGCCCGGGACGGCGGCTCGAATGGGAGATGCTCACGATGATGATTCCCGATTCATGAGCTGTGTAAACGATGACGTACGGAAAGCGCGCAATGACAGCGCGGCGGTAATCGCGGTTGTGCTTACAACCTTCGTAGCGTGGAGACTGGTCCGGCGCGGTAGCGATCTGCTTTAGCGTCGAACTGACGGCGTCGTGGAAGTCGTCGCCGAGGCCATCGCGCCGATCGTCGTACCACTCGACCGCCTCTCGAAGCTCAGCGACTGCTTCCGGCAACAGCCGCGTATTCATGGCGACCGACGATCGCGCAACATCTGCTTCACGCCGCTGGATACGTCTTTCCAATCCTGCGCCGTCGAACTATCGCGCTCATACGCATCCATCCGACGGTCAAGTTCCTCAAAGAGCGCGGGATCATCTTCGCTGAGCGCCATGGGCGGCTTCAAACTATGAAGAAGTTCAAAGGCGATGGCAGCCCGCTCGCCTTCAGAAAGGGCAAGCGCCGCATTCAGGATGTCGACATGGCCCGTGCTCATAGTGTTTCCAATTATGCAGCAACATGGAGCGGCTGACAATCGAGTTGTTGGCGCCTTGTACGGCTACGCTTACACGCCTGCCAGCGCCAGCCCTTCCGCCTCGACGCGCACCACGACGCACTTGAACGCCGGGGTCTTGCTCGCCGGATCGAGGCGGCGGCTCACCAGTACGTTTGCTTCGGGGTAATACATGGCTGCGTTGCCGGGGCGGATGTCGCCGAACGGATGAACGCGGACGCCGCGCATCGTGCCGGCCGGTCCATGCACGACGACGGTCATCGACGGATCGAGCCGCAGCCGCGCAATGTCATCCGGATGGAGGAGGATCACGTCGCGCCGCTCGACGCCCCGATACAGGTCGTAATCTTCGTACACGACAGTGTTGAAC
>QEVI01000165.1 GCA_003576855.1 Planctomycetota bacterium
GGCGTCCCACACGGTGCTCGTCGCGTACCTGATGTGTCAGTGTTTCTGGTCGGCCGGCGTGCCGCCGGCGGCGCTGCAGTTCGTGCCGTGCAGCGGCGCCGCTGAAGGAGAGCGGCTGGCGAGCCACGACGCCGTGGATGCGGTGGTTCTCACCGGCGGAACGCCCACGGCGCTGGCCATGCTTCGCCAGAAGCCTACGATGAACCTGCTGGCCGAAACCGGCGGCAAGAACGCCACGATCGTGACGGCGCTGTCGGATCGTGACCTGGCCATCAAGAACGTCGTTCACTCGGCCTTCAGCCACAGCGGGCAGAAGTGCTCGGCGACGTCGCTGCTCATCCTTGAAGACGAGGTTTACCACGATCGCAAGTTTCGCGACACGCTGTGCGACGCGGTCGAAAGCTTGCGCGTCGGCTCGGCCTGGGAATTGCCGACGAGGATCAATCCGCTCATTCAACCCCCCAGCGGCGAGCTGGAACGGGCGCTCAAAGAACTCGAGCCCGGCGAGTCGTGGGCCGTCATGCCGCGACTGCATGTCGATGGCAACCCGCACCTGGTCGGCCCGGCCGTCAAGTGGGGCGTCATGCCGCGTAGCTCGACGCACACGTGCGAGCTCTTTGGGCCGCTCCTGGGCGTCATGCGGGCCACCAACCTGCACGAGGCCATCGACCTGGTGAATGCCACCGGCTACGGGCTGACATCCGGCCTGGAGAGCCTCGACGACCGCGAGCACGAGCTTTGGCAGCGACGCGTGCGGGCCGGCAATTTGTACATCAATCGCCCCACGACGGGCGCCATCGTGCTGCGGCAGCCTTTCGGAGGCATGGGCCGAAGCGCGTTCGGCCCGGGCGTCAAGGCCGGCGGTCCGAACTACGTGCTGCCGCTGATGCGGTTTTTCGATTCGATGGACGCGGCCGTTGCGCGGGGCCCTGCGGCGGACGATCGCGTTGTCCCGCCGCCGGCCCTGGCGCTGGCGCGGCAGCCGCTGGCGGAGCGGCGGCAGCAGCTTCATGCGCTCCGCGACCATCTTCACGGACTCGCGGCCAAAGATCGCTCGCTGCTGAACGCCGAGGACTGCAGCCGACTCAGCGCCGCTATCGAAAGCTACCTGCACTGGGCCGTGGAGGAGTTCGATGCGGTCCACGACTCGTTCCGCCTGGTGGGCGAGGACAATTTCCGCCGCTACTTGCCGCTCCACGATCTGCGGATTCGGCTCCATGAAGCGGATACGCCACTGGACGTCTTCGCCCGCGCGGCTGCCGCCCGCGCCGCGGGCTGTCGAACGGCGATCAGCCTGCCGCGCGATTCGACCAATCGGCTGCGAGACCTGTTCCGGCTACTCGACGAATTGACCGACAGTTGGGCCGCGTCGATTGAATTCATCGAGGAAAGCGACGAGGAGCTGGCGGCGGCTATTCGCAGCTCGCAGCTTACCCGCATCCGCTACGCCGATCGTTCCCGCACGCCGGAAGCGGTGCGCCGCGCCGCCGCGGAGTGCTTTCTGTTCATCGCCGATGCGCCTGTGGCGGTTTGCGGTCGAGTGGAGTTGCTCTGGTACCTGCAAGAGCAAAGCGTGTCCCACGCATACCACCGTTACGGCAACTTGGGTCGGCGGGCCGATGAAGCGCGATCAGCCGTCACGTAACTGAGGGCGGCTTCGCACGGACGCGCCACTGCGCCGGTACGTGCTCTGGTCCGTCAACGCCGCGCGCGTCCGCGCCACGGCCTCGCGACTCGCCGGCCGGCGAGCGACGCCGCGGCCAGCACGACCAGGGCAATGCTCGGCGGCTCCGGCGCCGCCTGGCGCCACAGCGCCAAGTCCGCGGCATCGACCCGGCGATCGCGGTTGACGTCGCCGAACGCGACGCTGTCGATGGCAAGGTCCGTTGCGCCCATGTTCGCGAGCAGAATATTCAGATCCAGGACGTTGACGGCGCCGTTGCCGTTGCAGTCCTCGAACCGGGCGACCCTGTAGCCGAGGTCCCGCATCGATTCCACGGTAAAGCGACTCAAGAACGGCTCGCCGTAATCAGGATCAATAGCGCCGGTCATCAGTTCCAACCCCCGGTCGCGGCCATAGGCGTCTACCACGCCGACGCGGGGGTCGAGCGAGTAGGGGTCCATGGGGTTTCCCTCTTGCGGGCTGCTCCGCATGAGCTGGTCCCAGTGGGAATTCGGCGTGCCGGGGTTGCCGGCGTTCTCCACGGGCGCCCATGTCGTATTGTCGTTGAATTCGGCCAGGTACGCCGCCACTCCGAACTGTCCGACATAATGGAACGAATTGTTGACGTACACGCCGTTGTCGTCCCACAGCGTGCCGATGCCGAGCACGTGCCCGGTCTCGTGGGCAAGCAGTTCATCGAGGTAGTTTCGCCCGTTGGCGCCCGGGCCTTGCCAGTTGGAGAAGTTGAGTATCTCGTGGACGTTGATGTTGATGAATCCGCCGGTCGACAACCAATAGCCGCCCTGAAACGACTGGCCGGTGAAGTTGGCCGCGGCCAGGCCGGCGGTCGTCGGATACACCGAAATCGGCACGGCCGGGATGTTGATTCCGGACTGGTAGCCGACGATGGCGGTTTCCCACATCCGCTCGGCGCGGCCGAGCGCGACTTGGAGCAGTTCCACCTGTTCGGCGCTAAACAGGCCGCTAGGATCGCTGATCGAAAACTGCAGATCGAAAGCGGCGACCCGGCCGCTAGCCGCCAGCAGCAGCAGAACGCCCAGGAATTGCATGAAGCCAATCGTGCGATGCATGACCAGGAACCCGTTTTAGGCCGGGGCATGGCGGACTCTGTCATTATGGATCGACCTGCCGGATTTCTCCACCGAACGCATGGCGAAATCCAAAAACGCCGTCCGATTTACCGGTCGCCGCGGCCAGCGGACCTCGCCCGGCTGGCGCAGCCCCCTGCCGTTTGTACGGGCGGCCGAACACCGGCTAGGATTGAGGAATCCTCACAGGCCCGGCTTTGACACAGTTCATATAAACGCTTCATTCCGCACTCCGCCTGCCGCATGGACGCCCCGATCGCTCCGACCGCCGTTGAAACCCGGTTGCTCGCGGCGATGCGCCGCTATTGGGGGTACGACTCGTTTTTGCCCCTGCAAGCCCAGGCGATGACGGCGGCGATGACGGGGCGGGACTCGGTCGTGGTGCTTCCGACCGGCGGCGGCAAGAGCCTTTGCTTCCAGGCGCCTGCGGTCTGCCGCGACGGACTTGCGCTGGTCGTCTCGCCGCTCATCTCGCTGATGAAGGACCAGGTCGACGCCCTGCGAGCCTGCGGCGTGCCGGCGGCGGCGATCAACAGCACGCAAACCCCCGGCGAGCGTCGCATCATCGCCGAGCAGATTCGCCGCGGCGAGCTGAAGCTCGTCTACGTCGCCCCGGAACGGCTGCTCGCGGAGCGCACGCTCGACTTCTTCACCCGCACGCCGCTGTCGCTGGTGGCCATCGACGAGGCCCACTGCATCAGCCAGTGGGGTCACGACTTTCGCCCTGAGTACCGCGGGCTACGAGTGTTGAAGCAGGCCTTCCCGCGCGTAGGCGTGCACGCCTACACCGCCACGGCGTCGAAGGTGGTGCAGCAAGACATCGCCGAGCAGCTCGGACTGGTCGATCCGCAGATGCTCATCGGTTCGTTTGATCGCCCGAACCTGGTGTTCCGCATTCGCCGCTCGTCCAGTCGGCTGCAGGAGGCCGTGAAGCTGATCGAACAACGCCGGGGCGAAGCGGGCATCGTTTACTGCATCAGCCGCAAGGAAGTCGACCGCACGGCCGAAGCGCTCACGGCGATGGGCTATCGCGCCGTGCCGTACCACGCGGGCCTCAGCGACGACCAGCGCCACCGCCACCAGGACGCGTTTCTCGAGGAGCGGGCCGACATCGTCGTCGCCACCGTCGCCTTCGGTATGGGCATCGACAAGTCGAACGTCCGCTACGTCATCCACCTGGGAATGCCCAAGTCGCTGGAGCACTACGTCCAAGAAAGCGGTCGCGCCGGCCGCGACGGCTTGGAAGCCGACTGCCTGCTGCTGTACAGCGGTCGCGACGCCATGACGTGGAGGTCCCTCATCGCCAAGGACGACAGCGCCGCCGAAGCGGGCGCGCTGGAGTCGCTCGCCGCCATGGAGCGATTCTGCGGCAGCGTCGCCTGCCGTCACCGGGCCATCGTCCGTTACTTCGGTCAGGAGCTCGACAAGGAAAACTGCGGCGCCTGCGACGTCTGCCTCGGCGAGCTGGACCTGGTGGACGAGCCGCTCGTCCTGGCTCAAAAGATTCTCTCGTGCGTGCTTCGGCTGGACCAGCGCTATGGCGCCGATTACACCGCCAAGGTGCTCGCCGGCTCGCGCGAGGCGCGTATCCTGGAACAGCGCCACGATCAATTGAGCACCTACGGCCTGCTCGATTCGCACGACGCCTCGACCATTCGCGAGTGGATCGAACAACTCGTCTCGCAGGCGTTTCTGGCCAAGACCGGCGAGTTCAACACCTTGTCGCTTACCGAGTCGGGCCGAGCCTTGCTGCGCGGCGCGGGGGCGCCGCAACTCATCAAGCCGGCGCCGAGCAAATCCCGCGAGCGCCGCACCCCCGGCATCGGCCAGGAGGATTCGTGGGAAGGCGTCGACCGCGGGCTGTTCGAGGTGCTTCGCGGGCTGAGAACCGGCCTGGCCGCGGAGCGCGGCGTGCCGCCGTACGTGGTGTTCGGCGACACGGCGCTACGGGATATGGCCCGCCGCCGTCCCAGTTCGCTGGAAGGCTTCCTCGACGTCCGCGGCGTCGGCGAGCACAAGCGCGACGAGTATGGCGCGGCATTCGTCGAAGCGATCGTCGCCTATTGCGCCGCGAGCGGCGTAGCCAGGGACGCCCGGCCGCCGCAGCGGGCCCCGTCCCTCGGCGACGAGGCGCGCGAGTCGCAGCGGCCAGCGGCGGCCGCGCTCGTCGCCGCCTTCGAGCAGTTCGGCCGCGGCGCCTCGATCGAAGAGGCGTCCCAGCGCCTCAGCCGCGCTCAGTCGACCGTCCTCGGCTACCTCACGCAGTACATTGCCGCCAAACAGGTGACTGACCCGTCGCCGTGGGTCAATGCTGCCAGCGCACGCCGCATCGAGGAGGCGATCGAAGCCGTCGGCTCGGCGGCGCTCAAACCGATTTTCGAGCACCTCAACCGCGAGATTTCGTACGACGAGATCCGCATCGTCGCGGCCTGTTTGGCGAATCGTTGAGCGCTACTGCGATAGATGGCGCTCCCAACGGCCCCTCAGCGCCATGCCGCGCACTTGCAGCGACGATGCGCTCCGACCATTGTGTAGGCGCTTCGCAGCGACGGCTTTGGCAGCCCTGCTATGGTTAAACAAATCTAACCAGCGGGTGTGCGTCAAAGGTGCGCTTCGTCGCGGCAGGTCACGCGGCCCCTTTTGGGGCCTAGGAATGTAGCGGCGGGCGCCAGCCCGCCGTGCGGAGTCCTCACATCGATCCAAAGCCCCATTAGGAACGTAGGAACCATCCCCATGGCCGGAACCTACTCAAACCTCCTTTATCACCTGGTCTTCAGCACCAAAAACCGCATTCCTTTGATCTCCGCCAGGATTCAGGCGCCGCTCTACGAGTACATCGGCGGCATCGTCCGCGGCGAAGATGGCATACTGCTGGAGATTGGCGGAATGCCGGATCATCTCCATCTGCTGGCAAGACTAAAGCCTGCCAAATCGGTCGCCGAGATGCTTAACCGAATTAAGGCAAAATCATCAAAATGGCTCAACGCCGAACACATGGACCTGCGTAAGTTCGGCTGGCAGGAAGGCTACTCGGCCTTCTCCATCAGCGAGTCGCAAGTTCCGCCCGTGCGACGATATCTCCGGAACCAGGCGGATCACCATCGACGCTATTCGTACCAGGATGAGCTGTTGACATTGTTGAAGAAACACCGAATTACGTTTGACGAGCGATTCATTTGGCGATGACCGCCTACGCCCCTGCCGGGGCTCCCTGCTTGTAACTCACCTCGTTACGGCGGGCTAATGCCCGCCGCTACATGCCGCCGCTCCTGCGGAGCTAAACTTTCGTCAGGTTGCCAATCAACGTGAAAACAGCAATTACATCGCGAATCACTGGGCCTTGAACCCGAACGGGCCGCCGCTGGGTTCGATGTGCACTAGGGCGTCGAGCACGCCCAGCGGCGCCGACAGCAAGGCGTCCTTCACTTCGTGGGCGATGCGGTGGCCTTCGGTCACCGGCATGGCGCCGTCCACTTCGACGTGGATGTCGACCAGCCACCCCAGGCCGCTCTTGCGGGCGCGGCAGTCGTCGATGCCGGAGACCCCTTCGACCGCCGCCGCGACGGCGCGGATCTTGTCGAGCGTTTCGCCGCTGGGCGCGGCGTCGAGCACGTCGCCCAGGGCGCTCCGCAGCAGCACGGCCCCGTTCAGCGCGATCATGCAGCAGGCCGCCAGCGCGGCCCAATCGTCGGCCGATTCATAGCCCTCGCCGCCCGCCAGCGCCACGGAAATGCCGACGAACGCCGCCAGCGACGTGAGTGCATCGCTGCGATGATGCCAGGCGTCGCTCACGACGGCGCGGCTTTCGATCTCGCGGCCCGTGTGCGCCAGCCAACGGTACAACAATTCCTTTACGGCGACGACGACCACCAGCACGACAAGCGTAAACGGGGCCGGCGCTTGATGCGGATGCCGGATCTCGTGGACGCTCTCGACGGCCAGCACGGCGGCGATCACGATCAACATGGCCGCAATGGCCAGCCCGGCGAGCGGCTCCACCTTGCCGTAGCCGTACGGGAACCGCTTGTTGGGATCGGTCATCGAGATTTTCAGGCTGCCCCACACGGCCAGGGAGCTGGCGATGTCCAGCAGCGACTCGACGCCGTCGGCGATCAGCGCGTAGCTGTGCCCCGCAACGCCGGCCACCACTTTGACGGCGCCCAGCACGGCGCTGACGGTCAGCGCGAGGACCGCGGCCCGCAGCCCTCGTGCGGCCTGCCGCAGAGCGCGGTCGCGGGCCTGGTCGGCGGTGGTGACGGGCGATGCCATAGGGTGTACGCCGGGCGAAGCGCCTGGGCCATGCGGCCAGCGCGGATTGTCGGTCCATTCAAGACCGCAAGCGCGCCGATTGGGCGCCGCCGGCTCATGGGCGAACGCTGGTTTCCGATAAGCCTATTCCCGCGACCGGCGGCGTGCCACGGCTTGACGGCCAAAAATCGGCCGCGGCGTGCCGGTCGTGGCGCCGCTCGGCGGTCGCCCGCGTCGTTTCCAATAATCCTGACCGGGCGGCGAATCGTATTCAGCTTGAAGGCCGTCTGCGCCCCGGCCGACTTCCCTGCTAGAATCTTGAGATTATGCCCCAGGAACTTGCCATCGCGGTTGTCGTCGTCATTGCGGCGCTGGCCATCGCCCTTGGTTATCTCGCGTACCGGGCCGAGCAACAGCGGAAGGCCGAGCTTGAGCAATTGGCGCGCCAGCGAGGATGGCAATGGGACCCGTCTTACGATTATTCGCACGACGAGCGTTTCGGCCACTTCGCCGTTTTCAATCGAGGCAAGTCGCGGTACGCCTATAACACGCTCCGCGGGGCAGTGGAGGTCGACGGGGCGGCGTGGCCCGTGCAGCTTGGCGATTACCACTACGAGACGACCTCGCACGACGGCAAGCGAACGCGCACCCACCATCACCGGCTAAGCTACGTGCTCGTCGAAATGCCGTTTGGCGCCACGCCCGACCTGTACATCCGCGCGGAGAACTTCCTCGACCGCATCGCCGAATTCATCGGCTTCGACGACATCGACTTCGAGTCGGCGGAGTTCAGCCGGCGGTTCATCGTCAAGAGCCGCGACAAGCGTTTCGCGTACGACGTCATTCACCCGCCGATGATGGAGTTCCTGCTGGCGGGCAAGCCGCCCACGATCGAGCTGGGTCGCGGCTGCTGCTGCCTGACGCGCGGCGAAGGCGTCTGGAAGCCGGCCGAGTTCGAATTGACCGCGGACTGGGCGCGACAGTTTTTCGAGCGTTGGCCGCGGCATCTGCTGACGCAACTGAGCGCTGGTCCGACTACTTAGCCCCCAGTCAGAGATCGGCTGATTTGTCCCGATCACTGACCGGGGGCCAAATAGTGCAAGCTGTCCTTACCTTCCGCCTGTAGACGCCACGTGGAACCTGCACTGCTCATTATCGCCGGCGCTCTGCTGCTGCTGTTGATCTGGCTGATCGCCATGTACAACCGCCTGGCAAAGACCCGCCAGCACCTCCGCGAGAGCTGGTCGAACATCGACGTGGAACTGAAGCGCCGCTATGACCTGATTCCCAATCTTGTCGAAACCGTGCAGGGGTATGCCGCCCACGAACGGGCCGTGTTGGACGAGGTCGTCCGCCTTCGCAATCGCGCCGCCGCCAACAACGGTCCGGCGGCCGAGCAGGCCGTCGATGAGACCGCGCTGGCCATCGGCATGAAGCAACTGTTCGCCGTGGTCGAGAACTACCCGCAGCTCCGCGCCGACGCCCATTTCCTCGCCTTGCAGGAAGAACTGGCCCTGACCGAGGACCGCCTGGCCGCGGCCCGACGTTTCTTCAACGGCAACGTTCGCGACATGAACCAGCTTTGCGACTCGTTTCCCACGAACATCGTGGCCGACACGTTCGGCTTTGAGCGCGGCAGCTACTTCGAGCTCTCCAGCGACGCCGAGCGGGTCGTTCCCCGCGCTAGTGTTCAATCGGTCGCTCCCGGCGCATAATCACCGCAGCCCCCAATGCATATCAACCCAGCCCCGACTTGGCTAGGTCGGGGCTAGCTGCACGCTGTGTACTCCGCACTTCTTCGATTTACCTCATGCGAGTCTCTTCATGCGAATGCCCCATATTGTCCTGCTGGCCATCGCGCTGCTGCCTCTTGCAACTGCCAGCGCGCACGCCGAGATTCAAACCCTCTTCCGCGGCGAGTGCTTTACGGAGGCCGCAGGCGCTCGCAAGCTGGGCGACTTCGCCGCGCAGTACGACACGCCCGAGGAATGGCACGATCGCGCCGAGCGGATCCGCCACGGCGTGCTTCGCGGCATGAACCTCCAGCAGCTTCCCCCGCCGGGAGAGCTGAAGCCGATCCGCCACACCGTGCGGAACGAGGACGGCTACACGGTGGAAAACGTCGCCTTCGAGAGCCTTCCGGGCTTCTGGGTCACCGGTAATCTGTATTTGCCCGAAAAGGCCGAGCAGCCTGCGGCCGGCGTCCTTTGCCCGCACGGCCACCTGGACGACAACCGCATGCTCGAGCAAACGCAAAAGCGCTGCGCGGCGCTGGCCCGCATGGGCGCCATCGTCCTTGCCTGGGACATGATCGGCTATGGCGAATCGCGGCCCGTGCCCCACCGCCACAGCGAAGCGGTGCGGCTGCAAACCTACAACAGCATGCGCTGCGTGGACTTCCTGCTATCGCTCGGCGCGGTCGACGAGACCCGTTTGGCCGTCACCGGCGAATCGGGCGGCGGCACGCAGTCGTTTCTGCTCGCCGCGGTCGATCCGCGGATCGACGTCTCGGCCCCGGTGGTGATGGTGTCCGCCCACTTCTACGGCGGCTGCATGTGCGAAAGCGGCATGCCGATCCACAAGAGCGCGGAGCACGAAACCAACAACGTGGAGATCGCCGCCAGCATCGCCCCGCGGCCGCAACTGCTGGTTTCCTGCGGCGGCGACTGGACCAGGCAAACGCCCACGGTTGAATTCCCCTATCTCCAGCGGGTGTACGGGCTCATGGGCGCCGCCGGCAACGTTGAGAACGCCCACTTCGCCGACGAGCAGCACGACTACGGCCCCTCGAAGCGGGCGGCCGTCTACCGCTTTCTCGCCAAGCACCTGAAGCTCGATTTGGGTCGCATCCAAAACGACAAGGGCGAAATCGACGAGAGCTTCGTCACGGTCCACGATCGCGACGCCTTGCTCGTCTTCCCGCCGGACAAGCCGCGCCCCGACTACGCCGAAACCGATGGCGAAAAGATCGTCCGCATGCTCGACCGGCGGGGCTAAGACCCGCCGCGTCGGAGAGTGACCGGCTGCGACGACACCGCATGGTCGGGATGCCGTTGCGACTGGCCGCTCCGCCATGCTAGACGACTTACCAGTCGCCAAGCATCCGCTCCCCTTCCGCCTTTCCGCTTCGCCGATGCCCCGCACGCGACTTGCCCCCTCGCCCACCGGCGCCTTGCATCTGGGGAACGCTCGCACGTTCCTGGTGAACTGGGCGCTAGCGCGGCAGAACGGCTGGCGGATCGTCCTGCGGATGGAAGACCTCGACGGCCCCCGCGTAAAGCCCGGCGCCGCCGAAGAAGCGATCGACGTCCTCCGGTGGCTGGGGCTCGATTGGGACGAAGGGCCGTACTACCAACGGCGCGACCTGGCGCCCTATACGGCCGCGCTGGAACAACTTGCGGCCCAGGGCGACGTCTACCCCTGCCGCTGCACCCGCCGTGAAATCGAGGCCGCCGCGCTGTCCGCCCCGCACGGCGACGAGCATGAGTTGCGCTACAGCGGCGCTTGCCGACCAGCCGAGCCAACGCCGCTGGCGTTCCACGATTTCGCCGGCCAAAGCGTGGCCTGGCGGCTGCGCGTTCCGGAGGGCGAAACCTGTTTCGACGACCGCTTCGCCGAACGGCACTGCCACGACGTGCAAGCCGCGACGGGCGACTTCATCGTGGCGACCAAGGAAGGCCTGCCGAGCTACCAGCTTGCCGTGGTCGTGGACGACGCGCGTCAAGGCATCGACCGCATCGTCCGCGGCGACGACCTGCTCAGCTCCACCCACCGGCAGCGGCTGTTGCAGGCAAAGCTCGGCCTGCCTTCCATCGCCGAGTACTATCACCTGCCGCTAGTGGTCGGCGAAGACGGCCGCCGGCTGGCCAAGCGCCACGGCGACAGCCGCATCAGCCGCTACCGAGCGGCAGGCGTGCCGCCCGAGCGGATCATCGGCCTGCTGGCCGCGTGGTGCGGGCTTGATGCCGACGGCGTGCGAACCGCGGACGACTTCCGCCAGCGCTTTGTCCTGTCACGTCTATCGCCACATGCCGTCGCCTTTAATGAGCAGGGCGCCGCGGCGCAACTGAACATTCCGACTCCTGCTGCCCAGGACGGAGCTTAGGCACGAGGCTGCCGAACCACACGGGTCCTACGCACACAAGGTCCAACGCGAACCGTAATCGTCACCGAGCACGGCAAGCCGCAATCAATGGCGTCTCCCGAACACGGGGCCCGGGTGCAAGTCGCACTTTGTTTTTGCGCGGCGGTGTGGTAGCAACGGCAGCGGGGGAGTCGCTTGGGGCGTTGTTTCCAGAATCGGCGGAGGACATTG